>JAFDWC010000211.1 GCA_018268655.1 Actinomycetota bacterium
ACCGCCAGGGGAGCCACCAGTCTCTACAAACTAGGCTTTGCCACATGCACGTCGCCGATCAGCTGCTCGAGAACAACCGCGAGTTCGCCGGCGGCCTGCCGACCGATCACCTCGACGTCGAACCGCGGCTGCACCTGGCGATCGTCACCTGCATGGACTCGCGGCTCGACGTCTTCGCGGCGCTGGGGCTGCAATCGGGCGAGGCGCACGTGCTGCGCAACGCCGGCGGCATCGTCAGCGACGACGTGATCCGCTCCCTGGCAATCTCGCAGCGGCGGCTCGGGACCCGCGAGGTGATGCTGATCCACCACACCGACTGCGGCATGCAGACGATCACCGACGACGGCTTCCGCACCGAGCTGATGGAGACCGCCGGAGTCGCGCCGGCCTTTGCGATCGAGTCCTTCGTCGACGTCGACGCCGACGTCCGGCAATCGATCCTGCGGGTGCGGCGCTCGCCCTTCCTCCCCCACCGCGACCGGGTCCGCGGCTTCGTCTTCGACGTCGACGACCACCGCCTGCGCGAGATCGTCGTCGCCGCCGAGGACGAGCCGGCGGCGAGCGGCGCGTCCGAGCAGTAGCCGTGGCGCGGGTCGCGCCCTACGGGTCCTGGGAGTCGCCGCTCTCGGCCACGCTCGTCGCCAGCGGCGGCGGCCGCCTCAGCGGCGCGGTGCTGGCCGAGGACGATGCCCTGTGGTGGGCCGAGGGGCGGCCGCAGGAGGGCGGGCGAATGGCGCTGATGCGGCGTCCGCAGGGCGGCGATCCGGTCGAGGCGACCCCCGCCGGAGCCAACGCCCGCACCCGCGTCCACGAGTACGGCGGCGGCGCCTGGACCCTGGCCGGACCGGGCACGGTCCTCTACGCCGAGTTCGGCGACCAGCGCCTCTACCGGCTGCGGCTGGGCGAGGAGCCGGTGGCGATCACGCCGGAGCCCGAGGAGCCCGCCGCGCTGCGCTACGCCGACCTGCGGGTGGCGCCCGACGGCGAGACCGTCGTCTGCGTCCGCGAGGTCCACCCCAGCGGCGGCGGCGAAGCGGAGAACCAGGTCGTGGCGCTGCCGCTGAGCGGCGCGGGAGAGCCGCGGGTGCTGGCGTCCGGGCGCGACTTCTACTCGTTCCCGCGCCTCTCGGCCGACGGCGGGAGGCTCGCCTTCACCTGCTGGGACCACCCGAACATGCCCTGGGACGGGACCGAGCTGTGGACGGCGCCGCTGGCCGACCCCGCGGCCGCGCGGAAGCTCGCCGGCGGCCCGGCGGAGTCGATCTTCCAACCCGAGTGGGGAGCGGACGGCCGCCTGCACTTCGTCTCCGACCGCGACGGCTGGTGGAACCTCTACGCAATCGATCCGGCGAGCGGCGAGGAGCAGCAGCTGACCGCCGAGGAGGCCGACCTCGCCCACCCCCAATGGCTGTTCGGCGGCGCCACCTACGCCTTCCTGGAGGGCGGCGCGATCGCCTTCGTCCGCACCGAGCGGGCGGCCGAACAGCTCTTCGTCCGCGACCCCGAGGGCGGGCCGCTGCGCGACCTCGGCCTCCCCTTCACCAACTTCGGCTTCCCGGCGATCAGCAGCCGCGGGGACCGCCTCGCCTTCGTCGCCGGCTCGCCCGCCGCCGACCTCGCGGTCACCGTCCTCGACCTCGCCAGCGGCGAGCTCGAGGTTCTGCCCAACGCCGGCGAGGAGCCGATCGACCCGGGCTTCGTCTCGACCCCGCGGCCGGTCGAGTTCGCCACCGGCGACGGCGAGGTCGCCCACGGCTTCTACTACCCGCCGGCCAACGCCGGCTTCGAGGCCCCGGCCGGCGAAGCGCCGCCGCTGATCGTCCAGAGCCACGGCGGCCCGACCTCGCACGCGGTGCCGGCCTTCGACCGCGAGTTCCTCTACTGGACCAGCCGTGGCTTCGCGATCGTCGACGTCAACTACCGCGGCTCGAGTGGCTACGGCCGCGCCTACCGCGAGAAGCTCAAAGGCACCTGGGGCCTGGTCGACAACGAGGACTGCGTGCGGGCGGCGCTGCACCTGGCGGCGAGCGGCGAGGCCGACGGCGCGCGGCTGACGATCCGGGGCGGCTCGGCCGGCGGCTACGCGACCCTCTGCGCGCTCGTCTTCCACGACGACTTCGCCGCCGGCGCCAGCTATTACGGGGTGGCCGACGCCGAGGCGCTGGCAACCGACACCCACAAGTTCGAGTCGCGCTACCTCGACGGGCTGATCGGGCCCTATCCCGAGCGCGCCGACCTCTACCGCGCGCGCTCGCCGATCCACTTCGTCGAGCGGCTGCGCTCGCCGGCGATCCTCTTCCAGGGGCTCGAGGACGAGATCGTGCCGCCGAACCAGGCGGAGACGATGGTCGCGGCGCTGAAGGCGAACGGAGTGCCCCACGCCTACGTGGCGTTCGCGGGCGAGCAGCACGGGTTCCGGCGGGCGGAGACGAACGTGCGCTGCCTCGAAGCCGAGCTTTACTTCTACGGGCGGATACTTGGGTTCGAGCCTGCGGGAGAGATCGAGGGCGTGGAGATCGACTGCCTCGAGTAGCGGTGGCGTTTTGGAGGGGCCTCCCGGCCCCTCCATCGACACGTTGCGGCGACCCGCCCCAGTGGCCCGCACTGGTGACGAGCTTGCGCGGGCCTCTATTTCGATTTCGCCGCCGTTTTTTTCGGAGCTTTTGCTTTGCGCGGTTTGCTTGCGGCGGGTTTTTTGGCGCTGGCTTTTTTCGCAGCGGCCTTTTTCGGCGACGATTTGCGGGCCGATTTTTTCGCCGTGGCTTTTTTGGCCGCTGATCTTTTCGTCGCTTTTTTCGCGGCCGGTTTCGCGGCGGCTTTTTTGGCCGGGCGTTTGGCGGCGCGTTTCCTGCCGGCGGTGCGGCGCTGGGCAGCGGGGACCTCGGCGGTGGCGACGGCACCGGCCAGCTGCTTCACCTGACCCTCGAGGTACTTCGCCATCCGCTCCTCGTCGCGGCGGATCTCGGCGGCGAGCTTGGCGGTGTCCCTGTCGCCGACCTTGAGCGCGAAGACCTCGAGCGCCACGTAGGTCGAGATCTGCTCCTGGCCGTCGGTGTACTGGGTCTTGGCGTTCTTCAGCATCTTCTCCTGGTCGCTGGAACCGCGGACCGCGTGCAGGGGCGCCTTCGCCGCCCCGCTCGCCTTGCCGACCAGCTTCTGCAGGGTGCTGCCGCCGCCGAGCTTCTTGATCCGGCGCTCGAGCGCCTTGGCGTGGGCTTTGGTCTCTTTCAGGTGCTGCTTGAGGCGCTTCTGGTACGGCGCCTTGGTCGTGATCAGGATGTCGGCCTGGAGCCCCAGCTCGACCTCCTGCTCCTTCGCGTAGGCCTCCTGCAGGTACTGGATCAGCTTGGTGTCGCGCTCGTTCGGATCAGCCATCGGTGGTCCTCCCGTGGTCGGTTTCGGTTGAAGTTGCTTCGAGTTGACGTGGTGAAGTTGGCTCTCAGCTGACGACACATTTGGCGCCGCCCGGCGATTTTCCTTTCGCCGGGAAGGCGTGAGCCAGCGCCTGGGCAATCAGCTGTGCGCGGGCAGCGTACCCGGGTGAGGTGAAGTGGACGCCGTCTTCGATGAACCAGGCGTCTTTGACGTCGGCCGCCCAGTCGTAGATCCGCATGTTCGGGTACCGCGGACAGGCCCGTTCGAGTTCTTCGTCCCACACTTCCATGCCTTTGGGTTCGTAGTGTTCGGGCGCCGACGGCAGCGATTTGACGTTGATCCAGAGCACCGGTTCGTCGCCGATGATCGCCATCATCTTTTCGATCCGTTCGCGCTCGCCGACGTTGGACCCGGCCGAGACGTCCGCCGCCTCGTTGGTCCCGAGGGCCAGCACCCAGCAGCCTTTGTAGCCTTCGGCCTTCCACGCTTCGGCGACTTCCTGTGCGTTCGGCTGGCCTTCGAAACGCTCTTCGATCGAGCGCGCCCCCTGCACTTCCATGTGGACGTCCCTGACCCCGACTTCGTGGTAGCGGTTTTCGATCCGCTCTTTCGGGTTGGGCAGGTATTCGGCCGAGTCGAGGCCCTCGGAGGTCGAGTCGCCGATGTGGACGACGGCCTTGCACGAGGTCTTGGTCGAGTCTTCGGCCTGGGCCCGGGTCAGCGGCGGCGGCTTGTCGGTGCCGGCGGCACGCGCCTGTTCGACCCGGGTCGCTTCGCCTTCGGCGCTGGCCGCGTTCAGCCCCGCCATCCCGGCGATGCCGACCACGATCAGCACCCCGGCGGCGACGATCGCCACCC
>JAFDWC010000212.1 GCA_018268655.1 Actinomycetota bacterium
GCACCCCGGAGGCGGCGGCCAGCTCTCCCATCCGCATCAGCTCGGGGGCCTCCGCTGCGCTCACGCCCGGAACTCCACGGCGCCGTCGCTGTCGGGGCCGGCGGCGGCGCGCGTCGCCAGCATCGCCGCGACCTCCTCGGCGGAGTAGCCGACCCCGCGCAGGACCTCCTCGGTGTGCTCGCCGAAGGCAGGCGCCGGACGGGTCGGGTCGCCGGGGGTGCGGTCGAGCTTGATCGGGTTGCCGATCTGGCGGACCCGGCCGATCCCCGGCTGCTCGATCTCGACCACCATCTCGCGGGCCCGGGTCAGCTCCGAGGCGAGCGCCTCGTCGAGGTCGAGGATCGGCTCGATGCAGCAGTCGCGCTCCTCGTTGAAGGCCAGCCATTCGGCTCGGGTGCGGGCGCGGAAGACCTCTGCAACCTGGCGCCAGGCGTCCGATCCTGGCCGCTCGAACTGGGCCTCGACCAGGTCGGGACGGCCGACCCCTTGGCAGAAGGCGGCCCAGAACTTCGGCTCGAGGGCGCCGCAACTGACCCAGCCGTCGGCGGCCTCGTAGGGCAGGTAACAGAGGATGCCCCCGGAGAGCTGGCCGTCGCCGCGGCCGGGGACGACGCCGCTGGCGAAGTAGGCACCGGCCACCGCCGCCAGCCAGGCCATCGAGCCGTCGGTCATCGAGACGTCGACCAACTGGCCTTGGCCGGAGCGCACGCGCTCGTGCAGCGCCGCCATCACCCCGAAGGCGGCCATCAGGGCGCCGCCGCCGAGGTCGGCGATCTGGGCGCCGGCCTGGATCGGCGGCCCGCCCGGCCGGCCGGTGATGCCGAGGAGGCCGTTGAGGCCGAGGTAGTTCATGTCGTGGCCGGCGCGGCTGGCATAGGGGCCGTCCTGGCCGTAGCCGGTGATCGCGCAGTAGACGAGCGCGGGGTTGACCTCGCGCAGGCGCTCGTAGCCGACCCCGAGCCGGTCGAGGACCCCGGGGCGGAAGCTCTCGAGCAGGACGTCGTGCGCCGCGGCCAGGCGCAGCAGCGCCTCCCGCCCGGCGTCCTGCTTGAGGTCGAGCCGGATCGAGCGCTTGCCGCGGTTCAGCGCCAGGTAGAAGGAGGAGCGGGTGCCGAGCGCGTCGAGCTCCTCGTCGCCGTAGTAGGGCGGCGCCCAGCGCACGTAGTCGCCCATCCCGGTGTCCTCGACCTTCAGCACCTCGGCGCCGAGGTCGGCGAGCAGCAGCGAGCAGAAGCCGCCCGGCAGCAGCCGCGTCAGGTCGAGGACGCGGACGTCGCTAAGCGGCAGTTCGGCCACGGCCGGGCACCCCCAGCAGCTCGCGCGCCTCGGCGATGCTCGCCGGACGACGGCCGACGTCTTCGGCCATCTGGCGCGCCTTCGCGATCAGCTCGCCGTTCGACTTCGCCATCTCCCCGTTCGGCAGGTAGAGGTTGTCCTCGACCCCGGCGCGGACGTTGCCGCCGAGCACCAGCGAGGCGGCGAGCAGCTTCCACTGGTCGCGCGAGATCCCGATCACCTGCCACTGGTTGGGCCCTTCGGGGCCGGCGGGGATCTGGTCGCTCATCAGGTTGACGTTGCGCGGGGTCGGCCGGATGCCGCCGGTCACCCCCATCACCAGCGAGATCTGCAGCGGCGGCTCGAGCAGGCCCATGTCGAGCAGCGGGTCGAGGTTGGCGACGTGGCCGGCGTCGAAGCACTCGTGCTCGGGCTTGATCCCGAGCTCCCTCATCTCGACCAGGAACTCGGTGATCGTGTCGAAGCTGTTCTCGAACACCGCCTTGAAGACGAAGTCCTTGCGCCGGCGCGAGTACTTGGCGTAGTTCATCGAGCTCATGTTGAGCGCGGCCACATCGGGCCGGAGCGCGCGCAGGTACTCGAGCCGCTTCTCGATCGGGACCCCGATCGCCCCGGTCGAGTAGTTGACGATCACGTCCGGGACCTCGGCCCGGATCGCCTCGGTGATCGCGCGGAAGTCCTCGACCTCGTAGGAGGGCGTGCCATCCGGCTTGCGGGCGTGGATGTGGATCTGCGACGCGCCCTCGTCGACCGCGCGGCGCGCCTCCGCCGCGTACTCCGCGGGGGTGTAGGGGATCGCCGGCGACTGCTCGCGGTTGGCGATCACACCGCTGATCGAGCAGCTGATGATCACCGGGTCCTCGAAGCGGCTCATCGCCCGGTCGGCCTTCCCAGGGGGCGAAAACCAAGCAGGTCGGTGGACGCAGGGAAGCTAGGGGAGGTGAGCGCACTCCAGTGCGCGACCCGAGCCGAGCGACCAAGGACACCGAGATGCGCCTGTTTGCGGCGTCCTGGGGTCATACGGGCATCACGCCGTGGCGTTTGCGGGGCTTCTCGACGTGCTTGGTGCGGGCCATCCGCAGCGCTCGGACGATCGTCGGGCGGGTCTCGCGCGGGTCGATGACTTCGTCGATCACCGCGTTGCCGGCAGCGATGTAGGGGTCGATGCTCTGGCGCACCGCCTCGAGCATCGCCTCGCGGGTCGCCTCCGGGTCATCGGCGGCATCGATCGCCGAGCGGCCGATGATGTTGACCGCTCCCTCGGCGCCCATCACCGAGATCTCGGCCCCGGGCCAGGCGACGATCAGGTCCGGCTCATACGCCTTCCCGCACATCACGTAGTAGCCGGCGCCGTAGGCCTTGCGGACGATCACCGTCACCTTCGGCACCGTCGCGCGGCTGACCGCGTAGAGCATCTTGGCTCCGTGGCGAATGATCCCCGCGTGCTCGACCTTCGAGCCGACCATGAACCCGGGCACGTCCTGGAGGAAGACGAGGGGGACGTTGAAGGCGTCGCAGAGGTTGATGAAGCGGGCGGCCTTGTCGGCGGAGTCGTTGTCGAGGACGCCGGCCAGCTGCTTCGGCTGGTTGGCGACGATCCCGACCGGCTGGCCGCCGAAACGGGCGAAGCAGGTGATGACGCTGCGGGCCCAGCGCGGCTTCAGGTCGAACCACTCGCCGTCGTCGACGATCTCGGCGATCACCTCGTACATGTCGTAGGGCTGGCGCGAGGACTCGGGGACGATCTCCAGCAGCCGCTCGGAACGGCGCTCGACCGGGTCGCTCGGCTCCAGCAGAGGCGGCTTCTGCTCGCAGTTGGCCGGGAAGAAGGAGAGGTAGGCCCTGATCGCCTCGATGCACTCCTCGTCGTCCTCGACTTCGAGGTCCCCGACCCCCGACTTGCGGGTGTGGACCCTGGCGCCGCCGAGCTCCTCCATCGAGATCTCCTCGCCGGTCACCGCTTTCACCAGGTGCGGACCGGCGAGCGCCATCGCCCCCTGGCCGGCGACCATCGGGACGAAGTCGGCGAGCGCCGGGATGTAGGCGGTGCCGGCGGCGCAGGGCCCCATCATCGCCGCCACCATCGGCACCACGCCAGACATTTCGACCTCCTCGCGGAAGAGCTGGCCGGAGCCGGCGAAGAGCGAGCCGGTCGCCTCCTGGATCCGGGCGCCGGCAGAGTCGAGCAGCCAGATGAACGGCATCCGCTTGCCGAGCGCCATCTCGCGCAGGCGGGCGACCTTGAGCTCGCCGGTCATCCCCATCGAGCCGGCCATCACCGTGAAGTCGTAGGCGGCAATGCAGCAGGCACGCCCGTCGACGTCGCCCCAGCCGGTGACGACGCCGTCGGCGGGGGCGTCGACGCCGTCCATCGCCCGCTGCGCGAAGTGCGGCCGGCCATGGAGGCCGAGCTCGTAGAAGGTCCCGCCATCGACCAGCAGGTCGATCCGCTCGCGGGCGGTCAGCTTGCCGCGCTCGTGCTGCTTGGCGATCTTCTCCTCGCCGCCGCCCAGGAGCGCCTTCTCGCGGCGGCGGTGGAGCTGGTCGGTGAGCTCGCCGAGCGGTGCCGTTCCCGGCAGCAGGTGCTTCCCCTCGTCCGCCGCCATCAGCGCCCTTTCCATTCCGGGTCGCGCTTCTCGAAGAATGCGCGGACGCCCTCGGCGAGATCCTCGGTCGAGAAGGTCAGGGTCAGCTGCGAGCGCAGGAACTCGAGCGCGTCGTCGAAGGCCATGTCCTGCTGGCGGTACATCGCGTCGTGGCCGAGCCGCATCAGCAGCGGGCTCTTGGCAGCGAGCTTCTGCGCCCAATCGGCGACGGCGGCGTCGAACTCGGCGGCCGGGACGACCTTGTTGGCGAGCCCGTAGGTGACCGCCTCCTCGGCGCTGAGGCGCTCGCCCAGCAGCATCATCTCGTTGACCCGCTTGCGTGGGACGTTG
>JAFDWC010000213.1 GCA_018268655.1 Actinomycetota bacterium
ATCGTCTCCTCCTCTTTGACTTCGGCCTCCTTGCGGCCCATGAAGCGCTTGATCGAGAAGATCGTGTTCTCCGGGTTCATCACCGCCTGGCGTTTGGCGACGGTGCCGACGAGGCGCTCGCCGCCCTCCGTGAACGCGACGACGGACGGCGTCGTACGACCGCCCTCAGCGTTCTCGAGGACGGTGGGCTCGCCACCCTCCATGACCGCGACGCACGAGTTGGTCGTGCCGAGGTCGATTCCAATCGTCTTTGCCACTTTTCTGCTTCCTTCCAGGGGTTTTCGTTGTCAGTCCAGGGGTTTCGTCCCCAAAGCCTAAGAAATCTAAGTGCCAGTATGGCAGATTCTCAAATCATTTCAAGCCAATCCCCCGAGCACGGTCCGTCCGCGGCTGGCAGCTCAAAACGCAAGGGACGCCCCAGAAGGCGTCCCTCTCAAGCTCACCATCCCTCCGGCGGTAGCGATCCGCCGGAGGGAGCGAGCAACGGTCGGGAGGGGGTGGCCCTCCCGACGAACTCCTGCGAAGCAGCGGCGGGAGGGCCACCCCCTCCCGACCGCCGTCAGTCCTAAATCGAACCCTGACCGCTACCGCAGGATGTCCAACGTGCTGACGAGCCCCGCATGATCGGAGTCCCACCAGCCGTTGTGCTTCTGCCGCCCGGTCACCGTCGAGGACACCAGCTTCACGTCCTTCGGATCGCTGGTCATGATGTGGTCGACCTTGTGGTCCATCTGCTTGACCGACCCGCCTTTGAGGTCGACCGAGTGGATGCAGCAACCGAGCGGTTCGTAGGTCGAGCGTTCGCGGAAACCGTTCTTCGTCACCACCCGGTAGGCCTGTCCGTCGCCGGGCTGGACTTCGGTCTTGACGTCGGAGTTGAGGTCGCCGACGAGGATCACCGGCAGCTTGCTGGTCGCCGGCCCGCCGGGCCCGGTCAGTTCCTCCGCCTGCTGGGCGCGGATGCTCGGCACCACGCTGGCCGGGTCGAACGACTCGAGGTGGGTGTCGACGAAGTGGAACTTGCGGCTGCCGCGGACGGTCGCGTCGACGCTGACCCAGCCGCGGGTCACCGCCACTTCGGCCGAGCCGGCCACTTTCTCGACCAGCAGGTGGTTGTAGTGGCCCTTTTGCGGGTTCGAGGTCTTGACCCCGGCGCCGACCCGGGCGAGGATCGCGTCGCGCATCGTCAGGCGGGCGTTGATCTCGGCGTTTTCGAGCAGCCCGGGAGCGCCGCCGCCAGGCCCGTCGTGGGGCAGGCCGTTGTAGTCGGCGGGCGCTTCGAAGTCGAACTCCGGGTTGACGACGGCGACCCGGTACTTCTTCCCATGCTTGTTGAGCCGCTTCAGCAGTTCGGCGAGGAAGTCGTACTTGACCGTGGTTGCCGTCGGCACCCCCGATTTGACCGAGAGCAGCGACGGTTCGGCGGTCCGCCACAGCGCCGCCTCCTGCAGCCCGACCAGGTCCGGTTCCTGTTCGAGGATCTCTTCCGCCAGGCCCTTGGAGCGGACCGGGAAGTTGCTGGCGTCGACGTTGCGGAGGATTTCCCCGTTGGCCTCGATGAAGCCCTGGATCGAGGTCGAGTTGATCGCCGGCGAGAGGTCGGCGCCCAGGTAGAGGTTCCTGGTCATCACGGTCACTTCGGTGCCCTTCGGCTTGGCCGGCTTTGGCTTCGGCTTGGCCTGGGCAACCGCGGCGAACGCGACCAGCGCCGCCAGCGCCAGCGCCACGACCACCGCGACCCGCCTGGTCGCTCCGGTTCGGTACGTCAAGTCAGCTCCTCCTAATCACCCGCTCCCCTCCGAGCGGAATTTCAACCTCCCCGCGCCCCCTGTAACAACCATATGCCCCAAGAGCTTCGGAGCAAGCGAAGAAGCTCGACAGAGCTGGCGCGGAGCCCGGGAGCCCAACGGAAGCTCGCACGAGTCGGGATGGGGTGACCCCTCCCGACGAACTCCTGCGAAGCAGCGGCGGGAGGGGTCACCCCATCCCGGCAACCGGCGCCCTGCGAAGCAGCGGCGGGAGGGTCACCCCTCCCAGGGCTCGCCGCCCCTAGCCCCGCCCAGCCACCGTCGCGACGAATTCCGCCACTTCGTGCGCCTGGACGCTGTTCAGGATCCCTGCCGGCATCCGCCCGGGCAGTTCGCTGTCGATCCCATGTTCGATCGCGTTGAGGACGCGGCCCTTGGTGCCCTTGATCGTGGAGGCGGCTTTCGGCCCTTCCGGCGGCCCGGTCGGGGCCAGCAGTTCGTCGAGGTCGGGGCCGTAGTTGCCGTCGGTGCCGGCGGCGTAGAGCGTGTGGCAGGTGCCGCAGTTGATCTCGAACAGTTCCTGCCCGGTCTTCAGCCCGGCGGGCACTTCCTGGCCGTTCGAGTCTGCAGCCCCGTTCGAGTCGAAGACGAGGAAGGGGACGATGACGGCAAGGAAAACGATGACGATGCCGAAGGAGATGAAGACTTTCTTGCTCATATGGGCGGCCTCTTCTTATGAGGCGGCGGGGATACTACCGGCGGTCCCAGAACCGGCGTCGGCCGCGCGCCGGCCCGCCCGGTTCTCGCGGTACCACGGGCACATCCGCCGCAGCTCGCACTCGCCGCAGCGCGGCTTCGGGCGGCAGATCGTGCGGCCGTGGCGGATCAGGTTGACGTGCAGCTCGTAGGCGTCCTCGGGCGGGACGATTTCGAGCATCAGGTCGTGAGCCTTGTCGAACGAGGCCTTTTCGGGGAAGAGGCCGAGGCGGCTGCCGACCCGGTGGACGTGGACGTCGACCGGGATCTCCGGGATGTCCCAGGTGAAGATCAGCACGCAGGCTGCCGTTTTGCGGCCGACCCCCGGCAGCGCCAGCAGGTACTCGAGCGACTCCTCGCGCGGCGCCGCCTCCATCCAGTCGAGGTCGGGCGGGTCGCCGAGCTGTTCGAGGATCGCCTGGATCCGCGGCGCCTTCTGCTGTGCGAGGCCGCCGGGCCGGATCGCCTCCTCGAGCTCCGGCAGCGGTGCGTCGCGGACCTCCTCCCAGCTGGGGAAGCGCTCGCGCAGCGCCGCGAAGGCACGGTCGCGGTTGCGGTCGTTGGTGTGCTGGGAGAGGACGGTCTTGATCAGCTCGGCGATCGGGTGGCCGTGCGGCCGGTTGACCGGCAGGCCGTAGATCTCGCGGAGGCGGTCGCGGATCGCGCGGACGCGGCGCTTGTCGGGTCGCTTCCAGGTGGCCATCGCCTCCGGACCTTATTTAGAGCGCCGCCGGGCCCGATTTCTCGCTTCGTGCGTGAGCAATCCCACGTTCCGGGTTAATCAGGCGATTACAATCGTATGTTGGTGTCTCGTGCTATCGACAAGCTCGGCGCCAAGCTGCCGAAAGGGTGGCTGGATCTCTGGCGCCAGGTTGGGATCCTGATCGCGGTCGACGTGATCTACGAGCTCGGCCGCGGGATCGCCGATACCAGCCGCCCGGAAGCGATCTACAACGGCCAACAGGTGATCGATTTCGAGCGCTCGGTGCACTCGCTGTTCGAGCCCGGCCTCCAGGCCGTCTTCCTGCCGGCGCAGTGGACGATCGACGTCGCCAACCAGCTCTACCTCAACGCTCAGTTCTCGATCGCGATCGGCTTCCTCGTCTGGCTCTACATCTGGCGCAACGAGCACTACAACTTCGTCCGCAACATGTTCGTGGTGGCGATGTGCCTGGCGCTGATCGGCTACATCGGCTTCCCGACCGCGCCGCCGCGGATGTTCCCCGGCGACGGCTTCGTCGACACGATCACCAAGTTCTCCGGGGTCAACCACGACAGCGCCCTGGCGAAGATCTTCATCAACCCCTACGCGGCCGTCCCGAGCATGCATTGCGCCTTCGCGCTGATGATCGGCGGCAGCGGCTTCCTCGTCTGCCGCCACTGGTGGTCGAAAGCGTGGTGGCTCTTCTGGCCGATCCTGATCGCCTGGGTCGTGATCGTCACCGGCAACCACTACTGGGTCGACTGGATCCTCGGCTGGATGGTGGCCGGAGCCGCGGCAGTCATCGCCTCGCGCCTGCTGGCGCGGGTACGGCCGGAGATTTGGGCGTTCAGGCCGAGTCGAGCGCGTGAGGTTGAGGCGTAGCTTCAGGCGGTTCGTCGGACGAACCGCCTCCGCTGCGAATTCGAGGGCGGCGCTCGGGGGTCCCTCCCCGGACGGAAACGACAGCCTTCGGCTGGTTTCCTGAGTGTCCGGGGAGGGACCCC
>JAFDWC010000214.1 GCA_018268655.1 Actinomycetota bacterium
ATTCCTGATCCCCATAGGGGATCAGCATCATCCGGAGCGTCGCCCGAAGGGCGCGCGACTGAATTCACGGGGAGGAGTGCCGAGGGCCCCGCCGCGCAAAACCCTGGTCCCTCGCCGAGGGACCAGGCCCGCGAATCCAACCTACGGCGTCCGCCGCACGTTAGCCAGCAGCGTCTCCTTGATCTGCTCGACGATCGCGTTCGCTTCGTTCCACTCGCGCTGCCAGACGTTGCGGCCGAAGATCACCCCGGAGCCGCCCGCCTCCATGATCTCGCGGGTGTTCTGGAGGACGGTCTCGTCGTCGACCTTGGAGCCGCCGGAGAGCACGACCAGGGCCCGCCCGGCCGACTCGACGCACTGGCGGATCGCCTCCAGCTGGTCGACCTCGAGCTCGTTGTAAGGGGCCGGCGCGTCCTTGTCCTTGGCCGGGTCCACCTTCGGCATGTTGAGCTTGACGACGTCGGCGCCCATCTCCATCGCCATCCGCGCCGCGTAGTCGATCGCGTAGAAGCTGTTCGGGCCGCCCTTCGCTTCGACCGCTTCGCCGCGCGGGTAGGACCAGACCACCAGCGGCATCCCGAAGCGGTCGCATTCCTCGCGGACGTCGCGCAGTTGGGCGAGGTCCTCGTCCTGGCGCGGTGAGCCGACGTAGAGCGTGTAGCCGATCGCGTCGGCGCCGAGCCGGACCCCGTCCTCGACGCTGGAGTTGCAGCTGGAGAAGGCGTGGGCGGAGGAGGGGATGTCGGTCTTGCCGTTGACCTTGAGGATCAGCGGCACCCGCCCGGCGTAGTCCGGGTAGTACTTTTCGGCCATCCCGATCTGGCAGGCCAGGGCCGAGTAGCCGGCCTCGGCGGCGAGCCGGAACTGGTAGTCGGGGTCCTTGGAGGCGGGGTTGGGGAAGAAGTCGCGCGGGCCGTGCTCGATGCCCTGGTCGATCGGCAGCAGCATCAGCGTTCCGTTGCCCGGGCCGAACTCGAAAAGCAGGCGGTGAAGCCGGGCTCGTTTGCCGGGCGACAGGGTCGCGAGCAGCGATTTCTGCTCGGTCAGGCTCTTCAACTCCACGGTGCGAATCCTCCTCGGGATGGGGTGTCCGGGCAGTATGGCAGCGGAGAGCCG
Source organism: Actinomycetota bacterium (assembly GCA_018268655.1). GTDB lineage: Bacteria > Actinomycetota > Thermoleophilia > Solirubrobacterales > 70-9 > VAYN01. Next base: position 1,117 of record JAFDWC010000214.1, read on the forward strand.
AGGCACAGCGTGCCCGGGGGTTTATTCTCGAACGATGAGCGAGACTGAGCTCAGCGTCATCTGCAAGAACTGCGGCTCCGAGGTCAGTCCGTATGTGACCGAGTGCCCGTACTGCGGGGCGCGCCTGCGCAAGCGGGCGCCGAAACTGGAGCGCCGTGACGGCAGCCTCGAGGCTCAGCGCCCGAAGCGCCGCCGCCGACTGCTGCCGCGCCGCCCCGCCGTCTCCTGGGCGAGCGGCCACAAGCCGTACGCGACCGCCACCGTGATCCTCGCCTCGGCGGCGCTGCTGCTGATCCAGAAGGCGACCGGCGACTCTCTCGCCACCTACGGTGGCCTCGTCGTGCCGCTGGCCGGCGAGTGGTGGCGCTACCTGACCGCCCCCTTCTCCTATGTCGACGTCGGCTACCTGTTCGTCGTCGCGGTCGGGCTGGCGATCTTCTCGACCGGGGTCGAGCGGCGGCTCGGCACGATGCCGACGGCGATCCTGTTGCTCGCCTGCGGGGCGCTTGGGATGATCGCCGCGACCGCGGTCGCCAACGCCCAGGGGGAATTCATCGTCGTCGGCGGCGGCAACGGCATGGCGCTCGGCGCCGTCGCCGCCTGGGTCGCCCTGCGCCGCGGCGAGACGGCGGGGGCGATCGACCAGGAGTACGACGTGATCGGGGTCGCGGTCGCTGCCGTCGTCCTGATCGTGCTGCCGTTCTTCGCGCCGACCGCCGACTTCGTCGCCGGCCTGGTCGGGGGCGCCGTCGGCGGCCTCGCCGGGCTCGCCGCCTCGGCCTACCACTCCCACTCCGAGTAGCCTGCCGCTGATCTGATGCCCGCTGCGGGTGACTTCGAGGCCGCAATCGAGCGCCTGCTCGATCCCGAGCGCTTCGCCGAGGCCGAACGCGTGGTCGCCGGTGCGGCCCCGCAGCTGCAGAGGGTCCTCGCCGCGGCGCTGGCCGAGGGCGGCTGGTTCGCGGAGCCGCACGAGGCCGAGGCGCTGAAGGCGGCGACGACGCCCGACCCGGACGAGCGGATCACCGCGGTTCGCGCCCTGCTCGCCGAGGAGGCGCGGATGGGGATGATGGTTGGCGTCGCCGTCGGCTGGGCACTGAAGGAAGAGATGGCCGCGCTCGAGGCGGGCCGTGCAGACATCACCGAGAGAGATGGAGATAGCTGAGATGGAGATCAAGTTCCACGGCCAGTCCTGCTTCGAGCTTTCGGACGGTGGCAAGACCGTCCTCACCGACCCGTTCCTGAAGCCGAACAACCCGGTCGCCGTCGCCACTGCCGAGGAGGTCGCGGCCGACGTGGTCGCGGTCAGCCACGGCCACGCCGACCACGTCGCCGACGCGGTCGCGGTGACCCAGCGCACGGGGGCCGAGCTGGTGGCGATCGTCGAGCTCGCCGACTGGTTCGCCGGTCAGGGGGTGGCGTCCGTGAAGGACCCGAACTTCGGCGGCACCGTCTCCTATGACTGGGGCTCTATCAAGTACGTCCCCGCCTGGCACACGAACACGGCCCCGGACGGCACCGTGATCGGGCCGCCGGCCGGGATGGTGATCAGGATCGGCGACACCACCGTTTACCACGCCGGCGACACCTGCCTCTTCAGCGACATGATGCTGATCGCCGAGTGCCACCAGCCGGACGTCTTCCTGGTCCCGATCGGCGGCCACTACACGATGGACCGCCACGACGCCGTTCGCGCCTGCAAGCTCGTCGGCGCCGCGACCGTGATCCCGATGCACTACAACACGTTCCCGCCGATCGAGACCGACGCCGAGGCGTTCAAGGCCGACGTCGAGTCGCAGACCGCCTCCAAGGTCGTCGTCCTGCAGCCGGGGCAGTCCCACACCGTCTGAGCGAGCGGGCCTGATCCGTCCCTGAGACGGATCAGGCGCTCCAACCTACGGCGTTGCTTCGGGGCCCGGGTCTTCGGCTCCGGCGGCGACGGCGGGCTGCTGTTCTTCGGCCGGCGGGGCGGCTTCATCGACCGGGGGCGCCGGGGGCGTCGTCGGCGCCGCGGTTGGCGCTGGGGGCGGCGCGGTCGTGGTCGGAGGCGGGGTGGTCGAGGTGCCGGTGCTGCCGGTCGGGGTGGTGACGGTGACGACGACGGTGCCCGTGCCGGGGTGGGCGCCGGCGGCGGTGCCGGTCGAGGGGGTGGCCAGGGTAACGCCCGCGGGGGCCGTGGTGCCGCCGGTGCCGTCGGCGACCGAGCCCGCGGCCTCTTCGGTTTCGGCGGCGCCGACCGCGGCGGCTTCTTCTTCGGCGGGTGTCGGAACGGCGGGGGTTTCGACCGCGGCGACCGGTTCGGCGTCGGTGGGCGGCAGCTGCGCCTTGACGGCGGGTGCGACCTGCGCGTTGGAGGCGACCATCGGTTCGTGGGCGGCGGAGACCGCCACCGTGGCCTGCGGTTCGACGCCGCCCGGTTCGTTGGTCATGTTCACGACCTTCGCCGGCGGCGGCGCTGCGGGTGCGACCGGGGTCGAGGTCTGCTGCTTGACCTCGACCGCGCCGGCGGTGAGGACGGCGGCGGTGACGACGCCGGCGACCGCCTTGGTGCCGATCGCGCCGCCGATCGCGCCGATGCCACCGGCGGCACCGCTGCCGCCGATCGCGGCGCTGACCCCGGAGCCGACGCCCGCCGCCCCGGCACCCGCGGCACCGGCGCCGGTGGCGCTCGCCCCGGCGCCGCCGAGGCCCAGTTTGGAGGCGATGAAGCCCTTGAAGGCGATCAACGGCCCGACCGGGAACAGCGCCGCCAGCGCCTTCTCGGTGGTGCGGACCTGGGAGCGGAAGTCGGCGCATTCGTCGCACTCGCGGATGTGGCGGCGGACCGGGGGGGAGACCTTGCGCAGGCCCTCGGCCGCTTCGGAGAGCTCGACCCGGACCTCGCCGCAGGTCAGCAGCCTGGCCTGGCTCGCCTCGGCCAGCGAGATCCGCGCCCGCACCAGCAGCGACTTCACCGAGGGCACGGTGGTCTCCATCGCGGTGGCGATTTCCTCGTAGGAGAGGGCGTCCATCTCGCGCAGCAGCAGCGCCGAGCGCTGCGTCTCCGGCAGCTTGTTGACGTCGCTGATGATCTGCCGGAACTCCTCGCG
>JAFDWC010000215.1 GCA_018268655.1 Actinomycetota bacterium
GGGGGTCCCTCCCCGGACACTCAGGAAACCAGCCGAAGGCTGTCGTTTCCGTCCGGGGAGGGACCCCCGATCCCCGCCCTCGAATCCGCCCCACCGCCGCCCGTCCGACGAATTCCCTCCAACGCCCCCAACCCCAATACTTTACTTTGTATAGTGGGTACCAATGCGCACTTACCGCCGCCTGCTGGGATTTCTGCGGCCATACCGGACTCAGCTCTGGGGCTCGCTGATCTTCGCCTGGGCGGCGATGGGGATGACCGTCCTCATTCCCTGGCTGGTCGGCCGCGCGATCAACGCGATCAAAGACGGCGACCAGCCTGAACTGCTGCCCCTGGCGCTGGCGATCGTCGGCGCCAGCATCCTCCGCCTGGGCATGACCGTGGTCCGCCGCCTGGTCGCCGGCAAGGTTTCGCTGGGCGTCGAATACGACCTCCGCCAGACCTTCTACAAGCATCTGCAGCGGCTCGAGCTCGGTTTCTTCGACGGCCAGCAGACCGGCCAGCTGATGTCGCGGGCGACGGTCGACCTGCAGGCGATCCGCTTCTTCCTCGGCTACGGCCTGATCTTCATCACCCAGGCGCTGCTGACGATCACCCTGGCCAGCGCGGTGATGATCGCGATCGACCCGCTGTTGGCGCTGCTGGCGCTGCTCCCGGCTCCCTTCATCGTCTACGCCGCCTCGCGCTACAACCGCGTCTCCCGCCCCGCGCTGCAGGAGGTCCAGCAGCGGATCGCCGAACTCACCGCGGAGGCCGAGGAGAACGTCTCCGGGATCCGGATCGTCAAGGCCTTCGCCCGCGAGGAGCACCAGCTGCACCGCTTCCAGCGCGCCGTCGGCCGGGTCTTCGACCAGAGCATCTACTCGACCAGGCTGCAGGCCACCTTCTCCCCGATCATCGGCCTTCTCCCCCAGCTCGGGGTGGCGCTGATCCTGCTCGTCGGCGGCCGCGCGGTGATCGACGGCAGCCTCAGCCTCGGCGACTTCACCGCCTTCTACACCTACCTGGTGATGCTGGCCGGTCCGATGCGGATGCTCGGGGTGACGATGGGGATGGCGCAGCGGGCGATCGCCGCCGGCAACCGGATGTTCGAGATCCTCGACCGCGAACCGGTGATCGCCAGCCCGCCGGGGGCGCCGGCGCTGCCGCCGGGCGGCGGCGCGGTGGCGCTGCACGACGTCACCCTCGCCTACCCGGGCGGCGGCCGCTCGGCGCTGAGCGAGATCGAGCTCGAGGTCGAGGCGGGCCGGACGGTTGCCCTCGTCGGCCCCTCCGGCTCCGGCAAGACCAGCCTGGTGGCGTTGATCGCCCGCCTCTACGACCCCGACACCGGCAGGGTCGAGGTCGACGGCGCCGACGTCCGCGACGTCGACCTCGACAGCCTCCGTTCGGAGATCGCCTTCGTCGCCGACGACAGCTTCCTCTTCACCGCCAGCGTCGCCGAGAACATCGCCTACGCCCACGCCGACGCCAGCCTCGAGAGCATCGAACGCGCCGCCCGGCTGGCCCAGGCCGACGCCTTCATCCGCGAGCTACCGGATGGCTATGAGACCCGGGTCGGCGAGCGCGGCCTCACCCTCTCCGGCGGCCAGCGGCAGCGGGTGGCGATCGCCCGCGCCCTGCTCGCCGACCCCCGCATCCTGATCCTCGACGACGCCACCTCCTCGGTCGACGCGACGACCGAGACGGCGATCAAGGCCGGCCTGCGCGAGGCGATGGCCGGCCGCACCACGTTCATCATCGCCCACCGCCTCTCCACCGTCGCCCTCGCCGACGAAATCGTCGTCCTCGACGGCGGCCGCATCGTCGACCGCGGAACGCACGAGGAGCTGATGGAGGGCTGCGGCTTCTACCGCGAGATCGCCGAGCACGGCCTCGCCGACTCGGTCTTCCTCCAGCGCGACCTCGAAGACCGCGAGGAGATGGCGCGGCTGTGACGCCGACGGCTTCCAGCAACGGCTCCAGCGCCAATGGCGGCGCCCCCGGCAACGGCCCGGCGCCGGGCGAAAACGGCAGCCCCTTCCACAACGCGGCGGCGCTCTTCGCCGCCCTCTGGCGGCTCCTCCGCGGCCAGGACCAGCGCGGCCGCAAGGTGCGCTGGCTGATCCGCCTGCTGCGGCCCTACCGCGGCCGGATGGCGCTGATGCTCCTCTTCCTGGTGATCGAGACCGCGGCCGGGCTGGCGCCGCCCTACCTGGCCGGACGGGCGATCGACGCCGGCATCATCACCGGCGACCTCAGCGCCCTCTACCTGACCGTCGCCGCCTTCGTCGGGGTCTCGCTCGTCTACGCGATCGCCACCTTCGCCGAGACCTACCTGGTCGGCTGGGTCGGCACCCGGGCGCTGCAGGACATGCGCGAGCGCCTCTTCACCCACATCCAGGGGATGTCGATCGGCTTCTTCACCCGCAAGAGCCCGGGGGTCCTGATCTCGCGGATGACCAACGACGTCGAGGCCCTGAACCAGCTGGTGACCAGCGGCGTGGTGACGATCTTCTCCAGCACCCTGACCCTGGTCGGGGTCGTCGTCATCCTCCTCATCCTCGACGTCAAGCTGGCGCTGATCACCTTCCTCACCTTCCCGCTGCTGGCGCTGGCGAGCGTGATCTTCCGGATCGTCTCCGCCGGCGCTTACCGAGCGACGCGGGAGCGGATCGCCGCCGTCACCGCCTATCTGCAGGAGAGCATCTCCGGCGTCCGCGTCGTCCGCAGCTTCGGCCAGGAGAGCCGCCACGTCGACGCGATGACCGAGCTCAACGAGGCCAACCGGGCGGTCAACATGAAGACCGTCTACCTCAACGCCTCCTACTTCCCGGCGGTCGAACTGCTCTCGGCCGTGGGGACGGCGGTGATCCTCCTCTACGGCGGCACCCAGGCGATCGAAGGGGCGATCCAGATCGGCGTCATCGTCTCCTTCGTCGGCTACCTGGCGACCTTCTTCGAACCGATCCAGGAACTGAGTCAGCTCTACACCACCTACCAGCAGGGGATGGCGGCCCTGGACAAGATCTTCGACACGCTCGAGACCGAGCCCGACATGGTCGACGCCCCCGACGCGATCGACCCGGGGCCGCTGCGGGGAGAGATCGAGCTCGACGGCGTCTGGTTCTCCTACGCCGACGAGCCCGACCTCGACGACGCCGCCACCTGGGCCCTGCAGGGGGTCGACCTGCACGTGCCGCCGGGGCAGACGCTGGCGCTGGTCGGCGCCACGGGGGCCGGCAAGTCGACCTTCGCGAAGCTGGTCGCTCGCTTCTACGACCCGCAGCAGGGCCGGGTGCTGGTCGACGGCCACGACCTCCGCGGACTCCAGCAGCGGGCGCTGCGGCGCCAGCTCGGGATCGTCCCCCAGGAGGGCTTCCTCTTCTCCGGCAGCGTCCGCGAGAACGTCGCCTTCGGGCGGCCGGAGGCGAGCCTGGAGGAGATCGAGGCGGCGCTCGCCACCGTCGGCGCGACCGAGTTCGTGACGGCGCTGCCGGCCGGGATCGAGACCGAGGTCGGCGAGCGCGGCGTCCAGCTCTCGGCCGGCCAGCGCCAGCTCGTCGCCTTCGCCCGCGCCCTCCTCGCCGAGCCGCGGATCCTGATCCTCGACGAGGCGACCTCGAACGTCGACGTGCGGACCGAGAAGACGATCGAGCAGGGGCTGGAGCGGCTGCTCCACGGCCGGACCGCGATCGTGATCGCCCACCGGCTGTCGACGATCAGGCGGGCGGGCAAGATCGTCGTGCTCGAGGGTGGGCGGATCGCCGAGGCGGGCACGCACGAGGAACTGATCGCCGCGGGGGGCCGGTACGCGGAGTTGTACGGGGCTTGGGCCCAGGGGTCCGAGGTTGCTTAGGGGTTGCGGGCGTTGCGGGTCCTTTTCCTAGGGATCATGGTTCTGCGAGCGGGAGCGACGGGGTGCCCCTTCCGAAAACGCTCCGCCTTCGGCTCCGCTTGAGTGTTTTCGGAAGGGGCACCCCATCGCTCCCTGACGAAGCGCACGCGCCCCAGGGTTCGGGCCACCCCATCTCTCTCTTAGCTGACAAGGGACGGGGGCTGGTCAGCTCTCTCTAGAGCTGAAAAGGGACGAAACCGTCCCGATGACTCGGGTGCGTTTGTCCCCGCATAGCGGGGACAACGTCACCGGGGTGCGCCTGCCGCCCGCCGAGCTACGCAGGGGATTCGTCCCTTGTCAGCTTTAGACAAAGGGGGGTGGCGATT
>JAFDWC010000216.1 GCA_018268655.1 Actinomycetota bacterium
GGGAGGGATGGCGTGCCCCTCCCGAAAACACTCAAGCGGAGCCGAAGGCGGAGCGTTTTCGGGAGGGGCACGCCGTCGCTCCCGCTGGCAAAACCCTGGCCCCTTGGAAGAAGTCCCCCGCCCGTCCTACCCGGACTCCAACGCCACCGCCGCTATCCAGAGCGCCTCCTCGACCGCGATCTGCGGCACCCCCTCCACCTGCGTCGCTACCACCGCCACCCTGCGGGTCTGCTTCTGCACCGCGCACCCCTCCGCCCGCGGGCCGAATAGCACGGCAACCGGGCCGCTGTCGTCGGCGATCACCAGCGTGCCCTGCGCCAGCTCGCCCGAGCCGCCGCTCAGCCCCTCGCCGGGCCCCGAGTCACGGATGCAGAGCGCACCCTCGAGCGCGTCGGCGTCGAAGCAGCGCAGGGCCACGGCGGTCTCGACGATCGCGATCGTCAGCGCGTCGCGGGGCATGCCGCGGAGCTTGAAGCCGCCGTCGAAGAGCCGTTCTAGCGCCAGCTGCTCGATCGGGGTGCGGTCGCGGTCGGGGTCGAGGCCGATCTGGCGAAAGAAGGTGCGGTAGGCCCAGGGGATCGCCCGCTGCCGCATCTGCACGGCGTGGGAGCCGTAGAAGCGGTCCGAGAGGAGGCGGAGGCGGCGGCGGACGCCGTCGGGGCTGCGGCCGGGCCGGCACTCGACCTCGGTCCAGGCGATCCCCAGCCCCGGGAACTCGGCCGCGACCCGCGGCGCCACCCAGCCCTGCCGGGGTGCCGGCACCCAGTCGACCCGGTGGCCGCTGGCCTCCATCAGGAAGCCGAGGACGTCGCGGCCGCCGCCGGCAGCGCCTCGGCGGCCCGGGTCGCCGCCAGCAGCCGCCGCACCCGAGCTTCGAGCTGCGCCCCCGTGAGGTCGCCGATGCTGGCGCTCTGCAGGGTGCCGCCGGGGTAGGCATAGGCGATGGTCGGGCAGAGTGCGACGCCGTAGAGGCTGGCGACGGCGCCGTCGCGGTCGTAGCCGACCGGCATCCGCCAACCGTGCTGGGCGACGATTTCGCGGACCGTACCGCGGTCGTCGCGGACGTCGAGCGAAAGGAAGTTCACGCGTCCACGGTAGCGCTGGTAGACCCGCTCGACCACGTCCTGCTGTTCGATGCAGCCACCGCCCCCGGTGAACCAAAACGAGATCACCAGCGGCTTGTCGAAGAAGTCGCAGACGCGGAGGGCGCCGCGGACGGTGATCGCGCATGCCGGCTTGCGCGGCGGTTGTTCCGGGCAGGGAATGCCACCGCTGCCACAGTCGTCCTGGGCGACGTTGGCGTCGCCTTCGAGCGGCCCGGCGGCGGCCGGAACGGCGAACTCAGGCAGCGGCCAGCGGGCTTCGAGCTGGTCGAGGCCGAGGGTCGCCTCCTCGTTGCCGCCGCCCAGCATCCTGATCGCGACGAAGACGACGAAGGCGAGGAAGACGAGGCCGACTCCGATCGAGTAGCGGTCCCTCATCGCTCCTCCGCCAGCGCGGGCGCCCGCCGCGCCCGCTCCTCGAGCAGGACCAGCGCCGCCGGCAGGATCGCGAGGACGCCGAGCAGCGCCGCGGTGAGGTCGATCACGGTGACCACGCCGAAGTCCCGCAGCATCTGGATCTCGGAGGCGACGAGGACGGCGAAGCCGGCTATCGCGGTTAGGCCGGAGGCGAGGACGGCGGCACCGGTGCGGGCGTAGGTGCGGCGGAGGGCCTCCTCGAGCGAGCGTCCGCTGGCCCGCTCCTGGTGGAAGCGGCCGCTGAGGATCACCCCGAACTCGGTCCCGATCGCGATCGTCAGCGCGCCCAGCGCCGCCGACATCGGGTTGAGCGGGATCCCGGTCAGCCACAGGAGCAGCGAGGCCCAGCCGGTGGCCAGCACGGTCGGGACCAGCGGCAGCAGCGCGCGGCGCCAATCGCCCCGGTAGACGAGTAGCAGCGCCAGCGCCACCGCGATCAGGCCGCCGAGCGCCAGCCAGTAGCGGCTGGAGGAGAGGGCTCCTGCCGATTCGGCGGCGATCACCGCCAGCCCCGCGAGGTGGACCTCGACCCCGGCCGGCGGCCCGCCCGGCTGGCCCGGCGTCCCGATCGCGGCGCGAACGCGGTCGACCAGCCGCTGCTGGTCCTCGAGCGACTGGGCGCGGATCCCGAACGAGATCAGCGCCGAGTGGCCGATCTTGCCGTCGGCCGCGAGCGGGGCTACCTGGCGCAGGTCATAGGAGGAGAGCGCCGCCAGGGTCGCTTCGATCCCCGACCTGGTCAGCCTGCCGCCGCCGCGGGTGAGGAAGTCCGAGAGCGCCGGGCCGGGGCAGACTTCGGCGCGGAGGCAGCTGGGGTCTTCGCCGGTGAAGCCGTTCTCGCGGAGGACACGGCGCTTGAAGCCGGCCATCCACCTGACCGTCGCCGGGTCGGCGAGGTCGGCGGCGACGATCGAGACGTCGAGCTCCCCCGAGACGCCGGTCGCTTCCTGCAGCTCGTTCAGGTTGTGGACGGCCGGCAGGCTCTGCGGCGCCAGGTCGCGGATGTCGGAGACGGTCCCGACCCGGGTCCCCAGGCCCCAGCCGAGGATCGCCAGCGCGAGGCCGACACCGAGGACCGCCGCGGGTTGCTCGAGCGCGAGGCCGAGGAGCCAGGCCACCGGTCGGGGCGCCCTTGTCTCGCTATCCGAGCGAAAGGCGCCCCGCCGCGACGAGCCGAGGGCGAGCGCCGCCGAGCCCGCGGTCAGCGCCAGGGCGAAGGCGATCGCGACGCCGGCGATCAGCAGCCAGCCGAAGCCGCGCACCATCGGCGTCGGGGAGAGCTGCAGCGCCAGGAACCCCGCCGCGGTGGCGAAGCAGGCGGCGGCGATCGTCGGAGCGCCGGCGAGCGCCGCCGCCCGGGCCGCCTCCACCCCACCGGCCCCGGCGGCGCTGGCCTCGTCGAAGCGCGCCTGGAACTGGATCGCGTAGTCGACCGCAAGCCCGATCAGGATCGGCAGCGCCGCGATCGAGGCCATCGTCAGCGAGCCGTTGGCGAGGCCGAAGACGGCGAAGGCGATCGCCGTCGCCGCGACCGCGACGGCCAGCGGCAGCAGTCGCAGCCGCGAGCGGAAGACCAGCACCAGCATCACCGCCATCACCGCGAGGGCGACGCCGAAGAGCAGCAACAGCGCGTCCTTCAGGGCCCGCGCCAGCCCGTCGACGACGACCGGCGCCCCCGAGACCACGTAGCTGCCTTTGCTGAGGACGAAGCAAGGCTTGGCCCTGCCGCCTTCGGCGCACTGCCTGCGCGGCGTCGTTTCGGCGACCAGGTCTTCGATCAGCCCGATCGCCCGGTGCCGTTCGGCCTGGCTCAGGTCCGGCTTCAGGCGGACGATGATCTGCGCCGTGTGCGAGTTCGGGAAGAGGTAGGCGAGGCGCGCCTTCGGCGTCCCCCGCGCCCGCGCCAGGTCGAAGACGACGGTGGCGACGAACTGTTCGTTATCGATCGAGGGCAGGCTGGTGATCCCGTACTTGGTGGCGACCGCGAGGAGGAATTCCCGCAGTTCGGCCGGCGCCACTTCCTTCGAGAGCCGTTCGAGCTGGCGGTCGATCTGGACCACCGCCTCGTTGAGGAAGGTGGCCGGCCCGCTGACGAACTCGACCGCGCCCGATTCGGCCAACTCGGTGCAGGCGCCGGGCAGCGGCGTCGCCCCCTTCGGCACCCTGCCCGAGAGGCACCCCTCCAACCGCAGCAGTCGGAAGATGTCCTTGCTCAGCAGCAGCTGCGGCAGTTCGCCCTTGACGAGGACGACGACCGGTTCTTCGCCGAACACGGAGCGGACGTGTTCGGTCGCCTGGTAGGTGGGGTCGCTGGAGTCGACCAGGGTGCCGACCCCGGCGTCGGTCGGGATCCGGGTCGCGCCGATGCCGGCGGCGATCGCGACCAGCAGCGCGACAACGAGCACCCAGCGAGCGCGCCGGGCGGCCCAGGCCGCGATCCGGGCAAAGAATGCGGCCAAGCGGCCTAGTCCATCGCGAGCGGGCCGCTGATGTCGGCGTGGAGGAACTGGTTGACGAACGGGTTGCTGGAGTCGAAGACTTCCTCTTTCGGCCCCGACTCGACGATCTTGCCGCTCCACAGCACCGCGATGAAGTCGGCGATCCGCCGCGCCGTGCCGAGGTCGTG
>JAFDWC010000217.1 GCA_018268655.1 Actinomycetota bacterium
CGAGGAGCCGGTCGGCAGCGACAGCGCCCCCGGCGCCCCGGAGCGGCTGAAGAAGGTCTTCGCCGAGGAACCACGGCCGCGGCTGGAGCGCGAGGACTACCTGCCCGGCTCGCCCCGCTACGGGCGCGAGGAGCCGGCCTACGAGCCGCCGGGCTCGGGTGAGCCGCACCAGCCGGTGATCAAGGTCGTCGGCGTCGGCGGCGCCGGCGTCAACGCCGTCAACCGGATGGTCGACGCCCGCGTCCCCGGGGTCGAGTTCATGGCCGTCAACACCGATCTGCAGTCGCTGCAGCTCTGCGTCGCCGACGTCACCGTCCACATTGGCGACCAGCAGACCCGCGGCCTCGGAGCCGGCGCCGACCCCGAGGTCGGCCACCGCTCCGCCTTCGAGGAGCAGGACAAGATCAAGCGCCTGCTGAAGGGCTCCGACATGGTCTTCGTCGCCGCCGGCGCCGGCGGCGGTACCGGTTCCGGCGCCGCCCCGGTCGTCGCCCGCCTCGCCCGCGAGGTCGGGGCGCTGACGGTCGGGATCGTCACCAAGCCGTTCGGCTTCGAGGGCAGCCGCCGCGGCGCCCAGGCCCAGAAAGGGATCGACGACCTCGCCGCCGAGGTCGACACCCTGATCGTCGTCCCCAACGACCGCCTGCTGCAGGTGCTCGACCAGCAGACCTCGATGGTCGAGGCGTTCCGGGTCGCCGACGACGTCCTCCGCCAGGGCGTCCAGGGCATCTCCGACCTGGTGACCCTGCCGGCGGTGATCAACCTCGACTTCGCCGACGTGCGGACGATCATGTCCGACGCCGGCCGGGCGCTGCTCGGGATCGGCATGGCCTACGGCGACGAGCGCGCCGTCCTCGCCGCCGAAAAAGCGATCTCCTCGCCGCTGCTCGAGACCTCGATGGAGGGCGCCCGCGCGATCCTCCTCTCGATCACCGGCGGTGCCGACCTCTCGCTGGTCGAGGTCTCCGAGGCGGCCAAGGTGGTCGGCGAGGCCGCCCACCCGGACGCCAACATCATCTTCGGCGCCAACGTCGACGAGGAGCTGACCGACCAGATCTGGGTCACCGTCGTCGCCACCCGCTTCGACGGCCGGCCGACGCCGCGGCGCGAAGAGGAGCCGATGATCCGCCGCACCAAAGAGGCCGGCCGCGGCCGCGGCCAGCGCGGCGAGCGCCGCGACACCGAGCTCGGCATCGACGTGCCGGAGTTCCTCCCCGGCTGAGCCGGGACCGGGCAACGGAGCCTCGCGCGATGAGGGGGGTCGTCGCAGCCGGCCACCCGGAGACGGCGGCGGCCGGGGCGGAGGTGCTGGGCGCCGGCGGCAACGCGGTCGACGCCGCGGTGGCGGCGGTCCTGGCCTCGTTCGCGGTCGAGAGCCCGCTGACCGGGTTCGGGGCCGGCGGCTACATGATGGTCGCCTCACAAGGCGGGCGCCCCGGCTCCAGCCGCGGAGAATCGGATCGTGATGCTCCTTCCGCCGGCGCACCCGAAATCACCCTGATCGATTTCTTCGTTGCCGCGCCCGGCCTCGACGGGATCGAGCGCGGCACCGACCTGGTCCCGGTCCCGGTCCACTTCGACGCCACGACCGTGCAGACGTTCTACGTGGGGCCGGCCTCCTGTGGGGTGCCGGGGACGGCGGCGGGGCTCGAGCAGGCGCTGCGGCGGTTCGGGACGATGCCGCTCGCCGAGCTGGTCGGGCCGGGGGTGAGGCTGGCGCGGCGCGGAGCGCCGCTGAGCCGTCAGCAGGCCTACCTGCTGGAGATCCTGGAGCCGATCCATGGGCGGATGGCCGGCACCCGCGAGCTCTACGCGCCGGGCGGGGCGCGGCTGGGGGAGGGGGACCGGTTCGCCTTCGCGGAGTTGGCCGAGGCGCTCGAACGCTACGGGGCAGAAGGGGCGGAGCCGTTCTACCGGGGCGAGGTCGCGGCGGCGATCACCGACTTCGTCGTCGCCCACGGCGGCAGCCTCGGCCCGGGCGACCTCGCCAGCTACGAGCCGATCGAGCGCCGGCCGATCGCGGCCCGTTTCCGCGGCACCGAGGTCCTGACCAACCCGCCGCCCTCCGCCGGCGGCACCCTGGTCGCGCACTCGCTCGGGCTCCTCGAGCAGCTCGGGCCGAGCAGCGGTCCCGAGCAGCTGGTGGCGGCGATGAGGTCCGCCAACCGGCTGCGTGCCGAGATGCTCGGCTCGACCACCCACATCGCGGTGATGGACGCCGCCGGCAGCTGCGCCAGCGTCACCTGCTCGAACGGCTCCGGCTCGGGGGTGCTGGTGCCCGGCACCGGGGTGATCCTCAACAACATGCTCGGCGAGGAGGACCTCAACCCGCTCGGCTTCCACCGGATCGAGCCGGGCCGGCGGGTGCCGTCGATGATGGCGCCGACCGTGGTCCTGCGCGACGGCGAGATCGTCCTCGGGCTCGGCAGCGCCGGCTCCAACCGGATCCGCTCGGCGATCCTGCAGACGGTGGTGCGGACGGTCGAGCAGGGGCTGCCGCTGGCGGCGGCGATCGAGGCGCCGCGGCTGCACTTCGAGGCCGGCGCGGTCCAGGCCGAGCCCGGGATCGACCCGGCCGCGCTGGACCGGCTCGAGGCGCAGGGGCTGGCGGTCGTGCGCTGGCCGGCGATCAACCTATTCTTCGGCGGGGTGCAGGCGGTGGCACGGGATCCGCGGACGGGGGCGTTGAGCGGCGGCGGAGATCCGCGCCGCGGCGGCGCCGTGGCCAGCGCGTGACCGACTTCGAGGCTGAGGGCCTGCTCGACGGGCTCGAGGGCGAGGCGCGGGCGGCGCGGTTGGGTCTGCTCGAGCGGCTCGATTCCGAAGGGGTGCCGGCGGCGGAGCTGGGCGAAGCGGTCGCCGCCGGGCGGCTGGCGCTGCTGCCGGTCGAGCGGGCGATCGCCGGCGAGGGCCAGCGCTACACGGCGCGCGAGGTCGCCGAGCGCAGCGGCCTCGACCTCGAGCTGCTGCGCGGCTTCCGGGCCGCGCTCGGCGTCCCCTACGCCGACCCCGACCAGCGGGTCGCGACCGAGGCCGACCTCGAGGCGGCGCTGCGGACGAAGGCGATCCTCGACGCCGGCTTCCCAGCCGAAGAGGTGCTGCGCAACGCGCGCACGATCGGGATGGGGATGGGGCGGATCGCCGAAGCCAACCGCGAGCTGGTCGTCCGCAACCTGACCCAGCCCGGCGACACCGAGAAGGACGTAGCCGATCGCCTCGCGCTGGCCGCCGAGCAGCTGTTGCCGCTGGTCGCCGACACCCTCACCTACGCCTTCCAGGCCAACCTGCTGGAGCAGGTCAAACGCGACGTGATCGCCGCCGCCGACCTCGAAGCCGGCGCCCTCGGCGGCGTCGTCGAGCGCACCGTCTGCTTCGCCGACCTGGTCGAGTTCACCCGCCTCGGCGAGGAGATCGCGCCGGAGGAGCTCGGCCTCGTCGCCGGCCGCCTCGAGGAGATGGCGACCGCGGTCGCCGAGCCTCCGGTCCGCCTGGTCAAGGCGATCGGCGACGCGGTGATGCTGGTCTCAGCGGAGGCCGCGGCGCTGGTCGAGGCGGCGCTGGCGCTGATCGCCGCCGCCGAGGCCGAAGGCGAGGAGTTCCCCTGGCTCCGGGCCGGCCTCGCCACCGGTGCCACCCTGCCCCAGTCGGGCGACTATTACGGCCGCGCCGTCAACCTCGCCAGCCGCGTCACCGGCATCGCCCGCCCCGGCAGCGTCGTCGTCGACGCCGCCACCCGAGAAGCGGCCGGCGAGGCCGGATTCGCCTACTCCTTCGCCGGCGAGCGCCGCCTCAAGGGGATCGACTCCCGCGTCAAGCTCTTCCGCGTCCGCCACGCCGGCGAGGCACGCTGAGGCCTGCGGCGTCCGCCGGCCGCCGCAAATCCGCCGCGGCCCGTCCCTCGCAGGGGCGAGCCTCACGCCCGTTGGACTTTTGGGGGGCTATGGCAACCCAAAAGTCCAACGCGAAGAAAGAGGCAGCGCGAAGTCGGGCGGCCTGGCGCCTGGCGCGGGCCCAGCACGGGGTGCTGACGCGGGAGAACCTGCTGGCGCTCGGGTTCAGTCCCGAGGCGATCAAGCACCGCGTCCGCAGTGGCCGCCTGCACCGCGTCTACCGCGGCGTCTACGCAGTCGGCCGCCGCGAGCTGAC
>JAFDWC010000218.1 GCA_018268655.1 Actinomycetota bacterium
CCCCGGGAATGTCGCCGAAGGCGGCGGCAATGCAATCCGGTATCTGCGCCCCCTGAAAGGGGGCGCTCCAACATCGGAGCGGAGCCCCTGAAAGGGGCGCGCGACTGAATTCACGGGGAGGAGTGCCGAGGGGCCCGCCGCGCAAGACCCTGGTCCCTCGGCGTCCCTCGCAGCCCCTCAGCGTCCCTCGCCCGCCGCCGCCGCCTCCAGCATCGCCCGCGCCATCTCCGGCTTCGGCTCATGCGGCCGCTGATAAGCCGCCGCGCTGTGGCTGAGGCCGAGGTCGAGCAGCGCTTCGACGACCTTGTAGCTCAGCGGCCCGGGGTTGATCACCGGCACCGGCAGCCGCTCCTGCAGGTAGGCGGCGGCGTCGTGCATCGTCGTCGAGCCCAGCAGGAGCACGTCGGCGCCGTCGTCCTCGATGCAGCGCCGGCCCGCCGCCAGCAGCAGCTCGGGGACCTCGCCCTTCTCGGCGAGCAGGCCGCGGACGTCCGGCTCGACCCCGATCGAACGGATCGAGGCGCAGCGCTCGCTCAGCCCGTACTCCCGCAGCAGCTTGCGGTAGGCCGCGACCCAGGGGTCCCACTGGGTCAGCACCGAAAAGCGATCGCCGAGCATCAGCGCGGTCAGGTACATCGTCCGCCCCGCCCCGACGACCGGGATCTCGAGCACCGAGCGCAGGGCCTGGACGCCGGAGTCCGAGACGGTGTCGAGGACGACCGCGTCGAAGCCTTCCGCTTCCGCCGACAGCCCCGCCTCGAAGGCGGCCATGTCGCCCAGCAGGTAGTCGTGGTAGCTGTCGAACCACGACGGCGAGGCCTTGACCGGGCGGTACTCGAACTCGAACTCGGGGTCGGTCCGGACCTCGGCCTGCTGGCGCCGGCGGTTCTCGACGCCCTCCTCGTCGAAGGGGAACGGAATGATCACCAGAACGCGCTTCGCCATCCTCAACTCTCCTTGGGTTTGTCGTTGGTGCCCGGGCTGCGATACAGCACCTCGAGCGCGTCGTAGAGCTTCTGGGCCTCGCGCAGGGTCGTGCGAGCGCGGTCGCCGTCGAGCTCGTGGAGCTCGGCGAGCAGGGCGTAGACGAGCGAGATCGCCCCGGTCAGCGACTGGAAGAAGGCGACGCTCTCGGTCGGCGCGGTGAGCACCTCGTCGGCCTCGGCGGCGAGCGGCGAGAAGACGGAGTCGGTGATCGCGACGGTGCGGATCCCGTGCTCGCGACACCAGCGGGCGGCCTGGACGATCTGGTTGGTCAGCCGCCAGAAGCTGACTGCGATGAAGGTGTCCCCTGGCTCCAGCGCCAGGATCGCGCCGACCAGGTGAGACGCCCCCCGCGCCTCGAGGGTGACGTCGTAGCCGAGGAAGCGCGCGTTCTGGACCAGGATCTCGCCGACCGCGGTGTAGCTGCCCGAGGAGGCAACCAGGGTGCGGCCGCTGGCGATCGCCCGGGCGACGCCGGCGAGGGCGGCCTCGTCGACGGTCTCGACCAGCGTCTCGAGGTTGCGGAGGTCGCGGCTGAGGGCGGCGCCGGCCGGACGCTCGCGCACTTCGAGCGCGAGGTCGACCGCGGTCGGGGAGAGCGACCCGAGGTAGCGGTGGCGGAAGTGGGTCTGGAAGTCGGGCCAGCCGCGAAACCCCGCCGACTGGGCGAAGCGGACGACGGTCGCCGGCGTCACCCCGATCGCCTCGGCTAGAGCCGAGGCGGTCATCCCCGAGGCCCGCTCGGGCTGGGAGGCGATGAAGCGGAGGATCCTGTCGGCCGAGCGGGAGCGGCTGAACCGGCTCGCGATCTCCGCCAGCCAGGCCGCCTCCCGCAGGGAGTCGTCGACGCCGCGGACGTCTTCCCCGGCCTCCCTCGCCGCGCCCTTCTTCGGCGCGGCCTCGCTCTTCTTCGCTTTGGCCAGCTCTCTCACTCCCGCCGCGGCACCGCGCTCGCTGCTCCGCCCATTGCCGCCTGCATCCTCCCAATCGCGTCGGCGAGCGAAACCACGTCCCCGTACTTGGCCTGGACATCGACCAAGGTCGCCTCGCGTGAGGTGGGGTCGCGATCATCGGTGGCGTCGGCGACGACGGTGATGCTGTAGTCGCGCGCGGCGCCGTCGACCACGGTGGCGCGGACGCAGCCGCTGGTGCTGGTCCCGCAGACGATGAAGCTGTCGATCTGGTGCCGCTCGAGGATCGCGTCGAGCTCGGTGCCGTAGAAGGCGGAGGCCCGCTTCTTCTCGAGCACCAGCTCGCCCGCCCGCGGCGCCACCCGCGGGTCGATCTCCGCCCCGGCGCGCCCGCGCAGGCATTCGACCATCCGGTGCCCCTTCGCGCGCCAGACCCGCCCGATCTCCTCCTCGTCCTCGTAGACGACGTGGACGAAGATCACCGGCACCCCGAGCTCCCGGGCCGAGCCGAGCAGCTCGGCGGTCGTCGCCAGCGCCGCGCCGGTGTGCTCGGAGGCGAGCGGGCCCTCGGTGAAGGCTCGCTGGAAGTCGACGATCAGCAGCGCCGGGCGCCTGCCCATCCCGACCTCCTCGACGCCGACGCCGAGCTCGCGGTAGCGGACGATCATCGGATCGTCGTCGAGAACGCCGCCGGCCATCAGCCGTCCTCCTCCCCACGCAGGGCCGCGGTCGCCGCGGCGTCGAGCCGCATCGTCGCCGGGTCGATCGCCACCGCGAACAGCTCGCGCGCCTGCTCGACGCTGTAGAAGTCGTCGCGCACGTCGGCCAGCACCGCCTCGGGCTCCCGCTCCCGCGGTGGCCCGTAGCCGCCGCCCGAGGGCAGCGTCAGCTCGACGACGTCTCCGGCCGCCCACCTGACGTTGGTGATCTTCGAGCTCTGGCGCTCGCACTCGACCCCGCCGTGCCAGCGCCGCAGCGAGCCCGAGCGCCCGTCCTCGCCGCCGAACAGGCCCTTCGGCGGGTCGCTGCGCTCGTCGCCCTCGGTCGCCATGAACGTCGGCTCCAGCAGTCGCCAGCGGCGCACCGAGCCGATCCCGCCGCGCCAGCGGCCGGCCGCGGGCGGGTCGTCGCGCAGCTCGTAGCGCTCGCAGACCAGTGGGTAGCGCAGCTCGACCTCCTCGATCGGGTTGTTGCGGGTGTTCGCCATCAGGCAGTCGACGGCGTCCATCCCGTCCTTGCCGGGGCGGCCGCCGTAGGAGCCCTCGCCGACCTCGATGTAGACCCAGTACTCGTCGCCGCTCTCGACCAGCCCGGAGTAGACGACCGAGTGGATCGCCGCCGAGCAGCCGGCGACCACCTTGTCCGGCAGCAGCTCGGCGAGGGCGAGGTTGACGAGGTCGGGGATCCGGTTGATCTGCGGGAAGCGCATGAAGCAGGAGGCCGGGAAGCGGGGGTTGAAGATCGACCCCAGCGGCGCCACGGCGTGAATCGGCCGGAAGATCCCCTCGTTCTGCGGGACGTAGTCGGCGGTCGTGTCCTCGTCGAGGAAGAGGGTGCGGATCGCGAAGTTGACGGTGGGGATGACGGAGCCCTCGAAGGGGACGTTGAACGCGGTCTCGACCTGCTCGGCCGACCCGGTCAGGTCGACGGTCACGTCGCTGCCCTCGATCGTCACCGCCAGCTCGATCGGCAGCGGCTCCCCGAGGTTCTTGCCGTCGTCGTCGAGGAAGCCGGAGGGGGCCCGGTAGGTGCCGTCGGGCAGCGCCTCGATCTGCTGGCGCAGGCGCGTCTCGCTGTAGTCCATCCACTGGTCGATCGCCCCGCGCACGGTCGCCAGGCCGTACTTCTCGACCAGCGATTCGTAGCGGCGGGCGCCGAGACGGCAGGAGGCGATCATCGCCTCGAGGTCGCCCTCGTTGGGGCCCGGCGTCCGCACGTTGTCCAGCAGGTGCTGGAAGAGAGCGTCGTTGCGGACGCCGCCGGCGAACAGCTTCATCGAGTCGAACAGCTTGCCCTCGGCCCAGACGTCGACGATGTCGAGCGAGACCCCCGGGTAGGCGCCGCCGATGTCGAGCACGTGGCCGGTGCAGGCGGAGAAGCCGATGTGCTCGCCGGCGGCGAAGACCGGCATCAGCACGCAGTAGTCGGGCGAGTGCGAGGCCCCGTGGTAGGGGTGGTTGTGGAGGACCACGTCGCCCGGC
>JAFDWC010000219.1 GCA_018268655.1 Actinomycetota bacterium
CGGAGATCGAGGCGGTGCTGGCCTGGGCGGAGGCCGAGGGGGCGGCGGTGATCCCGTTCGGCGGCGGCACCAGCGTCGTCGGCGGGGTCGAGCCGCGGCTCGGCGAGCGGCCGGTGGTCTCGTTCGACCTGCGCCGGCTCGACCGGGTGCTCGAAATCGACGCCGCCTCGCTGGCGGCGCGGATCGAGGCGGGGGCGACCGGGCCGCGGATGGAGCAGCAGCTGCGCGAGCACGGCCTGACCCTGCGCCACTTTCCGCAGTCGTTCGAGTACTCGACCCTGGGGGGCTGGATCGCGACCCGGGCCGGCGGCCACTTCGCGACCGTGCTCACCCACGTCGAGGACCTGGTCGAGTCGGCGCGGGCGATCACGCCGCGGGGCTCGTGGGAGAGCAGGCGGCTGCCGGCCTCCGGCGCCGGTCCCTCGCCGGACCGGTTGCTGGCCGGCTCGGAGGGAATCCTCGGGGTGATCTCCGAGGCCTGGATGCGGGTGCGGCCGCGCCCCGAGTTCAAGGCCTCCGTCGCGGTCGAGTTCGACGACTTCCTCGCCGGCGCCGCCGCGGTGCGGGCGATCGCCCAGTCCGGCCTCGACCCCGCCAACTGCCGCCTGCTCGACCCCGGCGAGGCCGAGCTGACCGGGGCCGGCGACGGCTCGGCGGCGCTGCTGATCCTCGGCTTCGAGTCGGCGAGCGTCCCGGTCAAGGCCCGCCTCGAGCAGGCCGTCGCGCTCGCCCGCGAGCACGGCGGCCGCCCCGGCGGGCCTCGCGGACGCGGACGGGGTGGGGACAACCCGGTGGAGAGCTGGCGCGGGGCCTTCCTCCTGGCGCCGTACCTGCGCGACACCTTCGTCGCCTGCGGGGTGCTGTCGGAGACCTTCGAGACGGCGGTCACCTGGGACCGCCTCGAGGAGCTGCACGCGACCGTGATCGAGACCGCGCGGCGAGTCGTCGGCGAGGTCTCGGGCGCGCCGGTCGCCGGGCGGGGCGCGGCGCGGATCAGCTGCCGCTTCACCCACGTCTACCCGGACGGGCCGGCGCCCTACTTCACGGTGCTGGCGCCGGCGATACGCGGCGGCGAGGTCGCCCAGTGGGACGAGATCAAGGCGGCCGTCTCCGAGGCCCTGATCGACGGCGGCGCCTCGATCACCCACCACCACGCGGTCGGTCGCGACCACCGGCCCTGGTACGACCGCCAGCGCCCGGCCGCCTTCGCGGCCGCTCTGCGCGCCGCCAAGGCCGAGCTCGACCCCTCCGGAATCCTCAACCCCGGCGTCCTCGTCGACCCCGCCTGATCGCCGGTGGCGGCGCGCCGTTCGCCCCGGGGCCACGCTCCCGCCATCCACTCATCGTTTGTAACCCTTTGGGTTACAAACGATGAGTGGATGGCCCGGCAACCGCTGCCGAGGCGGGCGTCGTTACCCTTTCGCGAGGGATTTTCCTCAGAGTGGGGAACCCTTCCGGTGAGCGCGTCCTGCCGCACCGCCCCCCCGCATGGAATCGATCACGTCCGAACAGCCGACCGTGCCCGCCGACGCCACGCCTGATCAAGGAGGCCAGGAGCCCGTCGTGCCCCGCCGCTCGCCCCTGCGCGCCGCGATCAAGACCGGGCGGCCGAAGGAGTGGATCAAAAACGTCTTCGTCTTCGCCGGCCTGCTCTTCTCGGGCAAGTTCACCCACGGCCACGACATCCTCACCGCGCTGGTCACCTTCGTCGCCTTCTGCCTGATCTCGAGCGCCGGCTACTTCGTCAACGACCTGATCGACGTCGAGCTCGACCGCAAGCATCCGAAGAAGCGCTTCCGCCCGCTCGCCGCCGGCGAGCTCTCCGAGGCCAGCGCCAAGGCGATCGCCCCGGTCCTGGCGCTGATCGCCATCGCGATCGGCTTCGCCGTCAACTGGCAGGTGGGGTTGATGGTGGTCGGCTACGGCGTCGCCCAGATGGCCTACAGCCTCGGCCTCAAGCAGATCGTGATCATCGACGTGATGACCCTGGCCGGCCTCTTCATCCTTCGCGTCGCCGCCGGCGCCAGCGCCGTCGACGCCCACGCCTCCGAGTGGCTGATCCTCTGCACCGGCTTCCTCGCCGCTTTCCTCGGCTTCACCAAGCGCCGCCAGGAGGCCGTCTCCGAGCTCCACGAGGGGACTGCGACCCGGCCCGTGCTCGAGCACTACTCGCTCCCCTTCCTCGACCAGATGGTCTCCCTGGTCACCACCGGCACCGTGATCAGCTACGCGATCTACACCGTCAACTCGCCCCTGATCGGGAGCCAGATGATGCTGACGGTCCCGCCAGTGATCTACGGCATCTTCCGCTACCTCTACCTGATCTACGACCGCTCCGACGACCGCTCGATGGCCCAGATCGTCGCTGGCGACCGCGGCATCCAGGCCGCCGGTGCCGCCTTCGCGCTGATCGCCTTCCTCCTCCTCTACGTCTTCAACTAGCCGCGCCTACTGGCGCGCGGCGGCCGCTCAGCCGAGCCCGACCTCGTCATCGGCGCTGCCTTCCATCAGGTAGAAGCGGGCGCGGCCGAGCTCCTCGCCGTTGACCTGGACGACGGCGGCGTGGGGGCCGGGGGTGGAGAAGGTGGCGGTGGCGGCGATCGACATCACCAGCCGCTGCTCCTGGCCCTGCGGCATCCCGGGCGGGCGGCCGGTCTCGAAGTTGGCGGTCAGCCCCTCGCCCAGTTCGACCCCGTCGGGGTCCTGGATCGTGACCGCCAGCTCGTGCGGGCTGTTGGTCTCGTGCCAGGCGACGTCGATGCCGAGGCCGATGTGGAAGGACCAGTCGTGCGGCAGCTGGGGCAGCCGCAGCACGTTCCAGCCGCCGCCGGTCAGGTAGAGCTTCCCGTTGACCGCCTCGCTGTGGTCGGAGAGGAGGAGGAAGCCGATGTTCACTGGCCGGCCGGCTGCTCGAACGGGATCACCGGCACGTCGGAGCGGAGCTCGATCTTGCCGCCGTGGTTGAACTGGAGGTCGACCTTCTCGTCCTTGCGGTAGGTGCCGAAGAAGCCGAGGTACATCGCCAGCCAGCGCCCCGTGTTGATCTCCTCCTTGAGGATCGGCGCCACGAAGCGGACCTCCTGGCCCTCGATCTCGTAGTCGGTGCCCTCGCGCTGCTCGACCCCGTTGATGAAGACGGTCAGCGGATCTTCGGCCCCGTTGGGGATGCGCACGCGGTCGCCGGCGGCGTAGCTGCCCTTGGGTACCTCGCGGGGGTCGTCTGCCTTGCCCATCAGTCTTTCTCCTCCAGAGTTTCGCGCACGATGTCGAACGGCGTGTCGTGGTCGGTCGGGTCGAGCTCCTCGCGGGCGACGCCGCCAGCGAAGGGGACGAAGGTACCGTCACCGCGGACGTCGACGCCGGCGGTCGGCTTGCGGAAGAGGCGCCCGGGCCCGGTCAGCTGCAGGCGGGCGTTGACGAGGTCGCTCGGCTCGAACCGCCGCAGCGAGCGGATCGGCCGCGCCGGCCCTTCCGAGCGGATCTCGAGGGCCTTGCCGCGCATCGCCGCCACCGCCTCGTCGAGGTCGTCGAAGCTGACGTGTTCTACCTCGCCCCCGGAGCGGACCGTGAGCTTCCACTTGCGACGAGCCACGAGCTCAGGGTACCGGCGGGACGGGCGAGGGATCGGGGGGTGGCGGGGGAGCGCCGGCACCCCACCGCTCCTCACGAAACCGCCCCGGAACTCGCCACGTCCCGCAGCTCACGAAGGAAGCCGCGGGCGTCCCCTTGGTTTGAGCTTCCGTAGCTCGGGGCCGGGAAGCTCGACAGACGTTCCTCCGGAGGGGATCGGGGGACCCTCCGAACGTCTTGCGGCTGAGGCCGGGAGCTCGACCGGGGCGTAGCCCGAATGCTCCCCAGCCGACAGGCCGAGAGAGGAGGGTCCCCCGACCCCCTCCCCCCGCAGAGACCTCTCCCGTCCCTTGCTTCCTAGGCCCCGCGCCGCGGCCGTTTCGGCCGGCGCGCCGGCGGCCCGACGATTTTTTCCGGGCCCTCGCGGTCGGCGATCGGCACGTAGTCGAGCTCGCGCTGGCCGGTGTAGATCTGCCGCGGCCGGGCGATTTTCGTCTCCGGGTCTTCGCGCATCTCCA
>JAFDWC010000021.1 GCA_018268655.1 Actinomycetota bacterium
TGGGGGACGAGGACGAGCTGATCGTCGTCGACAACGCCTCGCCGGATGACTCGGGCGCGGTGGTGCGGGAGCTGGCGCCGCGGGCGAAGCTGGTGCGGATGGGGCGCAACGTCGGCTTCTCCGGCGGCTGCAACGCCGGTGCCGCCGAGGCGAGCGGCGAGCTGCTGGTGATTCTCAACCCGGACGCGGTGCCACGGCCCGGCTGGGGCGAGGCGATTCGCCTGCCCTGGCTCGAGGGCCGCGGCTGGTCGGCCTGGCAGGCCCTGGTCGCCGAGGCGGGGGGGACGAAGATCAACTCGGCCGGCAACCCGGTCCACTTCACCGGCATCGTCTGGGCCGGCGGTCACGGCGAGCAGATCGCGAACGCGCCCTCCGGTCCCGTTGAGGTGCCGGTCCTCTCCGGCGCCTGCCTGGCGATTCCAACCGCCACTTGGCGACGGCTGGACGGCTTCGCCGAGCGCTTCTTCATGTACCACGAGGACGTCGACCTCTCGATCCGGCTGCGGATGTGGGGACGGACGGTCGGGATCGAGCCGCGGGCGGTGGTCGAGCACGACTACGAGTTCGGCGCCAGCGCCGGCCGCAAGTGGCGCTGGCTCGAGCGCAACCGACTCGCCTTCCTAGTCCGCGACTACCCGGCGGCGCTGCTGGCCCTGCTGGCGCCGGCGCTGCTGGCGACCGAGCTGGCGCTGCTGGCGGTGTCGGCCCGCGGTAGCTGGGGAGGGCAGAAGCTGGCGGCCAACGCCGAAGCGCTGCGCTGGCTGCCGCGGCTGCTGCGCGAGCGGCGGCGGATCCAAAGCCAGCGAACCGTCGGCGCCGCCGAGTTCGCGTCGTGGCTGACGGCCGACCTCGACTCGCCCTTCATCGAAGGTCCAGCCCGCACCTGGCCGGTGCGGGCCGCGCTGCGTGCCTACTGGCGCCTGGTCCGGTTTCTCCTGCGCTGAGGAGCCGGCTACTCCGCCGGCATCTGGAAGCCGAAGATCCGCTCGGCCTCGATCCGCCAGTAGATCGCACCGGACTCGAGCATCTCCGCCCACTCCTCGCCGTAGCGCGGTACGTAGATGCCGAGCAACACCTCGCGCAGCTCGGCGCCCTCCGCGGCGTTGACGTCGACCGGGACCGCCCGGCCGTGGACGGTGACGGCCAGCTCCTCGCCCGGCAGGTGGGTGGCGCTGACGTCAGGCCGCCGGGCGATGTGCTGGGCCCGGGCCGAGTCTGGCGCCGAGCCGAAGTGGAGGTCGCCGTGGAGGAGGATGCCGTCGACCGGGCCGACCACCGGCCTGCCGGCGGCGCTCACCGTCGCCAGCGCCAGCAGCACCATGTCGGTCAGGCGCTCGCTGATCGCCGCCGCGTCGAGTCGCCGCTCCGGCTCGTGGATCCGCAGCAGGTGCGGCCCCGCCTGCGCGTAGCTGGCGTCGAGCAGGCCCTGAAGCCGCTCGAGGTCGGCCTCGGTCTCGCGCATCGTCAGCCCCTCGCCCTCGGCCTCAGCCGGGCTGCTTCGTCGGCCGCACCACGATCTCGCCGACGTCGACGTGGGGCGGCTGCTCGAGCGCCCAGATCACCGTCCCGGCGATGTCCTCGGCGCGCAGCGCCCCGTCGCCGGGCCGGTTGTCGAAGAACGGGGTGTCGACCACCCCCGGCTCGATCAGGGTGACCCGGATCGTCTCGTTGTCGTGCAGCTGCCGCAGCTCCGCCCGCAGGTTGTTGCCGATCGAGGTCGCCGCCCACTTGGTCGCCGAGTAGAGCGAGCCGGGGAGGACGAGGCGGCCGGCGACCGAGCTGGTGATCAGGTAGTGGCCGCTGTCGCGCTCGAGCAGGTGGGGGAGGGTGGCGCGGATCGTCAGCGCCGGCCCCAGCACGTTGGCGAGGACCATCGCCCGCCAGTGCTCGACCGACTCCTCGAGGAAGCCGCGCTTGGCGCCGAAGCCGGCGTTGATGAAGACGGCATCGATCCGACCGAAACGCTCCAGCGCCCGCGCCACCAGCCGCTCGACCTGGTCCCACTCGGTGACGTCACAGCTCACCGGCAGCGCCCGCTCGGTGCCGCCGAGCTCGCCGGAGACGACGTCGAGCTCCTTGATCCGCCGCCCGGCCAGCACCAGCCGGTAGCGCTCGGATGCAGCTCGCGCGGTGGCGGCGCCGATGCCGCTGCCGGCGCCGGTGATCAGGAGGACGGGGTCGTCTGCGGAGGCGGCGGTCATCGCTGTCGATTCTCTCATGAGACTCGATCTCGCTTGCTGCTGCGGATTTCGGGGCAATCGCCGCGGCCCCGTCGCGGAGCCGTCGGACCGGGGCCGGGTCCGAGCGGCAAGGGTGCGATAATTGGCCGCCGTGGACCCGTCTCGCAAGCGGAAGATCCGGCTCGTAGTCGCCCTGAGCGCGGCCGTGCTGCTTGCCGTAGCCCTCATCTACACCTCGTTCTCGGCTTCGACCGAAGCGAAGGAGCCGTCGCAGATCATGGCGGCCGGCACCGGCACCTACGAGATGACCGGCGAAGTCGTGCGCGGCTCGGTCCAGCACGACGGCAGCGAAGGTATCTCCTTCCGGGTGGTCGACCGCAAGGGCGAAAGCCAGGCGCTGCCGGTCACCTACAAGGGCGCCGTCCCGGACCCGTTCCGCGGCGGCCGTGAGATCGTCCTGACCGGAAGCCTGAAGGGGGGCACCTTCGTCGGCGAACCGGAAACCCTGATCACCAAGTGCCCGTCGAAGTTCACGACCCAAACCAATGGCTAGCCTCGGCAGCGTCCTGCTGGCGCTGGCCTTCGCCGCCGCAGCAACCGCCGGACTGATCGCCCTCATCTGGCGCCACGACGAGCGCAAGCTCGTGCTCTCGCGCCGGATCGTCTACGGCTTCTGCTTCCTCGTCACCGCCTGCATCGCGATCATCGAGTTCGAGTTCCTCTCGGACAACTTCGCCTTCAAGATCGTCCAGGAACACTCCTCGCTGGAGACGCCGACCTTCTACAAGGTGGCGGCGATGTGGTCGAGCCAGGAAGGCTCGCTGCTGCTCTGGGCCTGGGTCCTCTCGATCTTCTCCAGCGCGGCCCTCTACTTCACCCGCAACAAGCTGCGGCAGCTGGTGCCGTGGGCGACCGGGGTGATGATGGGCATCGCCACCTTCTTCACCGGGCTGATGCTGTTCGCGCCCGACGTCAACCCCTTCTCCCAGCTCAACCCGGTGCCCTCGGACGGGATCGGCCTCAACCCGCTGCTCCAGCACCCGAGCATGATGATCCACCCGCCGATGCTCTACTCGGGCTACGTCGCGCTGACGATCCCGTTCGCCTTCGCGATCGGGGCCCTGATCACCCGCCGTGTCGACGCCGAGTGGATCCGCGCCACCCGCAAATTCGCCCTGATCGCCTGGACCTTCCTCGGCTTCGGCCTCCTGCTCGGCGCCCGCTGGTCCTACACCGAGCTCGGCTGGGGCGGCTACTGGGCCTGGGACCCGGTCGAGAACGCGGCGCTGATGCCGTGGCTGCTCTGCACCGCCTTCCTGCACTCGATCATGGTCCAGGAGAAGCGCGGGATGCTGAAGGTCTGGAACGCGAGCCTGGTCGTCGGCACCTTCTCGATGGCGCTGCTCGGCACCTTCCTCGTCCGCTCCGGAGTCCTGCAGTCGATCCACGCCTTCGGCAACAACACCGTCGGTCCCTACATCCTCGCCCTGATCGGCGTCGTCGTGATCGGCTCGACCGCGCTGATCATCTCCCGCCTCGACGAACTGCGGACGCCGAAGCGGATCGACTCGCTGATCTCGCGCGAGGCGGTCTTCCTGGTCAACAACCTGCTCCTGGTCGGGCTGGTGCTGGTGATCGCCTGGGGGACCTTCTTCCCGCTGATCTCCGAACTGTTCACCGGCAACAAGTCCTCGCTGGCCGCGCCCTGGTTCGATCGCTACACGACCCCGCTGGCGATCCTGCTGGTCCTCTTCACCGGGATCGGGCCGCTGCTGGGCTGGCGCCGGGTGAGCTGGAAGACGGCGCGGCGGGCGTTCCGGATCCCGGTTGCGGCGATGGTCGTGGTGACGCTGGCGCTGGCACTGTTCACCGACGCCGGGAGCAGGCCGTGGGCGCTGGCCCTGTTCGCCTTCGCGACCTTCGCGATCGTCGGCATCGGCCAGGAGTTCTGGAACGGCGCCGCCGGTCGCAAACGGCTCACCGGCGAGCCGATGGGGAAGGCGCTGCTGGGGATCGTCACCCGCAACCGGCGCCGCTACGGCGGCTACATCGTCCACGTCGGCGTCGCCGTGCTGCTGATCGGGATCGCCGCCTCGTCCAGCTTCCAGACCAACCAGAACGTCGAACTGAAGCCGGGCGAGAGCACCGTGGTCGACGGCCGCACCGTCACCTACGTGCGGCCGACCTCGAAGGTCGACGGGCTCGCCTTCACCGCCGGCGCGATCGTCGACGTCCAGGAAGGGAGCAAGACCTACCGGCTGGAAACGACCCGCCGCTTCTACCGTCCGACCGGGCGCGGCGGCGTCGGCGGCATCGGCGACTACTTCGGTGGCGAAGCCGACAGCACGATCGGGCTCTGGGCCGGGCCGGTGCGGGACATCTGGGTCGCCGTTCAGCCCAACATCGTCGGCATCGAGCGCAAGGCGCGGATCGCCGAACAGGGCTTCCAGACCTGCGTCGAAGCCGGCCCCGGGACCCCGCCGCAGTGCAAAGACGTGCGGGCGATGATGATCGCCGCCCGCGACAACCCGGCCCTGCAGCCGGAAGCGCTTAAACAGATCGAACGGCTGCAGGAACTGACCGCGAAGCGGATCGCCCGCGGTTACCTGACCGAAAACGCGACCGCCACCTTCAAGGTGATCATCAACCCACTGGTGCTGTGGATGTGGATCGGCGGGCTGATCGCCCTCGCCGGGGCGCTGATCGCGATCTGGCCGAGCCGCGGCCGCCGCAAGGGGGCGCTGGTGCGGACCGAGACCGACGCGCTCAAGGAAGCCAAGTACCGCGAGATCCGCGACGCCGAACTCGACCACGCCGCCGGCAAGCTCTCCGACGAGGATTACGCGATCCTCGACGCCGAGCTGCGCAAGGAGGCGGTCGAGATGCTCGACGAGCTCGAGCGGTCCCGCGAGGGGGCAAGGGTCGGGGCCGGGGCGGGGGCGAACGGCGGGAACGGAAACGGCGTCGGGAACGGAAACGGCAACGGTGCCGTTACCGAGCACGCCAACGGCAACGGCTCGTCGGCGGCCGAGGTCAACGGCAATGGCCACCACGGGAACGGCAACGGCAACGGCCACGATCCGGCGGCCGAGCCGGAGAAGGCCGAGCGCAGCTAGCGCCTGCTCCGATCCTCTAGACTGCTCGGGTCGTGTACACGTTCTTCAGCATCATCCAGGTGATCATCAGCGTCGTGCTGGTCTTCCTGATCCTCCTCCACTCCGGGAAAGACGCCGGCCTCTCCGGCGCCTTCGGCATCGGCGGTGGCGGTAGCTCGATCGGCGGCGGCTCGATGGTCGAGCGCAACCTGGACCGGGCGACGGTCTTCTTCGCCGTCCTCTTCGCGCTGAACACGTTTCTTTTGCTCAAGATCTAAAGGGCGGCGCTCCCCGGGTCATCGCGGGCTGAGAGCCGCGATCGACGCTGCGCGGTTCGGCCCCTCCTCGCGGGCCACGTAGCGCTGCTACGCGGCCCGCGTGTCGTGACCGCCCCGCTTGGTCGTCGCGACTCTCAGCCTCGCACTGACCCGGGTCGCGCCGCCTGCAGTCCTTGCTGGTCAAAGCGATGGCCTCTGTAACTACTATTGACAAATTACTTATCTGTGTAAACCTTGCAGACGTTCTTTCCGACTTTGACAAGGAGGAGGGCCGTGGAGGCTCACGCAGAGCACACGCATCACCACCACCATCACCACCACGACGAGGTTGAGGTCAATCCGGCGACCTGGAGCGATCCGAAGCGCTATGCCTGGCTGCTCGGGATCATCGTCCCGCTGGCGCCGTTCCTCGGCTGGGGCCTGGTCGAGCTGACCGGGTTCGGCGGCTTCTGGTTCCTCGGGCCGGTCCTCGTCTTCGTCGTCTTCCCGATCCTCGACGTCGTCGTCGGGCTCGACCCCTCGAACCCGCCCGACAGCGTCCTCAAGTTCCTCGAGCAGGACCGCTACTACCGCTGGTGCACCTACCTCTTCATCCCGATTCAGTACGCCGGGCTGATCTTCGCCTGCGCGGAGTGGGGGAGCGGCGACCTCTCGCTGGTCGAATCGATCGGGCTGGCGCTGACCATGGGCGTGGTCGGCGGGATCGCGATCAACACCGCCCACGAGCTCGGCCACAAGCGCGAGGCGTCGGAGAAATGGCTGAGCCGCGTCGCCCTC
This sequence comes from Actinomycetota bacterium, assembly GCA_018268655.1. Lineage (GTDB taxonomy): Bacteria > Actinomycetota > Thermoleophilia > Solirubrobacterales > 70-9 > VAYN01. Next base: position 6,331 of record JAFDWC010000021.1, read on the forward strand.
GCCCAGACCGGCTACGGCCACTTCTTCATCGAGCACAACCGCGGCCATCACGTGCGGGTGGCGACGCCGGAGGACCCGGCGAGCTCGCGGCTTGGGGAGAGCTTCTGGGCCTTCCTGCCGCGGACCGTCGCCGGCAGCCTGCGCTCGGCCTGGGGGATCGAGGCGGCCCGGCTCGACCGGCTCGGCTCGGGCCGCTGGACGCTGCGCAACGACGTCCTCGGCGCCTGGGCGATGACCGTCGTCCTCTTCGCCGCGCTCGCCCTCGCCTTCGGCCCGATCGTCCTCCCGTACCTGGTCCTGCAGGCGGTGATCGGCTTCTCGCTGCTGGAGGTCGTCAACTACCTCGAGCACTACGGGCTGCTGCGCCAGAAGAGGGAGGAGGGCCGCTACGAGCGCTGCCGGCCCGAGCACAGCTGGAACAGCAACAACGTCGCCTCGAACGTGCTCCTCTACCACCTCCAGCGCCACTCCGACCACCACGCCAACCCGACCCGCCGCTACCAGGCACTGCGCCACGTCGACGAGGCGCCGCAGCTGCCGACCGGGTACGCGGGGATGATCGTCCTCGCCTGGTTCCCGCCGCTGTGGCGGCGGGTGATGGACCCCCGCCTGCTCGCCCACTACGGCGGTGAGGTGACGCGGGCCAACATCCATCCCCGCAGGCGGGCCGGGGTGCTGGGGAGCTACTCGTGAGCCGCTTCCGCTGTCCCGCCTGCGGCTACGTCTACGACGAGCAGGCCGGGAACCCGCGCGAGGGGTTCCCGGCCGGCACGCCCTGGAGCACGGTCCCCGATGACTGGCCCTGCCCCGACTGCGGCGTCCGCGACAAGGTCGACTTCGAGCCCGACGAGGCGGACCGGGCCGTTTGACCGCTGCCGGTGCGACGATTGAGGGCGTGGCGTCCCCCTCCCGCGCTTCCGCGTCCTCGGCCCGCACTCCCTACCCGGAGGCGGCCCGCGAGCTGCTGCGGCAAACCTTCTTCGACGCCGCCCGCGACCAGCTCGCGGAGCGGCCCTGGTCAGAGATCACGATGGCGGACATCGCGGCCGCCGCCGGCGTCTCCCGCCAGACGCTCTACAAGGAGTTCGGCAACCGCAACGAGTTCGGCCTCGCCCTGATCCTCCATGAGGGCGAGCGCTTCCTGTCCGAGGTCGAGGCCGCCGTCCTCGCCCACACCGACGACCCCCGGGCCGCGATCGGCGCCGCCCTCGAGCTGTTCCTCCGCAGCGCCGGCGAGGACCCGCTGGTCCGCATCTTGCTCAGCGACGACGGCAGCCAGGGCCTGCTCCCCTACGTCACCACCGAGGGCCGCCCGGTCGTGCTCTGGGCGACGACCCGCCTCTCGGCGGTGATCGAGCAGGGCTGGCCGCAGGCCCGCAAGGCCGACGTCGCCCTCCTCGCCGAGGCCCTCGTCCGGCTCGCGATCAGCTACATCACGACCCCCGGCGAGGCCCCTCACACGACCGCCGAGCGGGTCGCCGAGCTGCTCGGGCCCTTCATCGACCGCGCCCTCGGGGCCTCCTGACCCAGCCGCCCCGGGCCGGCGCCCGCGGCGCGCGGGCACCCAATAACATCCTTCGTTCTGCGGCTGTGGCGGAACTGGTAGACGCGCAAGGTTGAGGGCCTTGTGGGTGGAAACACCCGTGATGGTTCGACTCCATTCAGCCGCATGAGAAAGCCCCGCACGTGCGGGGCTTTCTGCTCCCGGACTCGGACCGCCTCAGGGAACGAGCACGGCGAATTCGGCGTTCGTCAGGTGTTCCGCTCCGTCCCAGATGTTCACTTGGATGGAAGGTCCAAGGCCGCATACGCCGGCGTAGTCGGAGATGTAGGTCCGATTGGCGAACCCGCCTTTGACCGTGGCGAGCGCCGTGAATTTGCCGTTTTCGAAGCTGGAATTGAGCTGAACGCAGTAGACGCCGGTTTCGGTGTGGCTGACCGATACGACGCCGACCCCTTGGTTGATCGAGCCCGACGCGGAGACGTCCGCCCAGGCCCGGGCGCTGCCGTTCGCTCCAGGGTCGCCCTTGGGGCCCTGCGCCCCGGTCGGTCCAATCGGTCCCTGGGGCCCGGTGAGGGCCGCTTTCGAGGCGTTGCTCAGTTTGGCGGGGGTGACAGCTTCTTTCTTCAGCTGCTTCGTGCCGACGCTTTCCTTTCCCAGGTGGGAGGCGGCAAACGCCGTGCCCCCGGCAAGGATCAGGAAAAGAGCCAGCGTCGAGACGACGTTCGCGTAAGTGAGCTTGCTGCGCAAGCGCTTCATGGTGCCCTCCGATTGCGAGATCGCGGAAGGACGAGACGGCGCGACTCTCTCATCGGCGCACCCCATCGGCAAGGGATATTTGTCCTTTTTGGCGGTCAAGAATGCGACGAGATAGGACGGCGGACTGTTGCAACCGGAGCGTGGAAGGACTGGCGGCTACCGGCCGTTGCTCCTCTGAGCACCTAGATGCACGACGAGTTGACGGCAAATCGAATCGCCCAGATCCCGGCGCCAGCGGCGAAGGAGCCCGGCTGGTATCCGGACCCGCTGGGGAGCACGAGGGAGCGCTACTGGGACGGGAGCTGGCTCGAGCTGACGCGGGTTCCCGAGGTGCGGCTGGCGCGGCCGGTGGCGATCCCTAACGGCAACGGGCAGCCGCCGAAGAAGAGCCTGCTCTCGCGGGTCGGCCTGAAGCCTGCAGCGCCGGTCGAGGCGGGAGCGACTGGTCCCGCCGACAAGGCCGGGCGCAAGCGCAGCAGGGAAGCGGCGGAACGGAAGCGCGAATTCTTCGCCAGCCCGGCCGGTCGGGCCCGGCTCTCCTACGGCCAGAAGCACGACGTCTTCCAGTGTCACCTGCCGCTGACCAGGTCGGAGCTGGTCGTGATCCCCGGCGTCGTCGGGACGGCGCCGCTGATCACCTCGGACCCGGTCCAGATCCTCAACTCCGTGGTCGCCGAGGGCTGGAAGCTGAAGGCGGGCTCGTTCTTCTGGGCCGACGCCGACGGCGGCGTCGTCGGCTACTACATGTTCAAGCGCTCGCCGAAGCGCCATCGCAAGATGAACGACCCCTGGAAGGGCGAGCCGGAAGAACTGCGCTGAGCCGTAGGCCGCCGAGCCGGCAGGGCTACTGGGCGGCGATGAGGGCGACGCTGGCGAGGCCGAGGATGACGCCGACCACGGTGAGGCCGACCAGCATCCGTTCGGACGGGCCGATCTTGTTGCGGCCGCCGAGCTTGACCTCGAGCTCGCGCGCGCGGATCGTCCCGAAGGCGATCAGGGCGACGCCGTAGATCGTGAAGCAGATGCCGACGACGATGTAGGGCCAGGTGTCCTGGGTGCGGGCGATGTCGGGGATCACCCGGCCGACCCCGAGCCCGACGGCGATCCCGGTGAGGCCGGTTCGCCACCAGGCCAGCTGCGTGCGCTCGGCCGCCAGGTGGGTCCGGCGGGGGGCGTCCTCGAAGTTTTCGGGGGGCTCCGGCATCGCGGCGCCAAGCTTGGCAGGCGGACAGGCGGAGGGCTGTCGAAATCCCGCACGGAGCTTGAATGCGTCCGCCTGGGCAGGTAGCCTTTACGAACAGATGTTCGAAGGATTCACCCGGCGACGGAGGGCGATTGACCGAAGATGGTTGACCTCGATCTGACCAAACGGCAGAAGGAGATCTTCGACTTCATCCGCAAGTACGCGGCCAAGACGGGTTACCCGCCGACGGTGCGGGAGATCGGCAAGGCGGTCGGGCTGCACTCGTCCTCGACCGTCCACGCCCATCTCGCCAACCTGGAGAAGATCGGGCTGCTGAAACGCGACCCATCGAAGCCGCGGGCGATCGAGCTGCTGTTCGAAAAGGCGAAGAGGACGGTGCGCCCGAGCTTCGAGCTGCCGCTGGTCGGCCAGGTCGCCGCCGGTGAGCCGATCCTGGCCGAGGAGAACATCGACGAGTACCTCGAGATCCCCGACGTGATCGGCGGCGAGGACGGCGACTACATCCTCCAGATCCGCGGCGAAAGCATGAAGAACGCCGGCATCCTCGAAGGCGACTACGTCGTGGTGCGGCCGACCGACGATGCCGATAACGGCGAAATCGTCGTCGCGCTGATCGGCGAGGAGGCGACGGTGAAGCGGATCTACCGCGAATCCGACCACATCAGGCTGCAGCCCGAGAACGACGAAATGGACCCGATCCTGACCACCGAGGCACGGGTCCTGGGTCGGGTCGTCGGCGTCTTCCGCAAGGTCTGAGAGCCCACGGGACCGGCGCATCTCGGCGTCCTCGGTCGCTCGCCTCGGGTCACGCACGGGAGTGCGCTCGCCTCGGCTCGCTGCCTGCATCCGGCTCGGATCCACGCCATCGCGGGACGCGAGTTCGCCAGCGCGGACTCCAGCCACTCTGGACAACGCAAGCCGAGCGAAAACCAAGCAAGGCGGTGGACGCAGGAAGGGCGGCGCAGCGAGCGCAATGGAATTGCGTGAGCAAGACGCACGACCGGGGACGCCGATTTGCGCAGGTTTGCAGCCGGCCGACCAAGGACTACCATCCCGAATGCGGGCCGAGCGGACCGCGGGGGGAGAGAAAACCCCTCGAGGAAAGTCCGGACACCACAGGGCAGGGCGGTGGGTAACGCCCACCCGGGGAAACCCGCGGGAAAGTGCCACAGAAACACACGGCCGATGGCGCGACCGCACGTGAGTCGCGTACAGGCAAAGGTGAAAAGGTGCGGTAAGAGCGCACCGGCGTCGCGGTGACGCGGCGGCCAGGCAAACCCCGCCCGGTGCAAGGCCAAGCAGGACCGTCGACCCAGCCCGGCGAGGTCCAGGTAGGCCGCAGAGATAGATGGCCGCTCGAGACAGGATCCGGCTTATAGGCCCGCTAACGGAAGGGCCCCGAGAGGGGCCTTTCCCATTTCTGCGGCTGGGTGCACGGCCGATTTCGGCGCTAATTGCGATCGCCGAGGCGGTCGATCGTTCACCTGATGGAGCGAATTCCTCCTCGTCGCAACTTTTCTGTCTTAGCATTTGCTAACCTGCCGCCAACTTCCGCTGAATCTTCGCCTACATATCGCGAAGAGCGGGGGACCCAATTGGTTGGGGCGAGTCGCGGCAGGTGCCGCGTAGCGCAGCTCTTTCAGCGCGAGCCCGACAGCTAACCCCGCAAGCGTTTGGAAAGAGCATGAATCCCACCGAGAACCGCCGAGCGCGGAAACAGAGCCCGAATTTCCCACGCAGCCGCCGCGTGCTTTGCGCCGTCGCCCTGACCATGACCGCCCTGGCCGGTCTCGGGGCGATTCCAGTCGCGCAGGCGGCCACCGGCGGCGCTTCCGGCTACGAAGCCGGGGCTCCGACCACCGCCACCGGCAAGGAAGTCGCCTTCGGCCCGGTCCGCTACGCCGGCGCCAGCTGGTACGGCGGCCCGACGATGTGGGGGCGGACGACCGCCTGCGGCGTGGTCCTGCGCCCGAGCACGATCGGCGTCGCCCATAAGACGCTCCCCTGCGGCACCATCGTCCGCTTCGTCTACCACGGTCGCACGGTCACCGCCCCGGTGATCGATCGCGGGCCCTACATCAGGGGCCGGGCCTGGGATCTGACCGCCGCCGCCAGCGAAGCGATCGGCCTCGAAGGCGTCGGCCGGGTCGGCTACCAGGTCGCGGTCGAATACGCCCGCCGCTGAGCCCCGCCGCTTGGGGCCGAGGCCCCCGATCCGTCGTATAGCAGGGGAATCCGGCCGTCGGGGCCGCTCCGAAAGCTAATCTGCCGTGTTTCACGGCAGTCCAGCTAGCCGCGGCCGCGCCGCGATCGTCGAGAGGAGCAGTCGGATGTCGAGGTCTTCGCAAGCAGTGTCAGCCCAGCAGGGCCGGCGCCGGGGCCGCCGGCTCGGGCTGGTGGCGGGCCTCTGCGCCCTCTTCGCGGCGCTCGGCGTCTTCGCCGCCGGCAGCGCCGCGGCGCCAGGTACCGCGACCGTGATCCTCGGCAGCACCACGGCGATGCCCGACCCCTCCTGCCCGAACCTGCCCTGCCAGGCGGTCGGCAGCGTCACCGGCTTTCAGACCGGCACCGACCAGAGCAGCTCGCCGTTCGTCGTCCCCCGCGACGGCACGATCAAGGCCTGGACCCTGACCCTCGCCCAGCCGACTCCGAAGCAGCGCTCCTTCTTCAACGGCTTCTTCGGCACCCCTCCCGAGGCGCGGCTGGCGATCCTCCGCCGGGTGCCGGAAACCAACCCGCCCCGCTACTCGCTGGTCTCCCAGGGGGCGCTCAAGGTGCTCTCGCCCTACCTCGGCCAGACGGTCGAATTCAGTTCCAACCTGGCGGTTGAAAAGGGCGACATCGTCGGCGTCTCGGTGCCGACCTGGGCGCCGATGTTCGCCCAGGGGCTGGAAGCGAAGAACGTCTGGCGCGCCAGTCGCGCGCCCGGTACCTGCAGCAACTCGACCTCGATTCGCGAGGGCGAAGCGCTGGAAAAGGTGAACCGCCGCGCCACCTTTGGCTGCAAGTACACGACGGCGCGCCTGCTCTACACGGCGACTCTCGTCGAGGGCAAGTAGGGCGGAGCGCCGGAGGCTGAACGCCGAGAGCCCGCTTTCGCGGGCTCTCGGTTGCTTCTCAGCTGTTGCGGCCTCGCGGCCGCCGGGGCTTGGTCAGGCCGCGGCGGGGAGGACCCGCGGGGTCGCCTGGTCCTGCGGCAGTGCCGCGGCGCTTGCGATCAGGCTCTGGAACTCGTTCAGCGCCAGGTGCCCGACCGCCTCCAGGATCTCCTCGTCGGTCCAGCCGATTTCACGCGCCTCCTCGTGGAGGTGGAGCGGCGGCGGGCCGTCCGCGTCAAGGGCCTCCTTCAGGTAGAGCAGCAGCGCCGCCTCCTTGGGGTCGCCGGAGGTGAAGCTGCGGGCGCGCGATACCTCGTCGAGGCCGAGGCCGGCCCGGCGCGCCGACTTAGCGTGCTGGGCGATGCTGTAGGTGTCTTCGCGATGCTCGGCGACGGCGAGCGCGATCCGCTCCCGGGTCGCCTGGGGGAGAACGCCACCGCGGAGCTCGGAGCGCATCCGGGTGTAGGCGCGGAGGACGGCCGGAGCGCCGGCGAGGACGCCGACGAACTTGGTCACGGCGCCGCCAGCGGCCTGGATGGACTTGATGAGCGGGGCGCTCTCGTCGGGCGCCGTTAGCTCGTCGTGGATCTGAAATCTGCTGACTGCGGTTTTAACGGTCACTCTGCGTCTCGCTTCTGCTCTGCCTGCCACTGGTCCGCTTGCTCGAATCGAGGGCGGCCGCTTTACAGAGCCTTTACATGGCCTTTACTTTACTTTGAGCCGATTACTTACGTGGAGTAAGTTATACCTGCTTTCCGACCTAATCGCAAGGAGGCCGGTGGGCGGTAGGGAGATGACCGCCCCGCCCCTGAGCGTTCCCCTGTTCGCTCGTCTCTAAGGCCTCGGGGCGGACCGTTCGTGGGTCCGACGACCTTCCTGCTACCCGCTATACGCCTTTCTGCACCTGGTGGTTCATTCGCCTATCGTTGCCAGCGCTCGCGACCCAGGAGGCAATTGAGGCATGGCAGACGAACCCCACAGCGCCGCCGATGTGATCGCGCAGGTCGAGCAGAACGACGTTCGTTTCATCCGCCTCTGGTTCACTGACGTCCTCGGCCAGCTCAAGAGCTTCTCGATCAACTCCTCGGAGCTCGAGGACGCCTTCGCCGGCGGGATGGGGTTCGACGGCTCCTCGATCACCGGCTTCAACCCGATCGAGGAGTCCGACATGCTCGCCGTCCCGGACCCTGCGACCTTCGCGATGATCCCCTGGCGGCCGGAGGCCGAAGACCGGGTCGCCCGCATGTTCTGCGACATCCGGGTCCCCGGCGGCGGCCCCTACGAGGGCGACCCCCGCTGGATCCTGCGGCGGGCGCTGAAGCGGGCCGAGGAGCTCGGCTTCGACGCCTACAACGTCGGCCCCGAGCTCGAGTACTTCTACTTCCGCTCGGCGACGCCCGAGGGCGGGGTCCCCGAGCCGCTCGACCAGGGCGGCTACTTCGACCTGACCACGCTCGACGCCGGCTCCGACCTACGCCGGGAAACGGTGCTGGCGCTGGAGAAGATGGGGATCCACGTCGAGTACACCCACCACGAGGTCGGCCCCTCCCAGCACGAGGTCGACATGCGTTACAAGAACGCGCTCGAGATGGCCGACGACTGCATGACCTACCGGATCGTCGTCAAGGAGATCGCGCTCAAGTACGGCTACCACGCGACCTTCATGCCGAAGCCGCTGTTCGGCGAGAACGGCTCCGGGATGCACGTCCACCAGTCGCTCTCCGCGGGCGGCAAGAACGCCTTCTACGACGACGGCGACCCCTACTTCCTCTCGCCGGTGGCGAAGTCGTTCATCGCCGGCCAGCTCAAGCACGCGCGCGAGATCGCGCCGCTGTTCGCGCAGTGGGTGAACTCCTACAAGCGGCTGGTGCCGGGCTACGAGGCACCGGTCTACCTCGCCTGGTCGCGTCGCAACCGCTCGGCCCTGATCCGGGTGCCGCTGTACCACCCCGGCAAGGAGGCGGCGACCCGGGCCGAGCTGCGCTGCCCCGACCCCGCCGCCAACCCCTACCTCTGCTTCGCCGGGATGCTGCAGGCCGGCCTCGAAGGGGTCGAGAAGGGCTACGAGCTGCCTGAGCCGATGGAGCAGAACCTGTACCACCTCTCGCAGGAGGAGCTGGCCCAGCAGGGGATCGAGCAGCTGCCGGCGACGCTCGGCGAGGCGATCGAGGTCGCCGCCGATTCGGAGCTGGTGCTGCGGACGCTCGGCGAGCACACCTTCCGCCGCTTCGTCGAGATCAAGCGGCAGGAGTGGGAGGAGTACCGGGTCCAGGTGACCCCGTACGAGATCGAGAACTTCCTGCCGATCCTGTGACGCGGCGGGGCTGAGGGGGACCGGATGGCGACGCTCCACGTTCTCCGCGTCTTCTGTGACGAAGCGGGGGCGTTCGGCAACCCGCTCGGGGTCTTCCTCGACGGCGCCGAGGTGGCGCCGGCGCGGCGGCAGGCTGTCGCCCACGATCTCGGCTTCTCGGAGACGGTCTTCGTCGACGATCGGACGAGTGCGGCGATGCGGATCTTCACCCCGGGCCTGGAGCTGCCCTTCGCCGGCCACCCGAGCGTCGGCACCGCCTGGCTGCTCGCGCGCGAGGGCGAGGCGGTGGCGGCGCTGCGGCCGCCGGCGGGGGAGGTAGCGGTGCGGCGGGAGGGCGACGGGGACGGAGCGCTCACCTTCGTCTCCGCCCGGGCCGAGTGGTCGCCCCCCTGGGAGCTGATCCGGTACGACGATCCCGAGGAGATCGCTGCGCTCGGCGGCCCACCGGGGGGCCGCGACGACGAAATCTATCTGTGGGCCTGGGAGGACGAGGCGGCCGGGCGGGTGCGCTCCCGCTGCTACTCGCTCGCCGACGGAGTCGGGGAGGACGAGGCGACCGGCTCGGCGGCGATCATGCTGGCCGCGGCGCTCGGTCGCGAGCTGACGATCAGCCAGGGTGAGGGCTCGCAGCTCCGCGCCCGCCCGCTGGGAGAAGGTTGGGCAGAGGTGGGCGGCCGAGTCGTGCTGGACGAAGTCCGCAAGCTCTGAGCCAGCGCCTGCCGGTGTCCTCGGTCGCTCGCGTGCGAAGCACGCCACGCTCCCTGCGTCCTTGGCAGGCGCTGGCTCAGAGCTCGCGGCGGAGGTCGGCGGGGTCGGTGACCGGGAGCCGGCAGGCGAAGTTCTCGCAGACGTAGGCGGCGGGGTGGCCGTCGACGGTGGTGCGGCCGGCGAGGAGGGGCGGCTGCTCGGAGCCCTCCGGGCCGGCGGCGAGGACGAGGTGGGGGCGGTACTCCGCGTGGGCGACCGCGGCGAGGTCGGCGACGTCGTCGCCGACCAGCGCCACCTCGCGCACCGCTGCGGTCGCGAAGTCGAGCGCGAGCAGGAAGTGGGCGAAAGAGTCGGGATGCTCGGTCGCCGGCTTGGCGAAGAGGGCGAAGATCCCCTCGGCGGCCTCGCGGTAGCGGCGCTCTCCGGTCACGGCTGCGAGCCTCAGCAGTCCGAGTGCGGCGGCGCTGTTGCCGCTCGGGATCGGGTGGTCGCCGACCTCCTTGCGCCGCACGATCAGCTCCTCGTGGTCGGCCGAGGTGGAGAAGAAGCCGCCGCGTTGGGGGTCCGCGAAGCGGGCCAGCATCGCCTCGGCGGTCTCCACCGCGGCCTCGAACCAGCGCCGCTCGAAGCCAGCTTCGTAGAGGGTCAGCAGCGCTTCGAGCAGGAAGGCGTGGTCCTCGAGGTAGGCGTTGAGCCGGGCCTCGCCGTCCTTGTAGGTGCGGAGCAGGTGGCCGTTGGCGTCGCGCATCTGCTCCCAGGCGAATTCGGCGCCGCCACGCGCCGCCGCGAGGTAGTCCTCGCGCCCGAGCGCCGCGCCGGCCTCGGCCAGGGCCGAGATCGCCAGCGCGTTCCAGGCGAGCAGGCGCTTGTCGTCGAGCCCCGGCCGCACCCGCTTCGCGCGGACCGCCAGCAGCGCCGCTCGCGCCGCGGCCAGCCCCGGCGGCTCGGGCGCCGCCGCGCCCTGGGCCCGGTGGAGGACGTTCGCGCCCTCGAAGTTGCCGCGTTCGGTGACGCCGTAGAACTCGAGCACCGGCGCCGCCGCCTCCTCGCCCAGGACCTCGCGGATCTCCTCCGGGAACCAGACGTAGTACCTGCCCTCCTCGCCCTCGGAGTCGGCGTCGAGAGCGGAGTAGAGGCCGCCCTCGGGGCCGCGCATCTCGGCCAGCAGCCAGTCGAGGGTCTCCTCGCAGACCCGCCGGTAGCGCTCCTCGCCCAGCGCCTGCCAGCCGTGCAGGTAGGCGCGGGCCAGCAGCGCGTTGTCGTAGAGCATCTTCTCGAAATGGGGGACGAGCCAGACCCGGTCGACCGCGTAGCGGGCGAAGCCGCCGCCGAGCTGGTCGTAGATGCCGCCGGCCAGCATCGCGTCGAGCGTCTGCCGCACCACCTCGGTCTCGCCGCGGGCGAGCAGCAGCTCCAGCGCGGAGGCCGGCGGGAACTTGGGGGCGCCGCCGAAGCCGCCGTACTGGCGGTCGGCGGCGGCGAGCAGGCGCTCGGTCGCCGCCGCCAGCTCCGCTGGGCCGGCGCCGGCCGGGCCAGGCTCGATCGCGCTCAGCGCCGCCAGCCGCTGCCTCACTTCCGGCGCTCGTTCGCGGATCGCCTCGCGTTTGCTCGCGTAGGCGTCGACGACGGCCTCCATCACCATCCGGAAGCTCGGCATGCCGCGGCCCTCGTCGGGCGGGAAGTAGGTGCCGCCGTAGAACGGCACGCCGTCGGAGTCGAGGAAGACCGTCATCGGCCAGCCGCCCTGGCCGGTCATCGACTGCACCGCCTCCATGTAGATCGCGTCGACGTCCGGGCGCTCCTCGCGGTCGACCTTGATCGGCACGAAGTGCTCGTTCATGTAGGCGGCGGTCTCGGCGTCCTCGAACGACTCCCGCTCCATCACGTGGCACCAGTGGCAGGCCGAGTAGCCGACCGAGAGCAGGATCGGCCGGTCCTCCTCGCGCGCCCGCGCCAGTGCCTCCTCCCCCCACGGGTACCAGTCGACCGGGTTGTGCTGGTGCTGGAGCAGGTAGGGGGAGGTCTCGTGGGCGAGGCGGTTGCTCATCTATCTGGCCACCCTACCCACCCCAATTTTGCGCTATCGCGACGCCTCCGCACGCGTCATGATTTCGTGACGATCGCTCGCTCCTCTTCTGAAGATCACGGCCTCACCCTGGACGAGGTGATGGCAAAGCTCGCCCCCGCAGAGCGGGCGGTGGTCGAGGACGCCCTCGCTCGGGCCGCCCAGACCGAAGCCGAGCTGCGCTTCCTGGCCGACCACGATCCGCTGACCGGCCTCCTCAACCGCCGCAGCTTTCGCCGCGAGCTCGACTCCTACGTCTCCTTCAGTGCCCGCTACGGCGGCCAGGGAGCGGTGATGGTGATCGACATCGACGGGCTCAAGGGCGTCAACGACCGCTATGGCCACCACGCCGGCGACGGCCTGATCCGGCGAGTCGCAAACGTCCTCCGCGAGCGGGTTCGCGGCACCGACGTGGTCGCCCGCCTCGCCGGCGACGAGTTCGCGGTGCTGGTGCCGCAGACCGACGCCGAGGGCGCGTTAGCGCTCGGCGAGGACCTGCGGGCCGAGGTCGCCGCCGGCTACGCCGAAGAGGCCGAGCTGGCCAGCGTGACGATCAGTGTCGGGATCATGCTCTTCGACGGCAAGGCGGCGAGCGGGGCCGAAGCGATCCTGGCCGCCGCCGACCGGGCGATGTACCGGGCGAAGGCCGAGGGGCGCGACCGGGTCTCGATCTTCAGCGGCCCGGAAGAGCAGCGGCGGGCGATCGCCGGCCAGATGACTACCAGCGCGAAGATCCGCGACGCCCTCACCCAGGACCGGCTGCGGCTCGCCGGCCAGCCGATCCTCGACCTCGCCTCCGGCGGCATCGCTCGCTGGGAGCTGCTGCTGCGGCTGGCCGGCGAGAAGGGCGAGCTGCTGCCGGCGGCGCAGTTCATCGGCGTCGCCGAGCGCACCGGCATGGTCCAGGAGCTCGACCGCTGGGTGATCGCGCGGGCGCTCGGGATGCTCGCGGCCCGCGAACGGGCGGGAGAGCCGGTCTCGCTCCACGTCAACCTCTCCGGGGCGACGGTCAGCGATCTCTCGACGCTCGAATTCATCGAACGCGAGCTCGACGAAGGCGGCGCCGACCCCGGTCGCTGCACCTTCGAGATCACCCAGACCGCGCGGGTCGACGACTACGACACCGCGGCCCGCTTCGCCGACCGCCTGACCGAGTTCGGCTGCGAGGTGGCGATCGACGACTACGGCGCCGGCTTCGGCCCCTTCGAGTACCTGAAGCGGATTCCCTTCGACGTGATCAAGATCGACGGCGCCTTCGTCCGCGACCTGGCCCGCAACGACGCCGACCAGCTCACCGTGCAGGCGATCGTCGGCATCGCCCGTGGCCTCGGCAAGGTGACGATCGCCGAGTACGTCGAGGACGGCGAGACCGCGCAGCTTCTGCGCGATTACGGGGTCGACATGGCGCAGGGCTTCCACCTCGGCGCCCCGGTCGACGTCGAGCAGCTAGTCGCGTAGGGCGGAGCGGCGGATCTTGCCGGTGCTGGTCTTCGGCAGCTCGCTGGCGAAGTCGACGATTCGCGGTGCCTTGTAGGGGGCGGTGACGGCGCGGCAGTGGGCGATCAGCTCCTGCTTCAGGGCCTCGGCCTCGGCGTCGTCGGGGCAGCCGTCGCCGTCGCGGAGGACGACGACGGCGCGGACCACGGCCCCGCGCTCCGCGTCCGGCGCCGCCACCGCCGCCGCCTCGGCGACGGCGGGGTGGGAGAGCAGTGCCGCCTCGACCTCGGTCGGGCCGATCCGGTAGCCGGAGGAGGCGATGATGTCGTCGTTGCGGCCCTCGAAGTAGAGGTAGCCGTCGTCGTCTTCGCGGACGAGGTCGCCGGTTCGCCACCACTCGGCTTCGATTGGATTGGCGCCGTCGAGGTAGCCGGAGAAGAAGGTGGGGGAGGAAGGCGCGCGCAGCTGCAGTTCGCCGTCGACGATGCGGGTCTTCAGGCCCGGCAGCGGTTTGCCCATCGAGCCGGGGCGGACGGGGTCGCCGACCAGGTTGGCGGTGACCGCGCCGGTCTCGGTCTGGCCGTAGCCGTCGGCCGGCTCGAGCCCCATCTGCTGGCGGAAGATGGCCACGGTCTCGGCGTCAAGGGCCTCGCCCGCGGAGACCATCCGCCGCAGCGCCGGCAGCGGGCGCAGCTCGGTCCGGCGGGCCAGCATCCGGTACTCGGTCGGCGCTTGGCAGAGGACGTTGACGCCGAGCGCCTCGGCGAAGTCGAGTCGCTCGGCCGGGTCGAAGCGGCCGTCGTGGATGACCGCGGAGGCGCCGGTCAGCCAGGGGGCGAGGAAGACGTTGCGGGCCGACTTCGACCAGCCGGTGGCGGTGGTGCACCAGGCGAGCTCGCCGTGGCGCGATCCGAACCAGTGCTCGGCCTGGATTCGCTGCCCGAGCAGGTAGCGGTAGGCGTGGACGGCGCCGCGAGGATTGCCGGTGGTGCCGGAGGTGAAGACGATCAGCGCCGGGTCCTCGGGGTCGATCGCGGCGACCGAGGCCGGCGTCTCCTGGGGCTGGTCCTCGTCGAGGACGTAGCCGACTTCGTCGAGGTTCATCGTCGGGACCCCGTCCGGGAGGCGGCCGAGCAGCTCCGCGGCGCCGACGCAGAGCTTCGGGTCGGCGGCGGCGACCCGGTGGGCGATGTCGTGCTCGCGCAGCTGGGTGTTGCAGGGCAGCGCGACGGCGCCCATCCGCCAGCAGGCGAGCAGCGAGAGCACCCACTCGATCCGGTTGCCGATCAGCGTCATCACCACGTCGCCACGATTGACACCACGGGCGATGAACGCCCCCGAGAGACCCGCCGAGCAGGCAATGAGTTCACCGAAGTGCCAGTCACGGCGGTCGCCGTCGGCGTCGATGGCGACGATCCCCAGCCGCGACGCCGGCGAGGGCTCCATCAGTTCCTCGATGATGTTCACGGGGCGGGAGTCTGTCGAACTTGGTTCGTGGGGGTGGCGAGGGGCCGGCCGGCGTGCCCCTCCCGGCCCACCAGCAGCTCGCCAAGAGTCCGACAGGACCCTTGGTCTCCAGCTTCCGAGTACCGGAGCCCTCCTTTTTCTCATAAAGCTGCCGTGTACCGGAAGCTCAAAAAAGGATTGGGGTGGTTCCGTGCTCGGGGGAGGTGTCGGGGCTCTCCCGAAAACACTCAAGCGGAGCCGCAGGCGGAGCGTTTTCGGGAGAGCCCCCGGCGACTCCCCTCGAACCCGCCGCTACCGCAGTTCGCTCGAACTCTTCCCCAACAACTGCCGGGCCACGATCAGCAGCTGGATCTGCTGCGTCCCCTCGAAGATGTCGAGGATCTTCGCGTCCCTCGCCCACTTCTCGAGCAGCTCGTTCTCGGCGTACCCGACTGAACCGCACAGCTCCACGCACCCCAGCGTCACCTCGACCGCCGTCCGTCCCGCCTTCGCCTTCGCCATCGACGCCTGCAGCGAGTTCGGCCTCGAGTTGTCCGCCATCCAGGCGGCGTGCAGGGTCTGCAGCCAGGCCGCCTCGTAGTCGGCCTCCATCTCCAGGAAGCGCGCGGCGGCGGCGGGTTGGGAGAGGGCGGGGGCGGAGTAGTCGATCCCGACCCCGGCGGCGGCGAGCTGGCGGCGGGCCTCCTCGAGCGCGGCGCGGGTGACGCCGACCGCCATCGCCGCTACCAGCGGCCGCGTGTTGTCGAAGGTCTGCATCGCCCCGGCGAAGCCCTTCTCGACGTTGACGTCGGGGCTGCCGAGCAACGCCTCCTTCGGCACGCGGCAGTCCTGGAGAGTGAAGTTCGCCGTGTCGGAGGCGCGGATCCCGAGCTTGTGCTCGAGTCGGTCGAGCTTGAGGCCGGGGTTGTCGCGCTCGACGATGAACGACTTGATCGCCGCCCGGCCCTTGCTGCGGTCGAGGGTCGCCCAGACGACGATCAGGTCGGCGCGGTCGCCCGAGGTGACGAAGATCTTCTCGCCGTTGAGGACGTACTCGTCGCCGTCGAGCTCGGCGGTGGTGCGGATCGCCGCCGAGTCGGAGCCCGCTTCGGGCTCGGTGATCGCCATCGCCGCCCAGAGGCCGCCGTAGTGGTCGAGCTGCTCCTGGGTCGCGACCGAGGCGATGGCCGAGTTGCCGAGGCCCTGGCGCGGCATCGAGAGCAGCAGGCCGACGTCGCCCCAGCAGAGCTCGATGATCCCGAGCACGGTCGAGAGGTTGGAGCCGTTGCGGTTCTCACCGGGGTCGGCGCCGTTGCCGCGGCGGACGCCGGCGGCGCCGGCGCCGCCGAGGTCGGAGCCCTCGTTCATGCCGTCGATCAGCGAGGCGAGCATGTCGAGCTCCTTCGGATAGGCGTGCTCGGACTCGTCGTACTTGCGCGAGATCGGCCGGAAGACCTCGGTCGCGACCTGGTTGGCCTGGCTAACCAGCGGCTTGTACTTCTTCGGGATCTCGAGGTTGATCATGGTCTCGCTTTCGCTCGATTCGTCTTCTGTGCCGGTATGCGACCGAAAACGCGAATCAGACGAGCAGGGCGCCCTCCATCACGCCCGCCGCTCGCAGGTCTCGGTACCAGCGCTCGACCGGGTGCTCCTTGACGAAGCCGTGGCCACCGAGCAGCTGCACGCCTTCGGAGCCGATCTCCATCCCCTTGCCGGCGGCCAGCCTGCGGGCCAGGGCCGCCTCACGGGCGAAGTCCTCGCCGCGGTCGGCGCGGCTTGCCGCCCGGTAGGTGGCGAGGCGCATGCCGTCGGTCTCGATGCCGATGTCGGAGACCGCGAAGGCGACCGCCTGGCGGTTGGAGATCGGTTCGCCGAACGCCTGGCGCTCGTTGACGTAGGGGATGACGTAGTCGAGCACCGCCTGCGAGCCGCCGACCGCGAGCGCCGACCAGGCGATCCGCGCCCGGTTGACGCACTCGAGGTAGTCCTCGCGCCTGCCGTCTCCGAGCAGCGCCGTGGCGGGGACGCGGACGCCTTCGATCAGCAGGCGACCGGTGGCGGCTGGGCGCAGGCCCATCGCCGGTTCGGGCTCGGTGGCGAGCCCCGTGGTCCCGGACTCGACGACGAACAGGGCCGGTCCGATGCTCTCGGCGGCCGCCGCGATCACGAACAGCTCGCACTCGCCGGCGCGAGCGACCAGCGACTTGGCCCCGTCGAGGACCCAATCGCCGCCGTCGCGGCGCGCCTTCGTCTCCAGCTCGAGCGGATCGAAGAGGGGACGCGGCTCGAGGATCGCCAGCGCCGAGACGGGCACGTCCTCGCCGGTGAAGGCCGGGAGGTAGGTCGCCTCCTGCTCGGCCGTTCCCCAGAGCCCGATCGCGGTCGCGACCGCGCCTGGGGCGAGGGTCGCGTAGGCGATCCCGAGGTCGCCGTGGGCGAGCGCCTCGGCGACCAAAGCGGAGGTCACCGCCGAGGTCTCCTCGATGACGCCGCCGAGCTGCTCGGGGACCCCGAGCATGCCGACCCCGAGCCCGGCCGCCTGGGCGAGCAGTTCCGGCGGCGTCCGGCGGGCGGCGTCGGCCTCGAGCGCCGCCGGGCGCAGCTCGGCCTCGGCGAAGCTGCGGCAGGCCTCCTGGAGCATCTGCTGCTCGTCGTCGGGCGTGACGTCGAAGAGGCCGCTCGACTTCGGTCGCCTCTGCCGCGCTGGCTTGCCGAGCTGCTGGGCGGCCTTGAAGGTGCGCCCG
The DNA here is from genome assembly GCA_018268655.1 of Actinomycetota bacterium. Taxonomy (GTDB): domain Bacteria; phylum Actinomycetota; class Thermoleophilia; order Solirubrobacterales; family 70-9; genus VAYN01. The sequence continues at coordinate 23,607 of JAFDWC010000021.1, forward strand.
GCGACGGTGGCGGTGCGGAAGCCGCCCTTGGTGGTCTGGAAGAGGGCGCGCTCGACCTGCTTGCGCAGGCGGATGCGGTCGAGCAGCTCGGAGCCGGCGAGCCAGTTCAGCGCCCGCAGGCCGACGCCCATGCTGCGCTCGGCGATCCCGTGTCCGTTCTGGGTGCTGGTGGTCACTTCGCTTTCCCCCTGCTCTGTTTGGTCGCTTTCGGTGTCGGCCGCGGCTGCTGCATGGCCTCCGGGCTGAGGTGGCCGTCGAGATGCGGGATCGCCCGGCGGGCGTCACGGACCGCGAACTCGATCTCGCCGCCGGCGGCGCTCCCGTGGTCCTCCTCGAGGGAGGCGAACTCGACCTCGGCCGGCAGCAGGATCGGCCGGCGGAAGCTGACCTCGACCGCGAAGGCGTCGGGCAGCCGCGACTCGAGCGCAGCCAGGCAGCGGGCCTTGGTCCACATCCCGTGGGCGATCGCGGCCGGGAAGCCGAGCGGGCGGGCGGTCAGCGCGTGCATGTGGATCGGGTTGCGGTCGCCGGAGACGGCGGCGTAACGGCGGCCGAGGTCGCTCCCGAGCCGCCACTCGGCATTGGCGGGAAGCGCGGCGAGGTCCCGCGCCTCACTCCCGTTACGTTGTCCCCGCATAGCGGGGACAGGTGCGCTCGGGTCGGGGGCGACCTCGCTCGGGTCGCCGTGGCCGCGGCGGAGGAAGGTGCTGACGCTCTCCCACGCCAGCTCGCCGCCGCTGGTCCTGGCCTCGGCGACGATCGTGAACGTCCTGCCCTTGGGGTGCGGCTGGAGGGCGGTCGGCCGCGCCCGCAGGGTCAGCGCCTCTCCGAGGCTCAGCGGCCGTCGCTGGTCGATCCGGTTGGCGAGGTGGACCAGGCCGACGGCGCCGAACGGGAAGCGACCGTCGGCCATCAGCGCCATGTGGAGGGGGAAGGCGAGCACGTGGGGATAGGTCGGCGGCAGCTGGTCGCGGAGGGTGAAGCCGCAGACGCGGGCGTAGGCGGCCACCGCCTCGGGGTCGGTCATCAGCCCCGGCAGCTCGAGCTCGAGCTCGGGGATCTCGCCGCCGCCGCCGGGGAGGAAGGGCAGCAGCGAGGCGCCCGGGATCAGCGGCGCCGCCGCCCGCGCGTAGAGCGGCAGGATGCTCGGCGGCCGATCGAGGGTGCGGGTCTCCACGCTCACGCTCCCAGCAGGCTCTGGCCGCAGACGCGGACGACGTTGCCGTTGACCCCGGTTGAAGCCGGACTGGCGAGCCAGGCGATCGTCTCGGCGACGTCGACCGGCAGCCCGCCCTGGGAGAGAGAGGAGAGGCGGCGGCCGGCTTCGCGCGGGCCGATCGGCATCGCCGCGGTCATCCGGGTCTCGATGAAGCCGGGTGCGACGGCGTTGATCGTCGCCTTGCGCGCGGCCAGCTCCGGCGCCATCGATTCGACCATCCCGATCACCCCGGCCTTGGAGGCGGCGTAGTTGGTCTGGCCCGAGTTGCCGGCGATCCCCGACATCGAGGAGACGCAGACGATGCGGCCGTTCTCGTTCAGCAGGCCGCGCCCGAGCAGCTCGTCGTCGATCCGCTCCTCGCTCGAGAGGTTGATCTCCAGCAGCTGGGTCCAGCGCTCCTCCGGCATCTTCGCGAGCGTCCGGTCCTTGGTCACGCCGGCGTTGTGGACGACGACGTCGACGCCGCCCTCGAGCCGCTCGGCGATCTGCCGCGGGGCGTCGTCGGCGGTGATGTCGAGGCTGATCGCGGCGCCGCCGAGTTCGCCGGTGAGCCTGCGCAGCTCCTCGGCGTTCTGCGGCACGTCGAGCCCGACCACCTCGGCGCCGTCGCGGGCGAGGACCGAGGCGATCGCGGCGCCGATCCCGCGCGCTGCCCCGGTCACCAGCGCCACCTTGCGGGCCAGCGGCCGGTCCCCGTTGAGGTCCGGCAGCGGGGCCACGCCCAGTCCGATCCGGATCACCTGCCCGTCGACGTAGGCCGAGCGCGGCGAGAGCAGGAAGCGCAGGGTCGAGCCGAGCTGGTCCTCGGCGCCGGGCTCGACGTAGACGAGCTGGGCGGTGGCGCCGCGGCCGCCGATCTCCTTCGCGAGCGAGCGGGTGAAGCCCTCGAGCGCCCGCTGCGCGGTGTGGGCGCGGGGGGTGCCGGCGAGGGCCGGGGTGGTGCCGAGGACGACGGTGCGGCCGCTGCGCTGGAGCCGGCCGACCGCCGGGTGGAAGAAGCGCTGCAACTCGACCAGCTCGGTCGAGTCGGCGATCCCGCTGGCGTCGAAGACGAGGGCCTTCGCCTCGCCCGCGGTGCCCGCGCGTTCGGCCCCGATCGCGTCGAGCAGCGCCTTGATCGGCTTCTCCAGCCGGCCGCCGGGGGCGGCGCCGCTCAGCACCGGGCCGGCGACGACCGGCTGCCCGGGGCGGTAACGGTCGAGCTCGACCGGCTGCGGCAGCCCGACCTGCCTGGCGATGGTCGCGAGGACCGGGGCGTTGACGATCTGCGCGTAGCGGTCGCTAGACATAGATTTCGTGCTCCTCTCCCGGCGCGAAGAGCCAGAGATGCCTCATTGGGGTCGCTCCGCACTCATTGGTTGCCGCCGGCGCTTTCGAGGATCGCGACGACGCCCTGGCCGCCGGCGGCGCAGATCGAGATCAGCCCCCGTCCCTTGCCGTCTTCGCGCAGCTGCTTGGCGAGACCGGCGACGATCCGGCCACCGGTCGCGGCGAACGGGTGGCCGGCGGCGAGCGAGCCGCCGTTGAGGTTCAGCTTGTCGCGGTCGATAGCGCCCAGCGGCTCCTCGCGCCCCAGCTTCTCCCTGCAGAACGAGTCGTCTTCCCAGGCCTTCAGCGTGCACAGCACCTGGGCCGCGAAGGCCTCGTGGATCTCGTAGTAGTCGAAGTCCTGGAGGGTGAGGCCGGCGCGATCGAGCATCATCGGCATCGCGTAGGCGGGCGCCATCAACAGCCCTTCGCGCTTGTGGACGTGGTCGACGGCGGCGGTCTGCGCCTCGGTCACGTAGGCGAGGATCGGCAGCTCGCGCTCGCGCGCCCACTCCTCCGAGGCCAGCAGGACCGCGGAGGCCCCGTCGGAGAGCGGGGTCGAGTTGGCGGCGGTCATCGTCCCCTCGGCACCGCCGAAGGCCGGCCTCAGCTTCGCCAGCTTCTCGGCACTGGAGTCGGGGCGGAGGTTCTGGTCGCGCTCGAGCCCGAGGTAGGGGGTGATCAGATCCTCGAGGAATCCGCGCTCGTAGGCGGCGGCGAGGTGGTGGTGGGAGGCGACGGCGAGCTCGTCCTGCTCGCGCCGCCCGATCTCCCATTCCGCCGCCATCAGCGCGCAGTGCTCGCCCATCGACATCCCGGTCCGCGGCTCCTCGTTGCGCGGCACCTCGGGAACGAGGTGCTGGGGGCGGAAGCCGGCCAGCACCTTCAGCTTGCCGGCGGTGGAGGGCTGGCGGTTGGCGTCGAGCAGGGTGTTGCGGAGCTGCTCGTTGAGGGCGATCGGGGCGTCGGAGGTGGTGTCGGCGCCGCAGGCGATGCCTGCCTCGATCTGGCCGAGGGCGATCTTGTTGGCGACCAGGATCGTCGTCTCGAGCCCGGTCCCGCAGGCCTGCTGGACGTCGTAGGCGGGGGTCTCCGGGGCGAGGCGGGTGCCGAGCACGCTCTCGCGGGTGAGGTCGCGGTCGCGGGAGTGCTTGAGCACGGCGCCGCCGGCGACCTCGCCGAGCCGCTCGCCGGCCAGCCCGAAGCGGTCGATGAGCCCGTCGAGCGCCGCCGTCAGCATGTCCTGGTTGGTCGCGTGCGCGTACTTCGAGTTCGAGCGCGCGAAGGGGATCCGGTTGCCGCCGACGACGGCGACCGGTCGGGTCTTGGCGTTCATCTAGGGGGTCGTTCCTCCTTGGAGCGGTTTGGCAGGCCGGGCTCGACGGTGGCGATCAGCAGCTCGGCCGCGTCCTCGGCGGCGAGCGCCTCGGTTCGTAGCCACCACCGGGCCAGCGCTTCGGTGGCGCCGAAGAGGGCGGTGGAGAGGGCCTCGACTTCGACTCGCGCCGCCGGGCGGCTGCGCTCCGGCAGCTGCGCCATGATCGAGTCGGAGATGAGGGCGAGGATCCGGCCCCGGTAATCGGCGACCCGCTCGGCCACCTCGCCGCCCCGCGGCAGGGTCTCGTCGAAGAGCACCGCCCAGGCGGCGCGGTCGGAGTCGAGGAAGGCGAAAGAGGCGCGGACGCCCGCCCGCAGCGCCGCAGCGGGCGTCTCGGCACCGGCTATCGCGGTCGCGACCGTCGCCGTCAGCGCCTCCGCCGCCCGTTCCATGCAGGCGATGTAGAGCCGTTCCTTGTTCCCGAAGTAGGTGTAGAGGAGCGGCTTGGTGACGCCGACCCGCCCCGCGATCTCCTCCATCTTCACCGCCGCATAGCCGCGCTCGGCGAACAGCGCGTGGGCCTCGGTGAGCGTCTGCTCCATCCGGTCGGCACGGGGCAGCCTGGTCCTCTGGGCGACGATTGCTACATCCATCGATGTAGAGGTTACCCAACTATAAATTGCGCGTTATGTGACAACGCGCACACGAGCGGGAGGGTCGATCGAGGTTGCCTTTTGTCCCGCTATGCGGGCGAAAAGGCAACCTCTTGGTCACCGGGACGCCGGATACGGCGCGCGCGCCCGGTGGGGAGCGTCACGGTCTGTCCGAGCGCCGCTCATGCCCGGCGGCATGATGCCGCGCGGCATAAGGCGAACTGCCGTGGCCTCGAAGCTGCTAGCTCAGCTCGGTGCCGTCGTAGAGCTTGCGGACGTGGACCGTGCTGGCGGGGGCGGCTTCGATGCAGAGCTTGCAGAGGACGCACTCGTCGAGGTGCGCGGCGACGATCTCGAGCCGGCCGCCGGCGTCCTTGAAGATGTCGACGGGGCAGACTTCCTCGAGCTTGGCGACGACCGCGGGGTCGTTGGCGGCGGCGTCGTCGACCGCGACCTCGATGAAGACACCGTTCAGCTTGTCGGCGGCGTCGGCCATCAGGCGGGGGCTCCGATCTTTTCCTTGACCACGCCGGGGATCTCGTCGATCCGCTCGACGACGCGGATCCCGGCCGCTTCGAGGCGGGCGATCTTCTCGGTGGCGGTGTCCTCTTTGCCCTCGACGATGGTGCCGGCGTGGCCGAACGACATCCCCTTCATCGCCTCGGAGTCCATGAATTTGCCGGCCATGAAGGCGACGATCGGGAGGCGCGAGTCGTTCTCCTTGACCCAGGCCGCGAGCTGGGCCTCCATGCGGCCGCCGGGCTCGGTGTAGATGACGATCGCCTCGGTCTGCTCGTCGGCCTCGAAGTAAGGCATCAGCTCGGCGTAGGTGGAGCCGATGATCGCGTCGCCGCCGATCGAGACCGCGGTCGAGACCCCGAGCCCGGCCTGGGTCAGCGAGGAGGAGATCTCGGTGGTCATCCCGCCGGAGCGGCTCATCACCCCGACAGGCCCCGGCTGGTAGGCCTTGGCCGCGTCTTTGGCCGGGCCGCCGATGCCGCCCATCTTGCAGACCTCGGGGACGATCAGGCCGAGGCAGTTGGGGCCGATGATCCGCGCCCCCTCCATGTTCGCCAGCTCGACCATCTGGGCGACGTCGCCGCGGGGGATCCGCTCGGTGACGACGACGACGAGCTTGATCCCGTTGAGGATCGCCTCGAAGACCGCGTCCTTGGTGAAGGCGGGGGGGACGGTGACGACCGAGCCGTCGATCGGGCCGCCGTGGTGCTCGACCGCCTGGGCGACGGTGTCGAAGACCGGCACCCCGTGGACCTCGCGGCCCTTGCGGCCGGGGGTGACGCCGCCGACGACCCTGGAGCCGTAGTCGAGGCACTCGCGGGTCAGGTTGACCGCCTCGCGGCCGGTGATCCCCTGGACGATGAAGGTGGTCTCGCTGCTCAGCAGGATGCTCATCCCAGCCTCCCGAGCTGTTCCCTATGTCGGCATGGCATGCAAAAGGAACAGCTCATGCGGGGGCCCCCTGGATCTTGGCGACGGCGCGCCCCGCGGCCTCCCACATCGAGACCGAGCGGTCGCAGTACTCGACCCCGTAGCGCTCGAGGATCTTGAAGCCCTCGTCCTCCCAGGCGCCGGGGATGCGGAAGATCGCGATCGTCTCGCCGGGGTCCTTGCCGAGCTCGAGGCAGGCCTTGATGACGCCGCGGGCGACGATGTCGACGCGGGTGTTGGAGACGATCGACATCATCACCGCGATCTTCTCGACCCCGTCCTTTTCCAGCACCTCCCGGGCCAGGCCGCAGGCCTTGGCTACCGAGGGGTTGCCGCCGATCTCCGAGTAGTTGGCGGGCTGGCCGCCCTGGTTGATGACCGCGTCGGTCAGGGTCAGCGAGCCGCCGCCGGCGCCGATCACGAGCCCGAGGTTGCCGCTGAAGCCGTGGTCCTTGCCCTGGATCACGCCGCGGTGGTCGGCGGCGTCGATCGCCGCCACGTTGCGCTCGAACTCGCTCGGCTCGTAGGTCTCGCGGGTGTCGTCCTCGGCGATCCCGAGCTCCCCGCGGAGCAGCTTCCGCTGGCGGCCGACGGCCTCGTTCTCCATCTCCATGTGGGCGTCGAGGGCGACGAAGCTGCCGTCCGTCAGCTCGGCCAGCGGATTGATCTCGGCCAGGGTCATGTCGTGCTCGCGGAAGAGGCGGGCGAGGCGGGCGAGGATCGGCGTCGCCCGGTTCAGGGCGGAGCCGCTGACCCCGGTCGCGGCGATCGTCTGC
>JAFDWC010000220.1 GCA_018268655.1 Actinomycetota bacterium
GTCTGTTTCTCGAGCAGCTGGGCGATCGCTTTGGCGAACGGTTTGGTCACCTCGTAGGAGGTCCGGTTGTTGAGCGGGACGTAGACCTGGAGGCCCTTGGAGCCGGAGGTCTTGGGGAACGACTCGACCCCGAAGTGGCCGAACATCTCGCGCAGGCGGAGGGCGACGCGGCAGCAGTCGACGACGTCGGCGGGCGGGCCCGGGTCGAGGTCGAAGGCGAGCACGGTGGGGCGTTTCGGCGCCCGCGACCTGGAGAGCGAGGGGTGGAGCTCGACCGCCGCGAGCTGGGCGAACCAGATCAGGGTCGGCAGCCCGTCGCAGACGCAGAAGTCGATCTTGCCGGTCTCGGCCTCGACCGGGGTCGTCTTCACCCATTTCGGTCGGTGCTTCGGGCAGCGCTTCTCGAAGAAGGCGGAGTCGAGGTCTTCGACCCCCTCCGGGAAGCGGCGCAGGGTGACGGCGCGCCCGCTCAGGTGCGGCACCAGCGCCGGCGCGACCTTGGCGTAGTAGTCGACGACCTCGCCCTTGGTGAAGCCGGCCTTCGGGTAGAGGACCTTGTCGAGATTGGTGAGCTTCAGCTCACGTCCCTCGACCTCGACCACCCGGTCCGCGGCCACGACCTATTTCGTTTTCGCTTTGGCGCGCGAGCTTTTCGATTTCGAGCCCGATTTGCTCGATTTCGGCGCGCTTTTGCGCTGTTTCGACGGCTTCGAGGCTGAAGGTTTCGGCTTCGCCGCGGCGGCGGTCTCGTCACGACTGCCCTTGACCGCGGCGATGCTCTCCTCGAGCGCCGCCATCAGGTCCGGCGCCTTGGTCGGTGCCCGCTCCTCGGCCTCCGAGGCGACGATCTCCTTGCCCTCGGCCTTGCTTTCGATCAGCGCCAGGAGCTGCTCGCGGTACTCGTCTCGGTAGCTGCTCGGCTCGAAGCTGGTGCTGAGGCTCTCGATCAGCCTTTCCGCCATCTCCTGCTCTTTCTTCGCGACCTTGCCCTGCTTCTGGGGCAGGACGTCGTCGAGCTCGGAGGGCGGCACCACCTCGTCGGCGAAGCGCATCGTCGTCAGGGTGAGGACGCCGGCAGCGGCGCGCAGCGCCGACAGGTGCTCTTTGTTGCGGAAGACGAAGCGGGCGATCGCCGCCTTGCCCGATTTCTCCATCGCCGCGGCAAGCAGCGAGTAGGCCTTCTCGGCGCCGGCGGCGGGGCCGAGGTAGTAGGGGCTGTCGAAGTACATCGGGTCGATTTCCTCGATGTCGACGAAGTCGAGGACTTCGATCGCCCGCGTCTTCTCCGGGGCCAGCCCCGCCATCTCGTCTTTGCTCAGCGGCACGTAGCGGCCGGGGGTGATCTCGTAGGCCTTGACGATGTTCTCGTAGGGGACCTCCTCATCGGTCCCCTCGGCGACCCGGCGGTGTTTGATCCGGGCGCTGTCGGAGTCGCGGATCTCGCGCAGGGCGATGTTGCGCCGGGCGACGGCGCTGTAGAGGCGCACGGGCACGTTCAGCAGCCCGAAGCTGATCGACCCAGACCAGATCGCTCTTGCCATCGCTCGATTGTTCCAGTGCCGCGGCCGATTGGAAAGCCGCGGCGGGCCCGAGCAGGCGATCTTGCGTCAGCGCGGGCGGGCCTGCGAGCAGCACCAGCCCTGGACCCGGGGGAACGGGGCGGGGTCTTCGAGCCGGAACGCCGCCCTGATGCCACCGACGGCGCGGCCCTCGGCAAAGCGGGTTGGCAGGAAGAGCCACTCGTCGAGCTGCGGCCAGCCGACCAGGAGCCGGCCGCCGTGCGGGGCCCAGAGGACTTCGCTGAGCCGGCCGGGAACGCTGAGCAGGCGGACCGAGGCGCGGTGGTGGACGTCGAACACCATCAGGTCGGTGCGGCGGACGCCGCCGAAGCGGCCGCCGAGCAGCGCCGCGACCTTGCCGCCGTTGGGGGAGAGGGCGACGCTGCGGACCGTCTCCCCGGCCGGGAGGTGGAACGCCCGCGGCCTGCCGAGCGAGACCGCGCCGGGGCGCCCGCCCACCGCGACCGGCCGCACCCGGATCCGCCGCGGCGAAGCTTCGAGCAGGGCATGGCCGCGGCCGCCCCATTCGAGCCAGCGGATCCCGGCGAGCGCACGGGCGCGGCCGATCGCCCGGTCGCGCTTGACGTCGAGGACGCGGAGGGCGCCGCCGGCGTCGACGTAGGCGAGCTCGGAGCCGCGCAGCGGCGACCAGCTCGGCGCCAGCGGCGCCACCGATTCGTCGAGCGGCCGGTCTTCGCTGCCGTCGCCGGCGACAACGCGGAGGCCGGTGCCGGCCCGGTAGGCGACCATGACGCCGGCGGGCGACCACGGAGACCAGCGCGGGTCGCGGACCGTTCCCGGCGCGGTCAGCGACCAGTGGACGGTCCCGTCGGGGGAGAGGGCGCTGAGCTCGCGGCCGGTGGTGGCGGCGAGGTAGAGGCCGTGCGGCGACCAGCTCGCTTCGCCGAAGCCCCGCAGCAGGTGCCTGCTGCCGTCCGGCTCGACGACCCAGGGACCGGCCGCGGTCTGGACCAAGAGGCGGCCGCCGCCGGGGACCTCGGTGAGGCCGGAGTGCGAGGGCTTGGGCGCCGCCGAGAAGACGTCGCCGACCCAGCCCCGGACCGAGGCGCCAGCCGGGCTCAGCAGCAGCGCCGCGATCAGGGCGGCGAGCGCGAAGCCGAGCGCGAGGCGCGGCAGCGACGTGGGACGGCGGCGCGGCTGGCGCTCGGCGTAGGCGGCGAGCACGACCTCGAGCCCGCGCTCCTCGGCATCGGGCTCGACCGGGACCGGCGCCTCCCGCAGCGCCCGCCCGACGAGGTTGCCGAAACCGTCGCCATTCGACCGAAAAGGCAACCTCTCGCTCACGATCCGACCTCGATCGTCTCCCGCAGGCGGTCGAGGGCACGGCGCAGGCGCGAGTTGACGGTCCCGCGGGGCAGCTCGAGCATCGTCGCGATCTCGCCCGGCGTGTACTCGAGCAGGTGGCGGAGGACGACCACCGCCCGCTGGTCCGGCGGCAGCTCGCGCAGCGCTGCCATCAGCTCGTCGCCGAGCTCGGGCTCGGCCGCTCGCGCCCAGGGCTCGGAGCGCTCCGGTTCGACCCGTTGGCGCAGCCCCTCGCGCCGCGCCCAGTCGAGCGCCCTGTTGACGACGATCCGGTGCAGCCAGGGGGCGAAGGGGCGGCGGCGGTCGAAGCGGTCGAGGGCGTCGACCGCGGCGAGGAAGGCGTCCTGGGCGACGTCCTCGGCCGCGGCCGCGTCGTGGACGACCAGGTAGGCGGCGCGGTGGGCGCGCCGCCAGTGGGCGGTGTAGAGGGAGGCGACCGCGTCGGCGGAGCCATCCTGGGCGGCGCGGACCAGCCGCCGCTCGCGCCGCCGCGACAGTGCCTCCGTCTCTTCGACCGCGGTCTCCTCAGCAGCCAAGCCTCACCCCTTCGCTGGCACACCGGGATCATGCCCCACCTCCTCGCCGATCCGCGCGAGCGCGGTGGTGAGCCGCGCACGCAGCGACTCGCTCAGCCTCCCCCGCGGCGTCTCGACGACGAAGGAGGCGGTGCCGGGGAAGCGGTGGTTCTGCCAGTTCGGGCCGGTCCCCGCCGGCCAGCGCAGGAGCCGGAAGCCGATCCCGGCGAGCTTGGCGAAGCGGCGGGCGGCGGGAACGCTCTGGCCCCAGGCGCGGGCGAAGGAGCCGCCGCCCCAGTGCTGGTGGAACCAGATCGTCAGCCGCGGCTGCAGGCGCCGGACGAGCCGCGCCGCCAGCCGCGTTTCCGGCTCCGAGAACGGGCGCGGGCCGGCGTATTCGGGATCGCCCGGCGCGCCGCGGGGCCGCCATTGCGAGCCGAAGTTGCGATTGAGGTCGACTCCGCGCGCGTTCAGCCGCGATTTCGAGGCGCTTCCGTCCGGATCCAGGTTGGGGACGACGTAGGCGTGCAGGTTCGGGTCCGGGCAGCCGTTGCGGAGCGGCTCGAGGGTGCTGGCGCCGCACTCGTCGCCGTGGATGCAGCCGAAGACCAGAAGCCGGCCGGGGAGGGAGAGGTCGCCGACTTCGAGCAGCTCGATCGGCCGCCCGTCGATCGAGTGGCCGAC
>JAFDWC010000221.1 GCA_018268655.1 Actinomycetota bacterium
TCGGAGCGGAGCCCCTGAAAGGGGCGAGCGACTGAATTCCCGGGGAGGAGTGCCGAGGGGCCCGCCGCGGCAAACCCTGGTCCCTCGGCGTCCCTCGCAACGGGGGGAACTTCAAAGGCGCCGAGCCATTCACCCGGCGCCTGCCCGTCGAGTTATTTCAACTCGACCGTGGCACCAGCCTCCTCGAGCTCGGCCTTGAGCTTCTCGGCCTCCTCGCGATCGACGCCCTCTTTGACCGGCCCCGGCGCCGCGTCGACGACGGCCTTTGCCTCTTTGAGGCCGAGCCCGGTCGCGTTGCGGACGACTTTGATCACCGGCACCTTCTGGCCGCCGACCTCGGTGATGTGGACGTCGACCGTCGAGGACTCTTCCTCGCCACCACCGGCAGCTTCGCCACCGCCGGCCGCCGCGGCCGGAGCCGCCGCCGCAACTGCGGTCGCCGAGACGCCGAACTCCTCCTCGAGCGCTTTGATCCGCTCGGAGAGCTCGAGCACCGAGATGCTCTTCAGCTCCTCGATCCAGTCCTCGGTTGAAGTTTTGGTTGCCACTTTGCCTACCCCTCTTCGTCGTTTGAGTCTTTGTCAGTCTGGTCTGCCGCCTCCGCCTCGGGCTGGGCCTCCTCGGCCGGAGCCTCCTCCACGGGCGCCTCGGCCTCCGCCTCGGCGGCCGGGGCCTCGTCAGCCTTCTCCTCCTCGGCCGGGGCGGCCTCCGCAGCTGGAGCCTCCTTGGCCGGGGCGGCCTCTGCCGGAGCAGCGGCTGGGGGCTCGCCGCTCACCAGCCCCTGCTCGGCAATCTGGCCGAGCTGCAGGGCGAGGCCCTGGATCAGCGAGCCGAGGCCGCGGACCAGGCCGGTCAGCGGGCTGGCGACGACACCGGCGAACTGGGCGTTGAGGACGTCGCGGGAGGGCAGGCGGGCGATCGATTTGAAGGCTTCCTCGTCGAGCGAGGTGGCGTCCATGAAGCCGCCCTTGTAGGTCAGGACTTCATGCTCTTTGTTGAAGGTCGTGATCGCTTTCGCCGCCTGGGCGGTGTCGCCGCGGACGAAGGTGAGCGCGGTCGGCCCGACCAGGAGCTCGGCCAGCCGCTGCTCGCCGACCTGGTCGGCGGCGATCTTGGTCAGCCGGTTCTTGACCACCCGGAAGTTGGCGTCGGCCTCGCGCAGCTTCGAGCGCAGCTCGGCCGCCTGGGAGACGGAGATGCCGCGGTAGTCGACGGCGAAGATCGCTTCCGCGCCCTCGATCTGGGCGGCGATCTCCTGGATGGCTGCTGACTTTTCTTCGCGGTTCATCGTCTCGTCCTACACCGGGCTTATGGAATTCCCCGCCGATGGTCTGGGGTCAAGCGGCGACGCAGTGTAGAGCAATCGCCGTGAGGGCGACGGCTCAGGCCGTAACTGGCTCCGGCTCGGGCTCAGCGGCGGTCGCCACAGCGTCGCGGTCGGCTTTGGAAGCCGTGTCGACACGGATGCCAGGGCCCATCGTCGTCGCCAGGGTCACCGAGCGTAGGTATTTGCCCTTGGAGCCGGAGGGCTTGGCGCGGACGATCTCCTCGATCACCGCGTCGTAGTTGTCGAGCAGTTTCTGCGGCTCGAAGCTGGCCTTGCCGATCGCCAGATGGACGATCGCCTGGCGGTCGGTGCGGTATTCGACTTTGCCCGACTTCGAATCGCTGACCGCCTTTTCGACGTCCTCGGTGACGGTGCCGACTTTCGGGTTGGGCATCTTGCCCTGGGGGCCGAGGATGCGGCCGAGCTGGCCGACCACCGGCATCATGTCCGGGGTCGCGATCGCGACGTCGAAGTCGGTCCAGCCTCCCTGCACTTTCTCAGCCAGGTCCTGACCGCCGACGAAGTCGGCTCCGGCCGCCTCGGCGTCGCGGGCCTGCTGGCCCTGAGCGAAGACGGCGACCGTGACGTCCTTGCCGAGCCCGTGCGGCAGGGCGAGGGTGCCGCGCAGCTGTTCGTCGGCGTGGCGGACGTTGACGCCGAGCAGGACGTGGACCTCGACCGACTCGTCGAACTTGGTGCTCGCGGTCTCCTTGATCAGGCCGACCGCCTCGACCGGCGGGTAGGCGTGGTCGCGCTGGACCTTCTGGTACTGCTGGCGGTATCGCTTGCCGTGGGCCATCTTGGGGACTCCTAGGCGACGTCGACGCCCATCGAGCGGGCGGTGCCGGCGATGATCTTCGCCGCTGCGTCGATGTCGTTGGCGTTGAGGTCGGGCATCTTCCGTTCGGCGATCTCGCGAAGCTGGTCCTGGGAGATCGTCCCGACTTTGTTGATGTGGGGCTCGCCGGAGCCCTTCGGGATGCGGATCGCTTCCTTGATCAGCACCGCGGCCGGCGGCGTCTTGGTGACGAAGGTGAAGGAGCGATCCTCGTAGACGGTGATTTCGACCGGGATGATCGTCCCGCCTTCGTTCTGCGTCTGCGCGTTGAACGCTTTGCAGAAGTCCATGATGTTGACGCCGTGCTGGCCCAGCGCGGGGCCGACCGGCGGCGCCGGGTTGGCGTTGCCGGCCTGGATCTGCAGCTTGATGACGGTGAGGACTTTCTTGGCCATGAGCGGGTCGGTGAGGGTAGCGGTTCGGCGGCGTCGACGGCGTCGCCCTAGATCTTCTTCACCTGGTCGTAGCCGACCTCGACCGGGGTCTCGCGGCCGAAGATGGAGACCAGAACCTTGAGTTTGGCCGCGTCCTCGTTGATCTCGGCGATCTCGCCAGAGAAGTCGGAGAGCGGGCCGGAGATGACTTTGACCGATTCGCCGATCGCGAACTGGGCCTGGGTGCGGGGCCGCTCGGCGGTCTCGCGATGGAGCAGGCGGTCGACCTCGGGTTTCGAGAGCGGCACCGGCTTGTTGCGGGAGCCGACGAAGCCGGTGACGCCGGGGGTGTTCTTGACCAGCCCCCAGGCGTCGTCGGTCATCTCCATGTTGACCAGGACGTAGCCGGGCATCGTCCGTTTCTCGGTCTGGACTTTCTGCCCGTCCTTCATCTCCGAGACCTGCTCGGTGGGGACGACGACCTGCCGCACGTTGCGGTTCTGGCTCATCGTCTCGACCCGGTGCTCGAGGTTGTGCTTGACCTTGTTCTCGTGCCCGGAATAGGTGTTGATTACGTACCAGCGATACAAATCGGAAGCCTTTTTCGTTCGGGATCCCGCTACAGGATCTTCTTGATCAGGAAGCTGAAGAGCGCGTCGAGGGCGCCGAGATAGGCGGCGGCCACAGCGACGAAAAGGATCGTCACCGCGGTCGCCTGGATCAGGGTCTCGCGGTCGGGCCACTGGACTTTCTTCAGCTCGGCCCAGCAGGAGATTAGGAAACCGAGGACGCCGCCGCGCTGATGGCTCGACGTCGTCTGTTTTTTCGCCGCCGCTTTCTGCCGCTTCGCCAGCTGTTCGCGCTCGTCGCGCTTCTGCTGCTCGCGCTCGCGTTTCTGCGCGGCTTTCTCCGCTTTTGCCTCGGCCCGGCGCTCGGAGCGCGAGGGCTTGGGGGCATCCGGGGTCTCGAGCGCCTCCTCGGGGACTCCGGCGGCGATCCCCGCCTCGATCGCGCGGTCGATCGCGACATCGCCGGAGAGCCCGACCTCGGTGTCGTGCTGGGCGCGCGCTACGCCCCGCCGCTCATCCTCATCCGCACCCGAGCGTTTGCGCTGCTCAGCTTCCCGAGCGCGGCGCTCGGCCTTGCGCTGTGCGCGGGTTTTGGCCATCGGCGATTACCGGGTCTCTTTATGAGGGGTGTGGCGGCCGCACCAGCGGCAGAACTTGCGCAGCTCGATCCGGTCGGGCGAGTTGCGCCGCGACTTGTTGGTCTGGTAATTCCGCCGCTTGCAATCCTCGCAAGCCATGGTCACCGCGATGCGGACATCTCCGCGAGCCATCTGCTCCCTCGTTCCTGAAGGACTCGATTACAAAAGAAAACCTCGGGCCCGGGGCGCGAGGCTCGGCCAAGGATAGCGACCCCGGGGGGAGAGGGCGGGCGCGGGATCGGGGTTGGGCGTGAGGGTCCTCGGGGCCCCCTCCCAAAACGCTCCGCCTTCCGGCTCCGCTGGAGTGTTTTGGGAGGGGACCCCGACGCCCCTCTC
>JAFDWC010000222.1 GCA_018268655.1 Actinomycetota bacterium
AGCCCGTGCGAAATTCGGGAGCTCGGTCGAGGGCGGTCGGGGGAGGCTCCCACGGAACTCCTGCGAAGCAGCCGTGGGAGCCTCCCCCGACCGCCCCATCCCGCAAGCCCTCCGAACAACGCCCCGAAGCCGGAGTTCAGCCCGCAGTAACCCCGCCGCCGGTCGTCCCGCCGCCGCCACCGCCGCCACCTTCAGGCGGAGGCGCCGCTTCGACCGGAGGCGCCGCTTCTTCCGGCGGCGCTTCCTTCGCCGGCGTTTCTTCTTCCACCGGCGCTTCGACTTCTTCTTCAGGCAGCGCCGGTTCTGAGGATTCTTCGACCGATTCGCTCGGCACGTAGCCTTCGCCTTCGGAGTTTTCGACCGCTTCGGCTTCGAATTCGGCGGCTTCTTCGGTCTTGCCTTCCTTGGCCGCCTTGGCGGCCTTGTGGGCCGCCTTGGCCGCCGCTTTTTCGGCCTGGATTTCGCGCCAGGCGGAGATCACCTTGGCCCAGATCAGAGCCGGGTAGGTGCCGCCCATCACCGGGCCGCCGTTGTAGAGCGTGGTCATCGGCGTCGTCGTGTCGGCATAGCCGACCCAGACGCAGGCGGTGACTTCGTTGGCGACCCCGCCGCAGAACCAGGCGTCGCCGTTGTTCTCGGTGGTCCCGGTCTTGCCCCATTGGTGTTCGAGGCCGATGTTGGCGTGGGTTCCGGTGCCGGTCGTGACGACCGTTTCCATGATCCGCTTCGTTTCTTCGACCGCCGCCTGTTCCAAGGCTTGGGTGTGGATGGAGTCGTTGTCGCCGCCCTTGATCACGTGCCCTCCCTTTTCGGTCACCTCGGTGTAGGAGACCGGGGTGTCGCCGGGGCTCGGCGCCAGGGTGCCGCTGATGCGGTCGCCGTTGTTGCCGATCGTCGAGTAGGCGTAGGTCCAGCCGAGTGGGCTGACGCCTTCCTTGAGACCGCCGAGCACCATCGCCGGGTTGGTCGAGATCGGGTCGTGGTAGCCGGCCTTGTGGATCGTGGCGGCGATCGAGCGGGTCCGGTCCGCCATCGTCTTCCCCTTCAGGCCTTCGAGGCCGAGCTGGGCGTAGATCGAGTTGTCCGAATAGGTCAGCCCGCATTCGATCGAGCAGGAGCCGAGATAGGAGTCCTCGTCGTTGTGGACGACGAAGGTTTCTTCGCCGTGCTTGCCGTAGTGGAATTCCTGCGGCGCCGATTCGTAGGTGGTCGAGGGCGAGATCCCCTCTTCGAGCGCGGTGATCAGCGTGAACGGCTTGATCGAGGAACCGGGTTGGCGCTGGGCCTGGGTCGCCAGGTTGAACGGTTCTTTTTCGAAGTTGGAGCCGCCGACCAGGGCCTTGATCCCGGCGTCGCGGTTTTCGATCACCACCACCGAGGCGGTCGCCGGCAGGTAGCCCATGTATTCCTGGACCGCTTCTTCGGCCGCCCCCTGCAGCTTCAGATCGAGGGTCGATTTGACCGTGAGGCCGCCGAAGAAGGCTTTGGCCGGGCCGTAGCGTTCGAGCAGCTGCTGGCGCAGATAGGCCGTGAAGTATGGGGCCTTCGATTCGATCGACGGCGGTTTGATGTCGGACGGCGAGGGCAGCGCCTGCCGAATCCCCTGGTGGTACTGCTGTTCGGAGATGTAGCCCTGTTCCTCCATCTTCAGCAGCACCAGGTTGCGCCGTTCGAGCGCGTTTTCCGGGAAGACTTTGGGGTCGTAGCCGGAGGGCGAGGAGATGATCCCTGCCAGCATCGCCGCCTCCCACGGCTCGAGCACCGAGGCACAGGGCTCGGTCGGGGTGCCGCAGCCGGGGTGGGCGGCACCGAAGTAGGTGCGGGCAGCGGCCTCGATCCCGTAGGCGCCCTCGCCGAAGTAGATCGTGTTCAGGTACTCGGTCAGGATCTTTTCCTTCGACCAGTGGCGCTCGAGCCGGTAGGCGAGCGCCGCCTCGCGGAACTTCTCGAGGATCGTCCGGCTGCCTTCGGCTTCGAGCGCGTTCTTGACGAACTGCTCGGTGATCGTCGAGGCGCCCTGGGCCGCGCTCTGGCTCATGATGTCCCGGACCAAGGCGCGCGCGATGCCGGGGAAGTCGACCCCGTCGTGTTCGTAGAAGCGCGCGTCCTCGATCGAGACCACCGCGTTCTTCATGTTGGACGAGATCTGGCCGCTGCTGAGCAGGATTTTGTTCTGGTTGGAGGTGAGGGTGCCGATCGGGGCGCCGGTGTCGTCGACGACGACGCTGTTCTTGGAGGCCTTGTAGAGGGCGAAGTTGTAGATCGCCGGCAGGTCCTGGGAGACCGCCGCCATCATCCCGAAGACCATCGAGACGACGGCGAGGATTCCGAGCCCGAGCAGGACGAAGAGGAACCGCAGGATCTTCAGCTTCGGCCGCTTCCGCCTCGGCGCGGGCGGCGGCAGCGTCGGCGGCGCGGTGGTGGTGGAGGGGGGGGCCGGTGGCGCGGGCGGAATTTCGCCGCCGCCGGACCTCCGGCGTTTTAGTCCTAGGACTGCCATGGAGGGGGGGTACTGCGGCGCGCCCGGAACGGGCTGGGAAACCCGTCGAGCGAACGCGGCAGTCTAGCATTGCGACCTTGTCGGATCTGACCAAGAACGCCGTCGACGTGCTGCCGGAGGGGCGCCTCGCCGAGCAGCTGGGGGCTGGGCGCCCGCTCCGGGTGAAGCTCGGGATCGACCCGACCACCGCCGACATTCACCTCGGCCACACGGTCGTGCTCGAGAAGCTGGCCGAGTTCCAGCGGGCGGGCCACACCGTGGTCCTGATCATCGGCGACTTCACCGCCCGGGTCGGCGACCCGAGCGGCCGCTCGAGCACGCGGCCGCTGCCGAGCGCCGAGGAGATCGAGGCCAACGCCGCCACCTACCAGGAGCAGGCGTTCAAGATCCTCGACCGGGGCCGGACCGAGGTGCGCCGCAACTCGGAGTGGCTGCGGATGCCGCCGGAGGACCTGCTCGGGCTGCTGGCGCGAGCGACGGTGGCTCGGCTGCTCGAGCGCGACGACTTCCAGAAGCGGATGGCGGCGGGGACCGGCGTCACCGCGCTGGAGCTGCTCTACCCGCTGCTGCAGGGCTATGACTCGGTCGCGGTGGACGCCGACGTCGAGCTCGGCGGCACCGACCAGAAGTTCAACCTGCTGTTCGGGCGCAGCGTCCAGGAGGCCTACGGGAAGCCGCCGCAGTCGATCATCACCCTGCCGATCCTGGTCGGCACCGACGGCGTCCAGAAGATGAGCAAGTCGCTGGGCAACTACGTCGGCGTCACCGACCCGGCGCCGGAGATGTTCGGCAAGTTGATGAGCATCCCCGACGCGGCGATGCCCGAGTACTTCCGCCTCCTGCTCGGCGCTGAGCAGCCGGCGGAGCCGCCCAACCGCGCCAAGCGCGAGCTGGCCCGGCGGCTGGTCGACCGCTTCCACGGCGCCGGCGCCGGGGAGCGCGCCGAGGCCGCCTTCAACCGGGTCTTCGTCGAGCACGCGGTGCCGGACGACGTGCGCGAGCTCGAGCTGGACCCGTTTCTCGGCGCCAACGGCGGCAACGAGGTCCATCTGCCGCGGCTGCTCGCGGCGGCCTTCGATCTCAGCTCGAGCGAGGGCCGGCGGCTGCTCGCCCAGGGCGGGGTCAAGCTCGACGGCGAGCCGGTGCCCGCCGGGGCCCTGGACATACCCGCCAGCCTCCTTGACGGTAAGATCCTCCAGGTCGGCAAGCGGCGTTTTCGCCGTTTGGTGGTCGGTCCGCCGAGAAATTCCTAGGCGGGCTGGACAAACGGCGGCGAGGTCGCTATATTTCCTCGTCCTCTGGGGCCTCCTCGTGGGGCCCCGGCGTCTGAGAGCGGCGAGTCCCGTCGTAGAGGCGCAGCGGTCTTTGAAAACTGAGCAGCGTGCACTCCGCGGGTCCAAGCAACGGCCTGCGGAATGTTTGAGCCCGACCCACTCGGCCAACGTCAGCGTGCCGAGTGGTCTTGATTTACCTCGTCATACCGGCCGTCGTACTTGTGTACACGGCGGCCACTAAGGCATGACAGGCTCTCTGAGAAGTACGGAAG
>JAFDWC010000223.1 GCA_018268655.1 Actinomycetota bacterium
TTCTTTTGCAACCCGGCGCGGAGTGCACGACTATCCCTCACCAGTGCCCCCCCGTAGAGCAAATATCGATCCTCATTTGGTGAGGGCTCTTGCGCATCCGCTTCGGGTCCAGATCCTCGAGGTTCTGAACGAAAGACGGGCGAGCCCGAACGAATTGATGGAGGAGCTCGAGTTCCCGCTCGGCAACGTCGCCTACCACACGCGGGTGCTCGAGAAATGTGGCTGCATCGAGCTGGTCGGCACGGCGCGGCGACGCGGTGCGGTCGAGCACTATTTCCGCGCCAAGCCGCGCTCATATATCGGCCACCAGGATTGGCGAAAGGTGCCTCGCTCGGTCCGCAACGAGGTTTCCGGCGCCTCGATGGAGGCCTTTCTCGACCGCGTCATCGACGCGATGGAGGCGGGGACGATCGACGACCGCGAGGACACGACCCTGAGCTGGACGACGATGGCCGTCGATGAGCTCGGCTGGGAGCAGGCCACGGAGGTGCTCGAGGAGGCGATGGCGCGGCTGCAGGTCGTCCACGAACAGAGCAAGGCGCGGCTGGAGATCACCGGCGAAGCGGGCATGCCCGTCGTCACCGGGCTCGCCGCCTTCGAGGCCGCCGGCCCGGACGCCAATGCGAGGTAAATCTCTAGTGGACGGCAAAAACCTCTATGTTGCATCGGTGCCCTGCTTTTCCACCGATGCCGTCCGCTTCGCGGGCTTCCCCGGGCTGGGAGTCTGAGGCCCGGTGCTGAAGCCACTGCCGCCGACCTTCCCGGCAACCGTCTCGGCCCTGCAGGAGGTCGCGACAGAGCTGGTCGCCCCGGCTCGCAACACGTCGCAGGAGGTCGGGCTCGAGGCGGCCCCGGGCGGCTTCGGCACGCCGTTCTTCGAGTTCGAAGGGGTCCGGCGCCGGGTCCGGGTCGAAGGCGACGCCCTGGTCCACGAGTACGACGGCGAGGAGCGGCGGGCGCCGCTGCACAGCCTGGCGACCGCGGGCGCCGCGATCACCGAGCTGCTCCCGTTCGACGTCCAGCTCAGCGATGAGCCGCTCGCGGTCGACGCCACCGCCGCGCGGGCACTCGGCGCCCTCTACGGCTTCGGCACCGCGGTGCTCGGCCGGCTGGTCGAGGAGGCCGAGGAGGACGACGAAGCGAGCCCGGTCCGGCTCTGGCCCGAACACTTCGACGTCGCGATCGAGCTCGGCAGCGAAGCGCGCGGGCTCCGCGCCAACTACGGCTTCTCGCCGGGAGACGAGCAGCACCGCGAGCCCTACCTCTACGTCGGCCCCTGGAGCGCCCCGATAGACGGTGGCGAGCTCTGGAACGGTCACGGCTTCTCCGGCGCCGAGCTCGCCTACTCGGAGCTGATCGCCGCCGAGGACCAGGCCGCCGCCGCCGCGGCGTTCTTTGGCTGCCACCGCGAAGCGCTGGTCGCGCTGGCGCGGTAGCCACGCCCGACGGGGTCGCGGCAGGCTCGGCGACCCCTGGCTACGATCGCGCGATGGATCAGATCGTCCAGATCATCGGCGCCCTCCTCATCCTCAGCGCCTTCGCAGCCGTCCAGTTCGAACGGATGCGGCCCGACTCTCGCCTCTACCTGACCCTCAACCTGGCCGGCTCGGCGATCCTCGCCGTGCTCGCGGTGGTTTCGGGTCAGTGGGGCTTCGTCCTGCTCGAGGGCGTCTGGGCGATCGTCTCCGCCTGGGGGTTGGCGACGGCGGCACGGTCGTCGTCTGCCTAGGCGTTGGGTCTGGGAGGAGGGGGCAGGGGCTAACCGGCTGCCTCGCCCGCCTTCTCCAGTCGCTCGGCGAGACGATTCATGCCGAGCCCCCGCGCGGCCGCCGCGGCGCCAGCCCAGTCGGTCGGTCGGTCGGCGGGGCGCTTCACGCCGGCGTCGCGCAGGGTCGCGATCTCCTTGAAGGCGCGGAGGTCGTCCGCGGCCTCGATCAGCGCCCCGCGCAGTTTCGGCCGCCGCTCGCGGATCGCGTTCTCGAGCACCCCCTCGAGCGAGCCGTGGGCGCGAAGCAGCTCGGCGGCCGTCTTCGGCCCAACCCCCTTGGCGCCGGGGAGGCCGTCGGAGGGGTCGCCGCGGAGGGCGATGAAGTCGGGGACGAGCTCGGGGCCGATCCCGTAGCGCTCGCGCACCTCCTCCGGCCCGACCTCTTCGGCGCCTTCGCGGCCGGTCCGCACGTAGAGGACCGTCACCCCGTCGCCGGCGCACTGGTACATGTCGCGGTCGCCGGTCAGCAGCAGCGCCTGGCCGCCGGCGGCGGCCTCGAGCTCGGCGAAGCTGCCGAGCAGGTCGTCGGCCTCGAGGTCCTCGCTGCTGGCGACGGTCCAGCCGAAGGCCTCGAAGAAGTCGCGGCAGAGGGCGAACTGGTGCGGCAGCGCCGCCGGCATTTCCTCCTCGCGTTTCTCGTGGTAGCTGGGGTAGAGCTCGGTTCGGTAGTGGGCGGCGTCGGGGCCGAAGCAGAGGACGACGGCCCGCGGCCGGTGCAGTTCGACCTCGCGCAGGACCAGGTTGGCGGCGCCGAGCAGCGCGTTGACCGGCTGCCCATCGGGCCCGACGATCGTGTCCGGCAGCGCGTAATAGGCGCGGAACAGCATCGAGGGCGCGTCGACGGCGAGCATCGGAGCGGGGGCCATCCGCCACTTATATCGGCCGCGCCGCCTAGCCGAGCCGGCGGCGGGCCGGGCTCGGCTCCTCACTAGGGTGGACCGTCCATGTCTGCGGCCGCACTCAGGATCGAGAACCTGGAGAAACGCTACCCGAACGGGGTCGAGGCGCTGCGCGGTGTCTCGGTCGAAATTCCGGACGGCGAGTTCTACGGGCTGCTGGGGCCGAACGGGGCGGGGAAGTCGACCCTGATCCACTGCACGACCGGGCTGGCGCAGCCGACCGGCGGCACGATCGAGGTCTTCGGCCACGACGCGATCCACGACTACTCGAAGGCCCGCGCCGCGGTGGGGCTGGCGCCGCAGGAGGTCAACCTCGACCAGTTCCTGACCTGCGAGGAGACGCTCGACTTCCACGGCGGCTACTTCGGGATGGGCCGCCGCGACCGCCGCGAGCGCACCCGCGAGCTGCTCGAGACCTTCTCGCTGACGCCGAAAGCGAAGGACCGCACCCGCGCCCTCTCGGGCGGGATGAAGCGGCGGCTGATCCTGGCCCGGGCGCTGATGCACCGGCCGCGGCTGCTGATCCTCGACGAGCCCACCGCCGGCGTCGACATCGAGCTGCGGCTGGAGCTCTGGCACTACGTGCAGAAGATCAACGCCGAAGGAACGACGATCCTGCTGACCACCCACTACCTCGAGGAGGCCGACCAGCTCTGCAGCCGGATCGGCTTCATCGCGGGCGGCGAAATCGCCGCCGAGGGCTCGGCCGACGGGCTCGCCGGGCGCTACGGGGTCGCCAACCTCGAGGACGCTTACCTGGCGCTGGTCGGCCGCAAAGAGCTCTCGCGCTCGCACATCGAGTCGGAGGTCGTGTGAGCGCCGCCGCCCGCATCCGCTTCCTCACCCTCTGGCAGCGCGAGATCAGCCGCTTCATGAAGATCAAGAAACAGACGATCGGCGGCCCGCTGCTCGAAACCTTCCTCTACATCACGGTCTTCGGCGGCGCTCTGGGGTCGCGGATCAAGGAACTGCACGGGGTCGAATACATCGTCTTCGTGATCCCCGGGCTGATCATGATGGCCTGGGCGACCAACGCCTTCTCCAACAACTCCTCATCGATCCTGCAGCAGAAGTTCCTCGGCGCGATCCACGACCAGCTCTCCTCGCCGGCGACGCCGTTGGAGCTGCTGCTCGCCTTCTCGCTCGGCGGCTTCGTCCGCGGGCTGATCGTCGCCATCCTCACCTTCCTCGTCGCGATCGTCCTCACCGCGCTCCCGGTCGACCACGTGCTGGTGCTGATCCCGTCGCTGGTCCTGGTCGGCTTCTTCTTCTCCCAGCTCGGGGTGCTGATCGGCGTCCGCGCCGAGCAGTTCGACGACGTCGCCTTCGCCCAGACCTTCGTCCTGCAGCCGCTGATCTTCCTCG
>JAFDWC010000224.1 GCA_018268655.1 Actinomycetota bacterium
GCTGCTCGACAGCACCCGGCTGAACCGGTTCTTCGTCGAGCTGCAGGGCGAGCTCTGGCTCTGCCTGGCGCTGATCACCCACCGCCCCGACGAGCCGGACCCGCTGGTCGAGGAGCACGGCGAACTCTGCGAGCTGATGGTGAACGGTGAACAGGACGCCTGCCGCCACCAACTCGAACGTCACCTGACCGAAAGCGAAGAGAGCCTCAAGTCAATTGCACGCAGTATGGCCGACCCAGACACGACGAGGAGAGAGCAATGAGCAGTGGTATGCCAGCGACCGGCCCCCAGGAAGGCGGGTTCGTACGAAAAGCATCGGGCCTGGTGCGAGATTTCTCGCAGCTCGACGCATGGATCTACAACGTGATCGCGATCAACATCGTCCTCAACGTCGCGCTGTCGTACGTGCTGATTGCCGTCACCTACCCGGAAGCGAGCATGTGGCTGGCGCTCGTGCTGGCGGGCATCTTCTGCACCTTCGAGGCGATCGTCTACGCCTTCTTCACCACCGCGATGCCGAGGTCAGGCGGTGACTACGTCTTCCAGAGCCGCGTGCTCGGCGGCGGCGTCGCCACCCTCTTCGCCTTCTCGGCGGTGACCCTCTCGCAGATGATCTGGATGGCGTTGGCGGCCTGGTTCGGCGCCAACCTGATCATGTCCCCGTTCCTGATCCTGCTCGGCGCGGCCTACCACGTCCACTGGATGACCAGCGTCGGCGAATGGTTCCTGACCAGCTGGGGGATCTTCCTCACCGGCATCGTCTGCGTGGCCTGGGCGGCCTTCGTGAACATCCGCGGCCTGCGCGTCTACGCGCTGCTGCAGCGCTATTTCTTCTGGGTCGGCATGGTCTGCCTCGTGATCGTGCTGGTGATGCTCCTGTTCTCGACCCACCAGGACTTCGTCAACAACCTGAACAGCTTCATGGCCACCAACTTCGGGACCAAGAACGCCTACCAGGAGACGATCAACCGGGGCGGCGAAGCGTCCTTCTCGTTCTCCCTCGGGAAGACGATCCTGGCCTCGGTGATCGCTTCGTTCGCGCTCATCTACCCCGCCTGGGGAGTGATGCAGGCGGGCGAGATCAAGCGCGCCAACAGCCTCTCCGCCAACGTCAAAGCGATCGTCGGCGCGGAGGTCTTCTCCTTCATCATGGTCGCGATCATGGCCGCCCTGCTGGCCTCGAGGATCGGCACCCACTTCCTCTACGCCAGCGGCACCCTCTTCTACGAAGGGGCTGAAAACAACCCGCTGCCGGTGCCACCTTTCTTCGGCTTCTTCGTGGCGCTGGTCGGCAACGCGACGATCTTCGTCTGGCTCGCGTTCGTGATGTTCTTCGCCTGGTTCTGGATGTGGTTCCCCAACATCACCCTCGGCGGTACGCGGGTGATGGTGGCGATGTCGTTCGACCGCATCCTGCCGGAGGCGTTCGGCAAGGTGAACCGGCGCACCCACACCCCGATCACCGCGATCACGGTGTTCAGCATCTGCTGTATCGGGCTGACGGCGCTCTACGCCTTCGTGCCGGAATTCGTGACCCTGACCCTCGGCCTGCTGGTGCTGAACATCACCGGCTTCGCCGCGACGATGGTCGCCGCCCTCGCCTTCCCGGTGTCGAAGCGGGAGATGTTCAACTCGACGGTGGCGGCCAAATACAAGGTCGGGAAAGTCCCGCTGATGTCGATCGCGGCGGTGATCTTCCTCGTCTTCGTCGTCTTCGTCGACGTCCAGGCGCTGAGGGCCAACGAGCTCGGCCTCAACGGGACCAAAGGGCTCGCCTTCGTCGGCGGCACCTACCTCGTCGCGGCGATCATCTACGTCGCCTCGAAGATCTACCGGAAAAAGAAGGACAACCTGGACCTCTCGGTCGTCTACCAGGAGCTGCCGGCAGAATGAACACGCGACTGTTCTTCTGTACCGACCTGCACGGCTCTGAGGTCTGCTTCCGAAAGTTCCTCCACGCCGGCTCCGTCTACGAGGCCGGCGTGGTGATCATGGGGGGCGACTGCACCGGCAAGATGATCATCCCGCTGGTCGAGTCCGGCGGCGGCGAATTCACCTGTGAGTGGGCCGGCGACACGGTCGTGCTCACCGATGCCGAGGCACTGGCGGAGCAGGAAAAGATGATCAAGAACAACGGGTTCTACCCTGTTCGCCTCTCGGCCGCGGAGATGGAAAGGCTCTCGGCCGACGGGGCGGGGGTCTCGACCCTGTTCACCGAAACCATGGTCCACACCCTCGAAGGGTGGACCGCGCTGGCGGCCGAACGGCTGGGCAGCTCGGGGATCAAGGTGATCATCACCCCCGGCAACGACGACGAGTTCGACGTCGATGGCGTGCTCGAGGCGTCGGACTTCATCGACGCGGCCGAGGGGCGGGTGGTGAAGATCGACGACGAACACGAGATGCTCTCGGTCGGCTGGTCGAACCCGACCCCGTGGGACACCCCGCGGGAGTGCTCGGAGGAGGAGCTGGCGGAGAAGATCCACAAGCTCGCCGCGCAGGTGGAGAATATGGAGACGGCGATCTTCAACATCCACGTCCCCCCCTACGGCACCGGCCTCGACAGCGCCCCCGAGCTGGAGGAAGGAGCGCGGGTGAAGCGGGGCGGCACGATCATGGCCTCGGTCGGATCCACCGCCGTCCGCGAAGCGCTGCTCGAGTACCAGCCGATGCTCTCGCTGCACGGCCACATCCACGAGTCGCGGGGGATGCAGAAGCTCGGTCGCACGGTGGCGATCAACCCCGGCAGCGCCTACTCGGACTGGACCCTGCAGGGAGTGATCGTCGACCTCGACGGAGCGGAGGTGAAGCGCTATGTGCCGACGACGGGTTAGCCGCGTGCGACCAGGAGGACTGAGATGAGCGATTCCGCGACCCTGACTGATCCGCTCGCCGAGGCCCGGCGCGTGGTCGATGCCGCCGCCGCGGCCGGGCTGCCGCTGCGGGCGACCGGCGGCGTCGCGATCGCGATGGTCAGCCCGAGCGCGCGGCAGGAGCCGCTGGTGCGCGAGTACGGCGACATCGACTTCGTCGCCCACTCCGCCGACGCCGAGGACGTCACCGCCTTCTTCGCCCACCTCGGCTACGCGCCGGAGGAGGAGTTCAACGTGATCCACGGCCAGCGGCGGTTGTTCTTCGCCGACGTCGAGAACGGCGGCCGCCAGGCCGACGTCTTCCTCGACCGGATCGAGGGCTGCCACAAGCTCGAGCTCCGCAAGCGCCTCGAGCTGGTGCCGACGACGCTGACCCTGGCCGACCTGCTGCTGTCGAAGCTACAGGTCTACAAGACCAACGAAAAGGACCTCACCGACTCGCTGGCGCTGCTCTGCGACCACGATCTCAGCGACGACGAGAGCGGCATCAGCCGCGCCCGTCTGGCCGAGGTCTGCGGCTCGGACTGGGGCTGGTGGCGAACGGTGACGATCGTCGCCGGCCGCGCCGGCGAGTACGCCGCCGCCCGCGGCGAGGAGCTGGCGCCGGCGCGGGAGCGGATCGACCAGCTCGAGCGCGAGCTCGAGGAGATGCCGAAGTCTCGCCGCTGGAAGATGCGGGCGAAGGTCGGCGAGCGGACCCGCTGGTACGAGGAACCCGACGAGATCGACCACGACTTTTGAGCGCGACCACGCCCTCCACTCGCTACTCGCGCTCCGCCAGTCAGCTCGAGCGCGCGCGGCGCAGCCTCGCGACCGGCGTCTCGACCGCGATGCGGGCCGGTCAGCGGCCGGTGCCGCTGACGATCAGCCACGGCCGCGGCAGCCGCGTCTTCGACCTCGACGGCAACGAGTACGTCGATCACGTGCTCGGGTTCGGGCCGCTCCTGCTCGGCCACTGCCCGCCGGAGATCGTCGCCGCGGCGACCGATCAGCTCGGCCGCGGGACCACCTTCGGCGCCCAGCACGAGCTCGAGGCCGAGCTCGCCGAGCGCCTGGTCGAGGT
>JAFDWC010000225.1 GCA_018268655.1 Actinomycetota bacterium
TCGTCACCGCGACCCCGGCGGCGCCGAGGCCGGCGACCATCGCCAGCATGTAGCTCTGGATCGCGATGTGCTCGCGGCCGGGGCCGCGCTCCAGCAGCAGCACGAAGGCGAGCCCGAGCACGATCAGCGTCGTCGTCGCCGCGGTGCGGCCGGGGCCGAGGCCGGCGCCGGCGACGGTGTTGACGAGGAAGAAGGAGAGGATCGAGGCCAGTCCGGTCGCGACCCCGGCCGGGACCGCGAAGGCGCCCAGCGCCCGCAGCAGGCGGCCGCGGTAGAGCGGCCCGTCGGAGGGGGCGAGGGCGAGGACGAAGGAGGGGATGCCGATCGTCAGGAAGGCGGCCAGGGTCAGGTGGCGGGGCAGGAAGGGGAAGGCGAATCCGGGCACCGCGACGAGCAGGATCAGGGTCGCCGCGTAGACCGTCTTAGTCAGGTAGAGGCGGCCGAGGCGGTGGATGTTGCGGGCGATCCGACGCCCCTCGCCGACCGCTTCCGGCAGGCGCGAGAACTGATCCTCGAGCAGGACGACGTCGGCGACGCCCTTCGTCACCTGCGCCCCCGAGCCCATCGCCACCGCCATCCGCGCCTGCTTCAGCGCCGGCACGTCGTTGACGCCGTCGCCGATCATCGCCACGTAGCGGCCGGCCCGCACCAGCGCCGCCACCAGCGCTTTCTTCTGCTCCGGCTTGATCCGGCAGAAGATCGTGTTGGCGACCGCGACCTGCTCCAGCTGCGCCGGGTCGTCGGGCAGCTCGGGACCCTCGACGACCCCGGCCTCGCGCGGCACCCCGACCGCGTAGGCGACCGCCGTCACCGTCGCCCGGGCGTCGCCCGAGATCAGCTTCAGGTCGACTTCCTGGTCGCGCATGAAGGCGATCGTCTCGGCGGCGTCGGGGCGCAGCGTCTCCTCCAGCACGATCAGGGCGAGGGGGGCGAGCCGTGGTGCCTCGGCGCTCGCGGGGTCCGCGGGGAGTGGCTCGGCCGACTCGCCGAAGGCGACGACGCGACGCCCCGCCGCGGTCTCCTCCTCGAGCTTGCGGGCGAGGATCGGCGGC
Organism: Actinomycetota bacterium; assembly: GCA_018268655.1. GTDB lineage: Bacteria > Actinomycetota > Thermoleophilia > Solirubrobacterales > 70-9 > VAYN01. The sequence goes on from JAFDWC010000225.1 coordinate 1,053, forward strand.
AGGGTGAGGGCACCGGCGGCGGTGAGGACGTCGGGCGCCCCGAGCACGTAGGTCGAGCTGCCGCTGCCGTTGGCGATCGCGATGCCGCTCCACTTCCACTCCGAGGAGAAGGGAACCTCGGAGCGGACGGCCGCGGCCTCGCCGGGGAACCGCTCGGCGATCGTCTCCAGGGTGCGGTTGCGCTCGCCGGCGCTGGCCGCGAACCGGCCCAGCGCCCGCTCCGCCAGCCGCGGATCGATCCCGTCGGCGAACTCGACCCCGGTCAGCCGCAGCTCGCCCTCGGTCAGGGTCCCGGTCTTGTCGACGCAGATCGTGTCGACGGCGGCGAGGCTCTCGGTCGCGCTCATCTGCTGGACCAGGGTCTGCCGTTTGGCGAGGCGGACCGCGGCGACCGCGAAGGTGACGCTCATCAGCAGGACCAGGCCCTCGGGGATCAGCGTCACCAGGCCGGCGGTCGCCGTCTGCGCCGCTTCCTGCAGCCCGACCGCGCGGATCTTCATGCTCAGCAGCAGGATCACCGCCAGCGGCAGCATGATGTAGGTCGAGGCGACGATCACCTGGTTGACCTCTTCCTGTAGCGGTGAGGGGGGGTGGCGGAAGGTGCGGGCCTCGCCCGCGAGACGGCCGGCGTAGCTCTGCTCGCGGACAGCGGTGACCTCGTAGTGGCCGGAGCCGGCGACGACGAAGGAGCCGGAGAGGAGGCGGTCGCGAGCCTCCTTGCGGATCCCGTCGGCCTCCCCGGTCAGCATCGACTCGTCGACGGTGAGGCCGCGGCTCGAGCTCACCTCGCCGTCGGCGACAAGCTGGTCGCCGGGGCCGATCGCGACCAGGTCGCCGGGGACGACCTCGGTCGCCAGCAGCTCGACCACCGCGCCGTCCCGGATCACCCGCGCGTGGGGCTCGACCAGGACCGCGAGCTCGTCCAGGGTCGCCTTCGCCTTCAGCTCCTGGCGGATCCCGATGTAGGAGTTGATCACCGCGATCAGCCCGAACAGCGAGTCGGCGTAGAGGCCAAGCCCGAGATCGAGCACGAAGAAGACCGCGATGATCGCGTTGAAGAGGGTGAAGACGTTGCCGGCGATGATGCTCGCGGTCGAGCGCGAGGAGTTCTCCGGCGGTGGCCCGAGCTTGCGCAGGCGCGCCTTCGCCTGGGCGCTCGAGAGGCCGCTCTCGGGGGCTGGCGAACCTTCGCTCACGGCTCTATTCAATAGGGTGTGCGGCGGATGGGGTTGAAGCTAGGACTGAACCTGGGCTACTGGGGGATCGGGCCGGCGGGGGAGGAGGCGCTGGAGATCGTCCGCGCCGCCGAGAGTCGCGGCTATGAGTCCGTCTGGGTGGCCGAGTCCTACGGCTCCGACGGCGTCTCGGTGCTCGCCTGGCTCGCCGGGCAGACCGAGCGCATCAACCTCGGCGCGGCGATCATGCAGGTGCCGGCCCGCCAGCCGGCGGCGGCGGCGATGGCCGGGGCGACGATCGACAAGCTCAGCGGCGGCCGCTTCCTCTTCGGCTTCGGCCCGTCCGGCCCGCAGGTCTCCGAAGGCTGGTACGGGGTCGCCTACGACAAGCCTTGGGGACGGACCCGCGAGTACATCGAAGTGGTGCGGGAGATCGTCGCCCGGCAGGGACCGCTCGAGCACCACGGCGAGCACTACGACCTGCCGCTCTCCGGCGCCGGCGAGGGCAAGGCGCTGAAGCTCAACTTCCACCCGCTGCGCGAGCGGATCCCGGTCTTCGTCGGCGCGATCGGCCGCAAATCGGTGGAGATGGCGGCCGAGATCTGCGACGGCTGGATCCCGATCTTCTTCAGCGTCGACGCCTTCGAGTCGACCTGGGGCGAGTACCTCGAGGCGGGCTTTGCGAAGGGTGGGCGGAGCCGCTCCGATCTCGAGGTCAGCCCCTCGTTGCAGGTCGCGATCGACGGCGACCTGGAGGCGGCGCGGAGCATGGTCAAGGCCGGCCTCGTCCTCTACTTCGGCGGCATGGGCAGCCGCAAGACCAACTTCTACGTCGACCTCGCCCACCGCTTCGGCTTCGGCGAGGTCGCCGACGAGGTGCAGCGGCGCTTCCAGGACGGCGACCGCGCCGGCGCCTTCGAGGCGATGCCCGACGAGATCGTCGAGGCGACCTCCCTGGTCGGCACCGAGGCGGAAGTCGCGGAGCGGGTCGAGCGCTTCCGCGGCGCCGGGATCGACCGGCTGATCGTCTCCCCGGTTCACGTCGAGGCGGCCGAGAAGCTCCACACGCTGGAGCGATTGGCCAGCTTGGCGGGGGTCGGTGCTCCCGCGTGAGCCGATTCGCATAAGTAGGACGTTTCGCATAGTCTTCCGCGCCGCGTGAACATCGCCGTCCCCAAAGAGACCGCCGCCGGGGAGCGACGGGTCGCCCTCGTCCCCGACGTCGTCAAGTCGCTCCTGCGCAACGAGAAGCTCACCGTCACGGTCGCTTCCGGCGCCGGTGAGGAGGCCGGCCACCCCGACTCCCACTACGAGGAGGCCGGGGCCAGGATCGTCCCCCCCGAGGCCGCCTTCGAGGGCGCCGAGGTGGTCCTCCACGTCGCCGTTCCCTCGCTCGAGGAGATCGCCAAGCTGAAGTCGGGCCAGGTCTTCGTCTCCCACTTGAACCCCTGGGTCGCGGCCGAGACCAACCAGGCCCTGGCCAAGGCCGGCGCCAGCGCCTTTGCGATGGAGGCGATCCCCCGCACCACCCGCGCCCAGGCGATGGACGCCCTCTCCTCCCAGGCGGCGGCGGCGGGCTACGCCGCGACCCTGATCGCCGCCAGGACCTCGGGCCGCTTCTTCGGGATGATGACCACCGCCGCCGGCACCGTCGCCCCGGCCAAAGTCCTCGTCCTCGGCGCCGGCGTCG
>JAFDWC010000226.1 GCA_018268655.1 Actinomycetota bacterium
GGCCTGGCCGAGCGCCACGAGCGGCAGCGGCGCGGTGACCATGGGGCCGACGCCACCGTCCTCGCCAAGACCGGCCGCGCGGTCGGCCGCACCCCGCGCTTCCTGCTCGCGTTCCTGGCGCTGGCGGCACTCGCCTCAACCGGGATCTTCCCCGCCGGCCTGACACCGCGAATCGGCGATGCGGCGACGGCGATGATCACCGTCGCCCTGGCCGCGATCGGGCTCTCGATCGATTTGGCCGAGCTGAGGAGGACGGGGATGCGGCCGATCGTGCTCGGCGCCGGGCTCTGGGTGACGGTCTCCCTGCTCAGCCTCGGGATGCAGGCGCTGGGATTCGGGAGCTGACCCCGGCGGTCACCTCAGCTGGTCGAGCCAATCCCAGAACCTGGCGCCGGCCCGGCGGCGGTGATCCTCGTGCCGGCGGACCGCGATCAGGGATCGCTCGATCTTCAGATCCCTGATCGGGACCGCGACGAGGAGTCCGGCCGCCGTCTCCGGTTCGAGGGCGAGGCGCGAGATCAGGGTGAAGCCGCCGGCGGCGAGGGAGCGCTTGACCGCTTCGAGGCTGGCCAGCGAGAGGTCGGGCTCGAGCCGGATGCCGACCTCCGCCAACCGGGCTTCGGCCACGGCCCGGGTCCCCGATCTGGACTCCCGCGACACGAACGGCTGTCCGCTGAGCTCCGCCGGGCGGATCGCTCGCCGCCGCGCCCAACGATGACCGGTGCCGACCGCGACCACGATCTCGTCCCGGATCACGGCCTTCGATTCCAACCCGGTGAGGGAGTCGAGCCCCTCGACGAAGCCGACCTCCGCTTCCTGCGCGCGAATCGTGGCGATCACCCCCGGAGAGTTGAGGACGTCGACCTGTGGATGGACGTCGGGGGCGGAGCGGCGGAACTCGGCCAGCCAGGCGGGCAGCAGGGCCTCGCCCACGGTGTGGCTGGCGGCGATCTTCAGCGGCTGGGCGGCGCGGCTCATCGCCACCGTCTGCTCGGCCGAAGCGAGCGCATCCAGCGCCCGGCGGGCCTCAGAGTAGAGCGCCTGACCCTCGGCGCTGGCCCTGACACCGGCGCGACCGCGAACGAGGAGCTCGACGCCGAGGCGGCGCTCCAGCGCCTGGATCCGCTTGGTGGCCGCCGACTGGGTCAGGTCGAGCACCTCCGCCGCACCCTGGACGGTGCCGGTCTCGACCGCGGCAACGAAGGCCGCGAGGTCGCGGCTGGACAGCGGCTCGGGCATCCCGGAATTCCATCACGGAATATGACCCGTTGGCGATTCTGGTTCTGCGGTGGCGGCGGCGTCGAGTGCCGACGGCCCCCGCAGAGGGTGGCTAGGTCTCCACGCCAGATGCCACCCGGATCGTGTGCTTGGGGAGCAACCGCTGGGCGAGGCCAAGCGTGATCGAGTCGAGCGGATCGGGTTCGGGGGATCCCGAGCCGGCGAACTCGTCGGCGAGCTTGGCGGCGACGTCATCCACGCTCAGGCCGGGGATCTCGTCCGCGAGCGCGCCGACGGTTGCGGGCTCGAAGTCGATCGCGAGGGATCCGTAGACGGCGGTCAGCACCTCACGCAGCCGCGCACCTCCCTCGACGACGATGACCGCGCTGACGAGGGCCCCGCCCCTGACGACCCGCTGGGCGACGCCGGCGACCTTGGTCCGCCCGCCGAGGTTGAGGCTGTGCCTCCCGGCGCAGTACTCCCCCTCCAGCTCGCCGACCGCCACCGCGGCGCCGAGCGCCTCGAGGACGGCGCGAAGGCGGTGGGTGAAGGACTCGTAGCGGTCCTCGACGCGGCCGAAGGCGCCGTCCACGGCGAGGATCTCCTCGCAGACGATCGACCCATGGTCATAGGCGGCGCCGTGGCCACCGGCGAGCCGGAGAACCGGCTCGAATCCGTGCCGCCTCGCCTCGCCGGCGGCGGCCTCGAACCCGGCCGAGCGGACGTCGATGCGCCCGAAGGCGAGCGCCGCCGCCGGCCGATACAGGCGAGCCAGTGGGGGGATCTCGTGGTCAGCGACCCGCTGCAGCAAGGCGTGGGAGATGGCGATCTCCAAGGCGGGCCCGAAGCCAGGTCCGGGCGGGCGAACCCCGGGGCCGTCGATCCGCTCCATCACCGCCGGACCGCCCAGCCGCGGGTATCGAGGTCCACGGCCGGCGCTGCCACCGCCTGCTCCAGGCACCTCGGCTCGGAGACGATCTCGGCCTGGGGCCTGTCGGCGGCGTCGCGAAGCACGTGCACCATGATCCCTCTTCGAAGTTGACCGGCAAGCCGAGTGCGACCTCGACCACTTCGATGCGGGCGATTCGGGGTGAGGGCGCGGGGTGCGAAGTGAGCTTGGGGCGCTTTATGCATCTCAGGGATGCATAAAGCGCCCCAGGTTCCCAGGGCCGGTGCGTCACGGCCAACGGACCGACGACGAGCGGCCGGTAGGTGACGACGCTGTCCCCGATTCGTCTCGGGGCCGATCCCGGGGGCAGACGATCGAGAGGGTCGGTCGGCTTTTCGTTGGGATCGATCTGCGGCCGCTCAAGCGGGGGTTGGCGCCGACCGAAGACCACCGCCGTGAACGAGATGAGGCAGCACCAAGCTTTCCGGGGACAGATGTCCCGCCTTCGGCGCCACGGGGTACGTGGCTGCCTGTCAGCGGTGGCGATCGCCACGGCAGCGCTGATCGCGCCCGCGGCGGCCGGCGCGGCGACCCAGAGCTTTACCGTCCCCGGAGCCTCGACCTTCGTCGTCCCGGCCGGAGTCACCTCGGTCTCGGTGGAAGCGTTCGGCGCCGCCGGTGGCAACAGCAGCATGGGCGCGGCCGGCGGGCTTGGCGCCGAGGCGCAGGCATCGGCCATCGCGGTGACCCCCGGCGAGACCCTGACCGTGGTGGTCGGCGGCCGCGGCGGCAACGGCACCGAAGGGCCCCCGATCCCGATGGCACCTTGCACCTGGGGCAGCGGAGGCATCAACGGCGGCGGCGAAGCCGGGGAATGCAACGAAGGCCCCGCTGCCGGGGGAGGCGGTGGCGCCTCCGAGATCCGTCGCGGAGGCACCGCTTTGATCGTCGCCGGGGGTGGCGGCGGCGCGGGCGCCAACGGCGGCGGCGGTGCCGGCGGACCAGGCGGCCAGACCGGCACGACGGGGACGGCTGGCAGCTCCGGGCAGGGCGGCGGCGGAGGCACCGGCGCCACCCCGACCGCTCCCGGCCTCGGCGGCAACGCCCAGGGCAGCGCCCAGGGCGGGGAAAACGGAGCCGCCGGACAGGGCGGCAAGGGTGGATCCTGGGTCGACGCCGCGGGCGGTGGCGGTGGTGGCGGCGTCTACGGCGGAGGTGGCGGCGGCGGCTCCCAGAACTACGCCGGCGCCGGTGGTGGCGGCGGCTCGAGCATCGGGCCCGCGGGGACGGTCTTCACCTCAGGCGCGAAAGCCGGCGATGGCCAGGTGGTGATCTCGTTCACCTACACGCCGACGCTCACGGTCGCCGCCTCAGCCGGCGTCACGCTCGGCGGGCAGATCGGCGCGACGGCGACGCTCGTCAGCTCCCACGAAACGAGCGGAACGATCACCTTCAAGGCCTTTGGCCCTGCGGACGCGACCTGCTCCGGAGCCCCGGTCTTCACCGAGACGTCTCCGGTCACCGCCGTCGGTCCATACAAATCGAGCACCTTCACCCCGGCCGCGGTGGGGACCTACCGCTGGATCGCGGACTACTCGGGCGGCGGCGAAAGCGCGCCGGCGACGAGCGACTGCGCCGAAGCCTCAGCGGCGACGACAGTCTCCGCGGTCGAAGCCCCGAAGCCGCCGGTGAGCCCGCCGCCATCGGTGAGGATCGTCTACAGCCCGAACAAGGCCCACAGGCCGAACCGCGCCGGCGGCCCCCGCTACACCTTCACCTTCATCGACGAAACCCC
>JAFDWC010000227.1 GCA_018268655.1 Actinomycetota bacterium
CGTGCTTCGGGGCCGAGGAGCTGGACGGACTTTCTCGGGAGGGGGTCGGGGGACCCTCCGAACGTTTTGCGGCTGAGGCCGAGAGCTCGACCGGGGCGTAGCCCGAATACTCCGCAGCCGACAGGCCGAGAGATGAGGGTCCCCCGACCCCCTCCCCCGCAGAGCGTCCTGCCTAATCCGCGAACTGCCGCGCGAACTCGCTGAAAACCTCGAGCGAGGCCGGGTTTGCGAGGGATCCCTTACTCACGACCTGGTCCGGGTCCCCGCCCATCAGGATCCGTTTGACCGGCACCTCGACCACCTTGCCCGACAGCGTGCGGGGAACCTCGGCGATCGCGAAGGCGGCGTCGGGGACGTGGCGTGGCGAGCAGCGCTCGCGGATCGCCCGCGCCATCCGCTTGGTCAGGTCGTCGTCGAGCTCGACCCCTTCGCGGAGGACGACGAAGAGGGCGATCCAGCCGTCGGTGCCCTCGCGCGGGAGGTCGACCACGAGCGCCTCGAGCACCTCGGGAACGGCGTCGAGAGCGCGGTAGATCTCGGCGGTGCCGATGCGGATGCCGCCGCGGTTGATGGTCGAGTCGGAGCGTCCGTAGATGATCGCGGTCCCGCGCTCGGTCATTTCGAGCCAGTCGCCATGGCGCCAGACCCCGGGGTACATCTCGAAGTAGGCCTCGCGGTAGCGGGAGCCGTCCTCGTCGCCCCAGAAGTAGATCGGCATCGAGGGCATCGGCTTCGTCACCACGAGCTCGCCCACCTCGCCGACGACAGGCTCGCCGTCGGGGTCGAAGGCGGCGAGGGCGACGCCGAGCAGGGGGCCCTGCAGCTCGCCGCGGTAGACCGGCAGGGTCGGGACGGCGCCGGCGAAGGAGGTGCAGACGTCGGTGCCGCCGGAGGTCGAGAACAGCCAGAGCCGCTCGCCGAGGTGCTGGTAGAGCCAGTCGAAGCCCTCGGGGGCAAGCGGCGAGCCGGTCGAGCCGAGCGCGCGGAGGCGCGAGAGGTCGCGGCCTTCCTCGGGCACGACGCCCGCCTTGATCGAGGCCGAGACGAAGGCGGCCGAGGTGCCGAAGACGGTGACCTCGGCTTCCTCGGCGAGGCCCCAGAGGCGACCGAGGTCGGGGTGGCCCGGATTGCCGTCGAAGAGGACGACCGGCGCCGGAGTGAGGAGCCCGGCGACGACGATGTTCCACATCATCCAGCCGGTGGTGGTGAACCAGAAGAAGCGGTCCTCGGCGCCGAGGTCGTGCTGCAGCCGCATGCTCTTCAGGTGCTCGAGCAGGATCCCGCCCTGGCTCTGGACGATCGCCTTCGGCAGCCCGGTGGTGCCGGAGGAGTAGAGGACCCAGAGCGGCGAGGAGAAGGGGACGCGGTTGAAGGAGACCTCCTCGGCGCCGGGCGCGTCGACCCCGAGCTGCTCCCAGGCGACGCTGTCGGCGAGCTCACCCTCGGCCCCGAGATGGCGGACGAGGACCGTGTGCTGCAGGGTCGGCATCTGCGCCCGCAGCTGCTCGACCGTCTCCAGCCGCGGAAAGTCCTTGCCGCCGTAGCGGTAGCCGTCGACCGCGATCAGCAGCTTCGGCTCGATCTGGGCGAAGCGGTCGGTGACCGAGTCGGCGCCGAAGTCGGGCGAGGCGGAGGACCAGACGGCGCCGAGCGAAGCGGTGGCGAGGAAGGCGACGATCGTCTCGGCGACGTTCGGCATGTAGGCGACGACCCGGTCTCCCTCCCCGACCCCGAGCTGGCGCATCCCCGCCGCGACCCGGGCCACCTCGGAGCGAAGCTCTCCCCAGGTGAGGCGTTCGAGCGGCCGCAGCTCGGAGGCCGCGAGCAGCGCCAGATCGCCGTCCTCGTGGCCACGGAAGACGTGCTCGGCGTAGTTGAGGCGGGTGCCAGGAAACCACTCGGCGCCCGGCATCTCGCGGTTGCCGAGGACCTGGGCCGGCTCGCCGTCGGCGAGCACCTCGAAGTAGTCCCAGACGGCCCGCCAGAAGGCCTCGATGTCGTCGACCGACCACTGCCAGAGCTGGTGGTAGCCCTCGGTCCGCACCCCGCGCTCGGCGGCGAGCCAGCCGGCGAAGCGGGTCAGCTCGGTGCGCTCGACGTCGGCCGCGCTCGGCTGCCAGATCGGAGCGGGCTCGGCAGTCGTCATCGGCGCGAACTCTATGGTGTCCGCGATGACCGAGGAGCGGAGCTCTGGGCGGCTGAGCGTGCGGGTCGGGGTCGGGCTGAGCCCACTGGCGCCGGGGCCGCCGTACCCGGCCTTCTGGGAGATGGTCGAGGCGCTGGAGGAGATCGGCTACGACTCCCTCTGGCTCAACGACTCGCCGGGGCGGCTCGGCACCCTGGCGCCGCTGCCGACCCTGGCCGCGGTCGCGGCCCGGACCGAGCGGTTGAAGCTGGGGACCAACGTGCTGGCACTGCCGCACCGCCACCCGGTGGTGCTGGCGCGCGAGCTGGCGACGCTCGACGTCCTCTCGGCCGGCCGGCTGCTCCCCGCCGGCGGGCTTGGCGTCGACCTGCCCCGCGAGCTGGCGGCGACCGGCGTGGTCAAGGCCGAGCGCGGGCCGCGGGTCGAGGAGTCGGTGGCGGTGATGAAGCGGCTTTGGGGCGGCGAGCCGGTCACCCACTCCGGCCGCTACTGGTCGTTCGCCGACGTCGTCCTGCACCCCACCCCCACCCGGCCTCGGCTCGAGTTCTGGCTCGGGGGCCGGGCGCCGGCGGCGCTGAGGCGGATCGGCCGGGTCGGCGACGGTTGGCTTGCCTCATTCGCCGGGCCCGAGGAGGTCGGGGAAGGGATCGCAACGATCCGCGCCGCGGCGGCGGACGCCGGGCGGGTGATCGACGAGGACCACTACGGGGCGACGATCTTCAGCGCCCCCGGCGAGGCCGAGCTGCCGCCACCGGGCCACCCGCTGCTGGACCAGCTCCGGCCCGGGCTCGCCCGCTCCGACCACGTCGCCGTCGGCGCCGCCGCGACGCGGGCGCTGCTCGAGCGCTTCCTCGCCGTCGGCGTCACCAAGTTCGTCCTCAACCCACTCAGCCGCGACCCCGCCGACTGGCTGCGCCGGCTCTACCCGGCGGCGATCGAGCCGCTGGAGCGGGCCGGCCTCAGCGTTCCGGCAGCAGCTGGCTGAGGACGGCAAAGGTGGCGGCGCCGCGGGCGAAGCTGCCGGCGATCCGGTGGACCAGCTGCGAGCGGCGGTTGGCGACCCGGTCGACCAGTTGCAGGTGCTCGGTCCGCGGGCGCGGCGCTTCCGCCCGCGGCGACTGCGCCGCTTCCGCTTCACCGCCGGCGGCGCCGGTGCCGGTGAAGGCCCCCGGCAACCCGGTCGGGGCGCCGGCGAGGCAGGCGCGGATCCCTTCCGCGACCAGCTCGGCGCGGATTTCGGCGCCTTCGGGGTTGGGGTGCAGGTGGTCGGGTTCGAGCAGGCCGGGGTTCTGGTTCACGGTCGCCGCCCAATCGGGGGTCTGGGTGCCGGGCCGCGAGGCCGCGAATTCGTGCACGGTCCGGTTCTTGCCGCGGTTGTTGACCCCGTTCACGGTGTAGCCGTGGATCGTCGGAACGACCATGCAGCGGTTGCCGATCTCCGCCGCGACCTTGTGCAGGTTTTCGGCCAGAATCTGGGGATAGGCGGGGTTGTCGTTGGTCCCCGCGTCGAAGACGATCACCGAGTCAGACGGGGAATAGCTTTCTTGGAAGAGGTCGAAGATCTGGTAGCTGTTGGAGCCGCCGACCGCGTTGATCGTCAGCGGCACCCCGGGCAGGAGCGCTTCGAGATGGGGCGAGGTCAGTTCCTCGAGGCTGTCGCCGACGACGAGGACGCCGCCGTCGCCTTCGGTCGCCCGCGCCGCGGGGGCGAGCGCAAGCAGGGCGAGGGCGGCGACGGCCGTCGCCG
>JAFDWC010000228.1 GCA_018268655.1 Actinomycetota bacterium
TTCTTCGCGTTGGACTTTTGGGTTGCCATAGCCCCCCAAAAGTCCAACGGGCGTGAGGCTCTCCCCTGCGAGGGACGGGCCGCCGCGTTTCAGGCCTCGGCCAGGGCGGCGGCGAGCTCGCGACGGGAGCGGATGTCGAGCTTGCGGTAGGCGTTGGAGAGGTGGACCTCGACCGTCTTCGGGGTGACGAAGAGCTGCTGGGCGATCTCGCGGTTGGTCATCTCCTCCGCCGCCAAGCCGGCGACGCGGCGCTCACTCGGGGTCAGCGACTCGACCCCGCCGAGGGCCTCGCGGCGCGGGCGGACGCCGGCGGCGCGGAGCTCGTCGCGGGCGCGCTCGACCAGGGCGTCGGCGCTGCATGCGGAGCCGAGCTCGAGGGCGCGGCGCAGCGGCTCGCGGGCCTCGCTCGGCTGTCGGGACTGGCGCAGGGCGGTGCCGAGGGCGAGCAGCGCCTTGGCCAGCTCGAGCCGGGCGTTCGAGCGTTCGAGCACGGCGACCGCCTCGCGCAGGTCCTCGATTCCCTCCTTGCGCCGCAGCTGGCCGAGGATCCGCTGCGCGTGGCCGATCGTCCGCGGGGCTCCCCAGGCCCGCGCCTGCTCGAGCTCTTCGCGGGCGAGGGCGATCGCCTCCTCGCGGCGCCCGGCGCGGTCGAGGATCTCGGCCTTGAGGCTCCGCCACGGGGCCGGGGCCGGGTTCTGCATCGCCCCGAGCCTCGCCTGGTACTCCTCGCAGAGCGCCAGCGCCGGCTCGACCTCGCCGCGAGCCAGGTGCAGCTCGATCCGCGCTTTGCGCCAGAAGTTCGGCCCGTCGCCGGTGCGCTCGCCCGGGTCGCCCCGCTCCAGGATCCCTTCGGCCCGGTTGAGGTCGCCGCGCTCGGTGTGGAGTTCACCGAGGAAGGCGGTCGGCCACTCGATCACCATCTCCGCCTCCGAGCCGGACCAGAACAGCATGTCCTCGAGCGCCTCCTCGATCGATTCCTGGGCCTGGCCGAGGTCGCCGCGACGCAGCAGGTCGAAGCCGCGCCAGAGGTTCAGCGTCAGCATCGTGAACAGCGAGCCGCGCCGGTGAGCGACGGTGCGCACCTCCTCCCAGATCTCGTCGGTGTCGTCGAGGTCGCTGTAGATCAGCACCACCAGCGCCGTGACCCAGAAGAGGCCGTTGTCGAACTCGAAGAGGACGTCGTCGAGCGTCTGCCGGGCGAGGGCCGCGCACTGCTCGGCCGATCCGCCCCGCCAGGCCCAGGTGTAGGCGGTGATCGAGAGCAGCATCCTGCTGCCGGGGCCGTCGCCGGGGACCCCGTCCCGGTAGACCGCGGTTCGCTCGAGGTCGGAGAACGGCTTGCGGCCGAAGAAGACGGTCTCCAGCTCCAGCGCCTCCAGCGCCCGGCCGAGGTCGTCGAGCTCGGGGGGCAGATCGCGGCGGGCCTGCCGCGCCAGCTCGGCCGCCTCGTCCTCGTGGCGGGTGAACATCAGGGTCCGCGCAAGCGCGTACGCCGCCCAGCCCCGTTCCGCCGGGTCCTCGAGCCCGGCGTAGGCGGCTCGCAGGTGCTCGACCGCGTCGTCGCCGCGGACGTCCATCTCGCGCTGGCCGAGCTCGTAGAGGAGTGCGGTCCGGGGCCCTGGCGGCAGCGGCTCCGGAAGCGCCCGCTTGAGGTAGGCGACGGCGTTCTCGGCCGCTCCCTTCTCGGCCGCCGCGCGGCCCGCGGCGGCCAGCGTCTGCGCCGCCCATTCCTCGCCGAGCGGCGGCACCAGCAGCAGGTGGGCGGCGACCCGCTCCGCGGTGGCGCCCGAGTCGCGCAGGAGCCGCGCCGCGCGGGCGTGCTCGAGCTCGCGCTGGGGCGGCGGCAGGTCCTCGTAGACGGCGTCGCGGACCAGCGGGTGGACGAAGCCGAGCGGCGGCTCGCGGCGGACGATCTCGACCCGCATCAGCTCGCCGATCGCCCTCGCGACGGCGGCCTCCTCGACCGTCGCCAGCGCCGCCACCTCGTTCGCCTCGGCTCCCTCGCCGAGCACCGCCAGCGCTCGCGCCACCGCGAGGTCCTCGTCGGCCAGCCGCGCCAGCCGCAGCAGCACCGCCCGCGAGACCGCCCGCGGCCCGAGGTCGCGGACCATCCCGACCCGGTCGGCGCGGGGCTCGATCCCCTCCGCCGCCAGGCCCTTGAGGAGCTCGTCGAGCAGGAGCGGGTTGCCGCCGGTCGCCTCGTGGCAGGCGGTGGCGAAGGCGCCGTCGGGGACGGCGCCGAGCCGGCGCTCGATCAGCCCCGGGGTCGCCGCCGGGCTCAGCGGCCCGGGCTGGATCCGCTCGGTCATCGGGTCCTGGGCGATCTCGGCGAGCAGCGCCGGGTCGGTCCCGGGCTCGTTGCTGCGGAGGGCGGCGACGATCAGCACCGGCATCCCCTCGAGCCGCCGGATCACGTAGGCGAGCATCCGCAGCGAGGGCCGGTCGCACCAGTGCAGGTCGTCGATCGTCAGCAGCAGCGGGCGGTCGCCGACGAGGTCGAGGGTGAGCCAGTAGAGGCCGTGGAGGACGGCGAAGGAGGCATCGCCGCCGAGCGCCTCGGTACCCGGCGGGGCGAACACCGCGGCCGCCATCTCGGCGGCGCCCTCGAACAGCTCGCCGCGGTTGGGCCGCGCCAGCAGCGCCGGCTCCAGCATCTGCCGCACGACCCCGAACGGGAACTCGCGCTCGAGCTCGGAGCCACGGGCGCCGAGCGAGGCGATGCCGCGCTCCTTCGCGGCCGCCCGCGCCGCGGTCAGCAGCCGCGTCTTGCCAATTCCGGCCGGGCCTTCGATCAGGGCTGCCCGGGAGCGGCCTGTCGCCAGACCGTCCAGCAGCGCATCGAGGCTCCCCAGCTCTCTCTCGCGCTCGAGCAGGTCCATTCGATCAGGCGCGGATGGTGGTCCTCTCGACGCCGTTCCCCCTGCCTACGAACAGCTCCGATACCAGCGCCGGCGGGAAGAGGCCGTGGGCGGCCACGCCCGGGTCGGCCTCGAGCCGCGCTGCCAGCGCCGCTGGGTTGCCGATCTCCCCCCGGTAATCGGCGATAACGCCCCGGTCGGGGCTTGGTGGGACGTCGCGGAGCACCACCTCCGGCCCGAGCCGGGCCAGGGTCGAGGCGGCTCCGAACCGGAACAGCTCGAGCGGGACCGGCCCGCGCAGCTCCGCCACCGGCTTGCTCGAGTCGGCGACGACGACGAACCGTGCCGCCGCCGCGGCGACGATCTTCTCCCGCAGGTGAGCGCCGCCGCCGCCCTTGATCAGCCAGCCGTCGGGCGTCACCTCGTCGGTGCCGTCGATCGCGATGTCGAGCCGCTGGAGGCGGTCGAAGTCCTCGACCGGCAGCCCGAGCCCGCGCGCCTGCTCCTCGGTGGCGACCGAGGTGGCGACGCAGCGCAGCCCGCTGAGGCCGCGGGCGGCCAGCGCCGGCAGCAGGAAGGCGATGGTCGAGCCGGTGCCGAGACCGACGGTCATCCCGTCCTCGACCAGCCCCGCCGCGGCCTCGGCGGCGAGCTTCTTCTCGGTATCGGCCCCAGTCACGACCCGCACGGTACATTGCCCGAATGACTTCCAGCGCAGCAACCGCAACCGACGATTACAAGGTCGCCGACCTCGGCCTCGCCGAATTCGGCCGCAAGGAGATCTCCCTCGCCGAGGTCGAGATGCCGGGTCTCATGCAGATCCGAGAGGAGCTCGGGTCCCAGCAGCCGCTGAAAGGCGCGCGGATCACCGGCTCGCTCCACATGACCGTGCAGACCGCGGTGCTGATCGAGACCCTGGTCGCGCTCGGGGCCGAGGTGCGCTGGGCCTCCTGCAACATCTTCTCGACCCAGGACCACGCCGCCGCCGCTA
>JAFDWC010000229.1 GCA_018268655.1 Actinomycetota bacterium
CCGAGCCCGAGCAGTCGTAGCCCCTGTCCCACCAGCGGCCATGGCCGCCTCCCCATATATAGGGGGTCGAGCGGATCCGGTTGGCGGCGGCGATCACCCGCTTGACGACCGGCGGCGCCGAGGCCGGGGCGACCGCACGTTCGCCGACCAGGCTGGCGCTGGCGCCGGGGACGACGGGGGCGGGAGCGGCGACGCCGCTCGGCGTTTCGCCGCCGGCGGGCGCTTCCGCGGGGGGCGCTTCGGTCGCGGGGGGCGCGGTTTCCGACGAGGCTCCGGCCCGGGGCGAGAAGCCGCCTGAGGCGGCGCTCGCCGCCGGCGCCGCGAAAGCCGCCGCCGCCAGCAGCGCCAGGGCAAGGATCGAGAGCCGGAGGCCGAGCTTCATCCCGGTTGCATCGGAGGCGCCCGCCGGCGACAGGAGCTCTGCACGTCGGCGCCCAACCTCGAATTCCTTCCCGGGTCGGCAGAATTCATCCGGTGAGCCGCCAGCACCGCCGCCGACTGCGCCTCCTCGCCGCCGTCGTCACCGTCGTCATGGCGCTGGCGGGAGCCGCCAGCGCCGAGGCGTCCCCGTGGACGCTGACCAACCTCAACCTCGGCGAACGGGAAACGATCTTCGCGATCAACTGCGAAGCGAGCGGCTTCTGCCTCGGGGTCGGACAGGAAGGGGTGGTGATCCAATCCGCCGCGCCGACCGCCGGCGCCAGCGCCTGGTCGGTCGGTCACCTCGCCCTGGTGCCGGGGCTGCGGGGCAACCTGCGTGGGATCTCCTGCCCCTCCTCGTCGCTCTGCGTCGCGGTCGACTTCAGCGGCGGCGTCTGGTGGACGACCGAACCGGCCGCCGGGCCCGGCGCCTGGCACCCGACCAAGATCCCGAAAGCGAAGTCGCTGTTCGACGTCTCCTGCCCCAGCACCACCAGCTGCGTGCTGGTCGGCGCCGCCGGGCTGATCGCCACCACCAGCAACCCGACCGGCGGCGCCGGCGCCTGGACCCTCTCCCACCTCGCCACCGAACCACCGTTGCGGGCGCTCAGCTGCACCGGCTCGCTCTGCGTCGCCGCCGACTTCGGGGGCGGGCTCTGGACCACCACCACACCGGGCGAGGGCGCGGCGAGCTGGGCCACGGCCGGGCAACCGGGCGGCGCCAACCCGCCGCTGGGGCTGACCTGCCAGAGCGAAGCGCTGTGCCTGGCCGGCAACGCCGGCGGCGTCCTCACCTCGACCAACCCGCTCGGCGGTCCCGCCGCCTGGGTCGGCGCGCCGCTCCCCCGCCGCTTCCAGATCCTCGCCGCCTCCTGCCCCAACGCCGGCCTCTGCGTGCTCGCCAGCAACAACGGCGAAGTCTCCGCCTCCGCCAACCCCACCGGCGGGGCGGCGACCTGGCTCACCGAACACCTGATCGGCGGCGTCACCAACGCGATGTTCGGCCTCTCCTGCCCGACCGAAGCCCTCTGCGTCGCCGGCGGCAAGTACGGCCAGCTGCTGACGACGACCAACCCGCGGGCGACCGGGCTGCCCGAACCGGCACCGCCGCTGCCGCCGACCACCGTCCTCCGCCACCACCCGAAGAAGACGATCCGCCTCGGCGTCCGCACCCCGGCCCCGACCGTCGGCTTCCGCTTCGGCGCCGAAGGCGAAGCGACCTGGTACCGCTGCGGGATCGACTCCCGGCCCGCCGCCACCTGCACGGCGCCGCGGCGCTACCGGGTCGGCGTCGGCGCCCACGTCTTCCGCGTCCGCGCCTTCGGCCCCGGCGGCGGCTCCGCGACCACGGTCAGCTACGGCTTCCGGGTCCTCCGCGCCAAGCCGAAGCCGCCGAAGGGCGCCAAGCCCGGCGGTTCGACCCCTCACCGATAGCGGCCGCGTTCGCCCTTGACGTGGCCTCCGTCGCCGCGGATACTCGCCCGGTCTCGTCCCGAAAGGGATGACTGCGCAATCGAGAAACAGGCAGCGGCGGTCGGCCTCGACCAGGGCCGCGGTGATGCTGGCGCTTGCCGTGATCGCCTTCGCGGTAGCGGCCGCGGCGCTCGCCGGCGCCGCCATGGCCAGCAAGGGCGGCGGCACGCTGCCGGCGGGCTTTCCCTACGCGGCCGAGATCCAGGCGACGATCCGCTACGACGGCACCTACACCCGCGACACCACCAGCACGGTCGCCTGTGGGACGAGCAGCGAAGGCACCACCGTCACCGCTCCGGTGCGGACCCACGAAACCGTCCACTTCGACCGCACCCTCTTCTTCCGCCACATCACGGTGCCGGTGGCGACCCCGGGCGAACTCGGCAGGGCGGCCGCGAAGCTGGGGCTGGAACCGACGGTGACGACCCCGGGCCAGATCAGGAACGACCACTCCTCGATGGAACTCGAATACACCTCGACCGAAGGCGAAAACGAAGCCTGCCGGCCGACGGCGCCGGCCACCTGCTTCTGGTCCCTGCTGCCGGTCCCAAGCTCGGCGATGCAGGCGATCGTCGCCCACCACAACGGGGTCGTGCCGGCATTCTGGACGGTCAGCGTGCTCGGCGCCAACAGCACCACCGGCGACTGCCCGGTCAACAACGGCCCCGACCAGCTCTCGGCCCTGCTCGAGGACGCCGGCCAGCTCTCGCCGCCGGCGCTCGCGGAAGGGTTCCCCAACGTGACCATCAGCCACGGCCTCAGCAGCGACTTCCACCGCCTCAAGACCCAGCCGCGGGTGAGGTTCGAAGTCAACCTCGACCTCCCGGCGAGCGGCAGCTCCAACTGCTCCACCAACCTCAATCCGGAGCAGGGCACCTGCACCAACGGCGTCACCGGCCGGGCCGAAGTCGAACTGCACCGCCTCTTCTTCTACGAAAGCAAGAAGCCGTACCGGAGATGAGGAGCGCCGCGGTGGCTGCGGACACCCGGGGGGCCCGCGCCGCGGCCCTGCTCGGCTGCGCATTGGCGCTGTTCCTGGGCAGCGCCCTGGCCGGCGGCGCCACCGCGCGGGCCGCGATCGACCCCTTCGGCAAGCCGACCGGCCACGACCGCAGCGAACTGCGCAATCGCTTCCTCGCCGCCCACCCGAAGGGCTACGCGATCGTCGGCTACCACGCCTCGGCCTTCTTCCACTTCCGCTTCGCCGGCGTCTACTACCTCGAGCGCAAGGACGGGGTGGTGGTCGAAGGCGGGGTGATGATCTTCCGCCGCCGCGGCGCCGGCTGGCGGCCCGACCCCCACCCGAGCCCGACGCTCGCACTCAACCTCGCCCCCGCGCGCTACTTCTACTTCGCGACCCTGACCGGCTCCGGCTCATACCGCTTCCTCGAAGAAGGCGAAATCGGCGTGCCCGAACTCGCCTACGCGACCAGGACCGAAATCCAGCTCAGCCTCAGCGGCAGCTTCGGCGGCCACAAAGGGCTCCGGATCATCGCCGGCCAGGAACAGCCCGGCGCCGCCAGCTCGGCGCGGCTGCTCGGCGGCGCCGGCACCAGCAGCCACACCGACGCCGCCAACCCCGGCAGCGACTACTCCTGTTCCTTCCACCTCGGCCCCTCCCAGCTGCCGACCGCGCTGGCGATCGGCTGGCACGGCAAGGAAGAGCTGACCGCCGACCTCAACCTCGGCGACCCGGCCGGGGGCGGCGGGGAATGCAGCGGCGCCCCCGAAGATCCGGGCTCCCACGAACCCTGGATCGAGATCCGCGCCAGCCTCCCCCAGCCGCCCCTCGGCAAGCCCTTCGACCTGCCCCTCGGCCTCGAACACCACCTCTCCCGGCCGGTCCGCGACCCCTCCGGCGCCCCCCTCGAGCTCGAAGAAAAGGCGCTCGCCCTGACCGGCAACCTCCATTTCTCCCTGGCGAAGATCGAACCGCCGTACTACAACTGAG
>JAFDWC010000022.1 GCA_018268655.1 Actinomycetota bacterium
GGCGTCCTCGTCGGCGCCGCCGTCGCCGCGCGGGCGCCGGCGGCGCCGCCGAAGGTGTCGGTCAACGGGGCGATGAAGAAGTTGCCGTCGGCGCCGACCCCGTGCGTCTCGACGTGGGCGTGGCTGCCGTGCCAGACCGCGGTGGCACGGTCGCGGTAGCGCTCGCTGGCGCCGAAGATCTTCGACAGCGCCAGGGTCGAGAGGTTGTTGACGATCTGCACGGTGCCGACGGTGGCGATCGAGATCGGCGCCGGCCGCACGCAGTTGACCACCGAGCCCTCCGGCGCGATCAGCTCGATCGGCCGCGAGACCCCCTCGTTCCAGGTCATGTCCCAGGCCAGCAGGGGGAAGATCGGCGCGAACATCGCCCCCCAGGTCGCCCAGTAGCAGCAGTTGATGCCGAGCTTCGCCTCCGGGCTGGTGCCGGTGAAGTCGTAGCGCAGGGTGTCGTCCTCCTTCGTCACCGCCAGCTCGACCCGGCAGGTGTCGTCGGGCAGGTCGACGTACTCGCGCAGCCGCCAGGTCCCGTTCGGCAGCTCGCGCAGCCGTTCGCGAACCAGCCGCTCGGACTGCTCCAGCAGCTCCTCGGCGACGCCGTTCACGGTCTCCACCCCGTAGTCGGCGTAGATCCGCTTCATCCGCTGCTTGGCGACGTGGTTGGCGGCCAGCTGCGACTTCATGTCGAGCTGGGTCATCCCGGGGTCGCGGACCAGGTTGAGGAAGGTCTCGACCACGTCCTTGCGCAGCTTGCCGCCCTCGACGATCTTCAGCCCCTTGGTCTGGAATCCCTCCTGGTAGTTGTCGACCGCGTTCGGCGAGAAGCCGCCGGGGTCGACGGCGCCGATGTCGGTGACGTGGACGAAGTTGGCGACGAACCCGGTCAGCTCGCCCTCGAAGTGGATCGGCGAGATCATGTAGACGTCCGGCGGGTGCAGGGCGGCGGTGTAGGAGTCGTTGAAGAAGTAGACGTCGTCCTCGTTGATCCCGGGGTCCTCGCCGAAGCTGGCGATCACGTGCTTGACCGCCTGCGCGGCGCTGGTCAGGTGGTGGAGGAAGCCGACCCCGCCGACCATCAGGTCCCCGTTCGGGAGGTAGAGCGAGGCCATCATGTCGTGGCCCTCGTTGGTGATCGGCGAACCGGAGACGTTCTCCAGGGCGATGATCGTCTCGTCGGTGACCCGCAGCAGCTTGTGGCGGATCAGCTCGAAGGTGACGGGGTCCATCTGAGTCCTCTGGTTGCTCATCGAATCCTCTCGTCGGTGCTCTCGGTCAGACGCGGAAGTAGAGGCCGGGCTTGTCGCGGCCGCCGCGGCCGGCGGCGAGGTCGCGGACCTGCGCGGTGAGCATCCGCTCCAGCGCCGCCAGGCTCTGCTCGCCCTCGGCGGCGGTCGCCTCGGCGGGGGTGCCGTTGTAGGCGTCGGGCAGGCCCATCGCGACGAAGTCCTTGCAGCCGGCGGCGATCTCGGCGGCGAGGTTCTTCGGCGCCGGCGGCAGCGAGCGCATCGCCTCCTCGTCGACCAGGCCGGGGCGGGCGGCGAGCACGATCGAGGTCTCGTACTGGCCGGCGTGGCTGCCGCCCTCGCGGACCTCGTCGGTCAGCTCGGCGGCGCGGCGCTTGCGGGTCAGGTCGAGATAGCCGACGACGTTGCCGGTCCGCTCCTCGACCGCGTCCATCGCCCGGTGCAGGGTCCTGACGTGGGCGGGCTCGAAGTGGTTGTTGACGAAGACCACGTGCGGCAGCCCCTGCTCGGCGAGTGAGACGCAGATGTCGCCGAGGAAGGCGAGCAGGGTCTCCTCCTCGATGTGGATGTGGCCGGGCCAGGCGGCGGTGAAGCGGGTGACGCCGTAGGAGACGTCGGGCAGGATCGAGACCTGGACCTCGGGGTCCTCGCGCAGCGCCCGCGCCACCCGCAGGCACATCGCGGTAGAGATGATCGGGTCGGTGGCGAGCGGCGAGTGCGGCCCGTGCGGCTCGGTCGAGCCGACAGGCAGCAGCAGCACCACCGGGCGCGGATCGTCGAGCATCCGCTGCACGTCGGCGAAGGTGAGGTTGGCGAAGAAGAGGCCCTCGTCGCCGGCGAGTCGGTCAGTCGCCATCGGCGCAGATCCTCCCCTGTCCCCGTTCCCTCGTCCTCACCCAGCTCATAATACATGTCGCAAGGGTGAGGCGTGCACTATCATTGGGCGGCCGATGACCGACCTCGTCCTCGACCGGGTGACGCTGCTGACCATGGACCGCGAGCGGCGCCAGCTCGACGACGGCTGGCTGGCGGTCAGCGACGGCCGGATCGAGGCGCTCGGCAGCGGCGCCGCGCCGGCGGCGGCGCGGCGGATCGACGGCCGCGGCGGGGTGGTGATGCCGGGGATGGTGTCGACCCACTCGCATGTGATCGACATCCTCCTCCGCGGCGGCCTCGAACAGGACCGCACCCTGTTCGACTGGCTGGTCAACGTCTACTTCGCCGGCACCTCCGCCTACACGCCGGAGGACTGCGCCCTGGCGGCGACCCTCAACCTCAGCGAGGCGGCGCGGGCCGGGATCACGACGATCACCGACAACTGGGGAGTCAACAACGGCGACGACGCCGGGCGGGTCGCCGAGTGCGCGGCGGCGACGCTCGGGGTCTACGAGAGCAGCGGCCTGCGGGTCGTCTTCGGGCGGATGTTCAGCGACACCGCCCCGGCCGCCTGGGAGGGGATCCTCGGGGCGTACATGGCGAAGCTGCCGGCGAAGACGCTCGACCTGGCGACGCTGGGCGAGCCGCTCGACGCGGCGATCGCCCGGATCGAGGCGCTGATCGCCGCCCATCACGGCGCCGCCGAGGGGCGGGTCAGCGTCTGCCCGGCCCCGATCATGGCCCAGCTGGCGAGCCCGGAGGCGCTGACCGCGGCCCGCGAGCTGGCCGAGCGCCATGGCACCGTGGTCCCGATCCACCACTGCGAGTCGCCGCTCAACTCGCGGGTCTTTCCGGAGAGCGGCCCCGGCCTCGGCGCCACCGACTACCTCAACGCGCTCGACTTCCTCAACGAGCGGATGCTCGCCGCCCACTGCGTCTGGCTCGACGACCGCGACATCCGGCTGCTGGCCGCGCACGACGTCAAGGTCGCCCACTGCCCGAGCTGCAACAGCCTGCTCAGCTCGGGGGCGGCGCCGATCCCCCGCCTGCTTGCCGCCGGCGTCACCGCCGGGCTCGGCACCGACGACGCCAACACCAGCTCCAACGTCTCGATCATGCAGGAGATGCGGCAGGCGGCCTACGTCGCGAAGCTGACCAACGCCGATCCGGGCGCGCTGACGGCCGAGAAGGCACTCGAGATGGCGACGATCGACGGCGCCCGGGCGCTGGGGATGGAGGCGGAGATCGGCTCGCTCGAGGTCGGCAAGCGGGCCGACGTCGTCCTCTTCGACACCTCCGGCCCGCACTGGTACCCGCGCCACCTGCTGCCGGCGACGATCGTCTACCAGGCGCAGGCGGCCGACGTGCGCACGGTCCTGGTCGACGGCCGGCCGGTCCTCGACGAGCGCGAGCCGACCTTCCTCGAGACCGAGCCGGCGGCCCTGCACGAGAGCGCCCAGCAGGCCTCGGAGGCGATCGTCGAGCGGGCTGGGATGGGTGGGCTGCTCGCCCGCGGCTGGCAGTCCCAGAGCCGCGTCTAACCGGCCCCCCCGCGAGTGTGGTTGTCCTTCGTCAACCTATGTTTGACAAAAGACAACCACGATGGGCGTGGTTGACAAAAGACAACCACGCTGGGGGCAACCGCGGGCAGGGCGGTCAGGCGGCGCGGAGGCTGGGGGCGACGCGGTAGACGGGGTCCGCGCCGGGGCCGGCGAGCTCGTCGAGCAGGGCGACGAGGCGGGTGCGGCCGAGCTCCTCGCCCCAGGAGAGCGGGCCCCGCGGCCAGCGCAGCGCCGCGGTCATCGCGGGGTCGACGTCGGCGGCCGCGGCGACCCCGGCTTCGAGCGCGAAGTGGGCCTCGTTGACGAGCTGGGCGGCGACCCGGGTGACGATCTCCTCGGGCCCGAGCGGGACGACGGCCGGCCCCGCCGCACTGCCGGCGGGCAGTGGCAGCGGCGCCCCGTCCGCGTCGTAGAAGCCGCCGCCGCCCTTGCGGCCGAGGCGGCCGGCGGCGACCATCGCCTCCTGGATCGGGCTCGGCCGCCAGCGCGGCTCATGCCCCGCCTGCTCCCAGAGCGAGCGGGCGACGGCGAGGTTGACGTCGATCCCGACCAGGTCGATCAAGCGGAACGGCCCGAGCGGGAAGCCCTCGGCCTCGAGCGCGGCGTCGACCGCCGCCGGCTCGGCGGCGCCGGCGGCGACGGTCCGCAGCGCCTCCAGGTAATAGGGGCGGGCGCAGCGGTTGACGAGGAAGCCGGGGCCGTCGGCGACCGTCACCGGCTGCCGCCCCAGCGCCATCGCCAGCGCCCGCGCCCGAGCCAGCGCCGCGGCGCCGGTGGCCGGCGTCGCCACCAGCTCGACCAGTGCGATCGCCCCCGGCGGGTTGAAGAAGTGAAGCCCGAGCAGGCGCCCGGCATGGGCGCTGCCGGCGGCGAGGTCGGCGATCGGCAGCGAGGAGGTGTTGCTGGCGAGGACCGCGTCGGGGGCGATCGCCGCCAGCCGCTCGAACAGCGAGCGCTTCAGCTCCAGCCGCTCCGGCACCG
Source organism: Actinomycetota bacterium (assembly GCA_018268655.1). Classification (GTDB taxonomy): domain Bacteria; phylum Actinomycetota; class Thermoleophilia; order Solirubrobacterales; family 70-9; genus VAYN01. The sequence goes on from JAFDWC010000022.1 coordinate 4,661, forward strand.
CCTCGATCGCCAGCGCGGCGGGCGCCGCCGCCTCGAGCTCGGCGCTGACCGTGAGCCGGCCGAGCGCCGCCGCCTCAGCCGCGGCGTCGACCTTGCCGCGCTGGCGGCGGCGCGCCAGCTGCCCCTCGACCCGCTCGCGCGCGGCCGCCGCCAGCGCCGGGGAGGCATCGCAGAGAATCGTGGTCACACCCCGCTCGCAGGCCAGCGCCGCGATCCCAGCGCCCATCGTGCCGCCGCCGAGCACCGCCAGGACGTCGTTGCGGCTCCAGTCCTCAGCCATCGACCGGAATATACAACAGCTTACCCTGCTGTGTTGTATAGTATTGCCCGATGATCGTCGTCAGGGAGAAACGGGCGTGAGCCGTTCCGTGCTCGTCACCGGCGGCAGCAGCGGAATCGGGCGCGCGGTCGTCGCCCGCTTCGCCGCCGGCGGCGATCGCGTCGTCGCCCTTGGCCGCGACGCGGCCGCCCTCGAGCGCCTCCCCGCCGACCTTCACAGCGGCGTCACCGGCCCGATCGAGACCGTGGCCTGCGACGTCACCGACGAGGAGGCGGTCGGCGCCGCCTTCGCCGCCGCCGGCCCGCTCGACGTGCTCGTCAACAACGCCGGCTTCGCCGAGAGCGCGCCGCTCGAGCGGACCACGCTCGAGAGCTGGCAGCGCCACCTCGCGGTCAACGCCACCGGCGCCTTCCTCTGCACCCGGGCGGCGCTGCCGGCGATGCGCGAGCGCGGCCGCGGCGCGATCGTCACCGTCGCCTCGACCGCGGCCCGGGTCGGCGCCCCCTACACCGCCGCCTACGCCGCCTCCAAGCACGCCGCGGTAGGCCTGATGCGGGCGGTCGCGGCGGAAGTCGCCGGCACCGAGATCCGCGTCAACGCGGTCTGCCCGACCTTCGTCGAGACGCCGATGACCGAGCGCTCGCTCGAGCGGATCGCCGCCAGCACCGGCCGCAGCCTGGAGGAGAGCGCCGCCGCCCTCGCCGGCGCCTCGCCGCTCGGCCGGCTGCTGAGCCCGCACGAGGTCGCCGACGCCGTCTTCTGGCTCGCCTCCGAGGGGGCGCGCTCGATCAACGCCCAGACCCTGGTCCTCGACGGAGGAGGCATCCAAGCATGACCCGCTTCCGCGCCTCGGCGCCGTTCACCGCCGACGACGAATGGCGGCACTTCGACCTCGCCGTGGCCGACGGCGTCGCCACGATCACCCTCAACCGCCCCGACAAGCTCAACGCGCTCACCTTCGAGGCCTACGCCGACCTCCGCGACCTGCTCGCCGAGCTGCCGCTCCGCGGCGACGCCCGCGTCGTCGTCCTCCGCGGCGAGGGCCGCGGCTTCTGCTCCGGCGGCGACGTCGAGGAGATCATCGCCGAGCTGCTGAAGATGGAGGTCGTCGAGCTGCTCGCCTTCACCCGGATGACCGGGGCGACGACGAAGGCGATCCGCGAGTGCCCGCTGCCGGTGATCGCCGCCGTCAACGGCGTCGCCGCCGGCGCCGGCTCGGTCCTCGCCCTGGCCAGCGACCTGCGCCTGCTCGGCCGCTCCGCCTCCTTCGCCTTCCTCTTCACCCGGGTCGGGCTCGCCGGCGCCGACATGGGCTCGGCCTACCTGCTGCCGCGGATCGTCGGCCTCGGCCGCGCGACCGAGCTGCTGCTGCTCGGCGACCGGCTCGAGGCCGAGCGGGCGGAGCGGATCGGGCTCGCCAACTGGGTGGTCGAGGACGGCGAGCTGGAGGAGCGGGCGACCGCCCTCGCCCGCCGCCTCGCCGACGGCCCCGCGCTCGCCTACGGGCTGACCAAGAGCCTGATCGCCAAGGAGCAGGACATGGACCTGGCTGCCGCGATCGAGCTCGAGGCGGTGACCCAGGCGCTGCTGATGAAGAGCGACGACCACGCCGAGTTCTACCGGGCCTGGAGCGAGGGCCGCAAACCGGACTGGAAAGGAAGCTGAGATGCCGAACGAGATCGTCACCGCGCCGGAGCTGGCGCCGCCCGTCGGCTACGCCCACGCCGTCGTCGCCGGCCCCGGGCGCCTCGTCCACCTCGGCGGCCAGACCGCGCTCGACGCCGAGGGGAAGATCGTCGGCGAGGACGTGCCGGCCCAGCTCGACGTCGTCGCCGCCAACGTCGTCGCCGCCCTGCGCGCCGCCGGCGGCACCCCCGAGGACATCGTCTCGGTCCAGATCTTCGTCACCGACATCGCCGCCTACAAGGCCCAGCTGCCGGCGCTGGGCGAGGTCTGGAAGAAGCACTTCGGCCGCCACTACCCCGCCAGCGGCCTCTTCGGCGTCACCGGCCTCTTCGACGAGGAGGCGCTGATCGAGCTGATGGTGGTCGCCGTGGTCGGCCCGGAGGCCGCGAGTTGAGCGAGGCGGCTGCCGCCCCCTCCCCCCTCGACGCCCACCTCGACGAGGGCCAGCGGGCGCTGCTCGCCGAGACCGCGTCGCTGGCCGCGGGGACGCTGGCGCCGCTCGCCGCCGCCAACGAGGAGGGGACGATCGACCGGCCGCTGCTGCGGGCGCTGGCCGAGCACGGCCTGCTCGGCCGCCTCTTCACCGAGACCGAGGCGGGCTGGCGCCCCGACGTCTCCGCCCTCGACCTCTGCCTGATCCGCGAGGGCCTGGCCCGCGGCTCGACCGCGGCCGAGACCGCCTTCGCCCTGCAGGGCCTCGGCACCTTCCCGCTGCTGCAGTCGGGGCGGCCCGAGCTGGTCGCCGAGTGGCTGCCGCGGATCGCCGCCGGCGAGGCGGCCGCGGGCTTCGCCCTGACCGAGCCCCAGGCCGGCAGCGACGTCGCCTCGCTGGCTCTGCGGGCCGAGCCCGACGGTGACGGCCACCGGCTCAGCGGCGAGAAGATCTGGATCTCCAACGCGCCCGAGGCCGACGTCTACTCGGTCTTCGCCCGCACCAGCGAGGGCGCCGGCGCCCGCGGCCTGACCGCCTTCCTCGTCCCCCGCGACAGCGACGGCCTCGGCGGCGAAGCGCTCGAGCTGCTCTCGCCGCACCCGATCGGCCGCCTCGTCTTCGACGGCGTCTGGGTGCCGGCCGAGAACGTCCTCGGCGAGGTCGACCGCGGCTTCGCGGTGGCGATGCTGACGCTCGACATGTTCCGCCCCAGCGTCGGCGCCTTCGCGATCGGGATGTCGCTGGCGGCGCTCGACGCCGCCGCCGAGCACGCCGCCGAGCGGCGCGCCTTCGGCGGCCGCCTGAAGGACTTCCAGGCGGTCTCGCACCGCCTCGCCGACGTCTTCGCCCGCGTCCACGGCGCCCGCCTCGCCGTCCACCACGCGGCCCGCGCCTACGACGCCGGGCTGCGGCCGGTGACCCAGGTGGCGGCGATCGCCAAGCTGCTGGCGACCGAGGTCGCCCAGGAAGCGGTCGACGCCGCGATCCAGGTCCACGGGGCCCAGGGCCTGCAGCGCGGCCACCTGCTCGAGCACCTCTACCGCGAGGTGCGGGCGCCGCGGATCTACGAGGGCGCCTCGGAGATCCAGCGCGAGCTGATCGCCCGCGGCCTCTTCGCCGGCCGGGGGGAGGCGGCATGAGGGTCGCGATCGCCGGCGGCGGCCCCGGCGGCCTCTACGCCGCCATCCTCTTCCGTCGCCTCGGCCACGAGGTGACGGTCTGGGAGCGCAACGCGGCCGACGACACCTTCGGCTTCGGCGTCGTCTTCTCGGACGAAACGCTGACCGCGTTCGAGGCCGCCGACCCGCCGACCTTCGCCGAGATCGCCGCCAACTTCGCCCGCTGGACCGACATCGACGTCCACTACCGCGGCGAGGTCCAGCGCTCAGGCGGCCACGGCTTCTCGGCGCTCGGCCGCAAGCAGCTGCTCCACATCCTCCAGGAGCGGGCGGTTGACCTCGGCGCCGACGTCAACTTCCTCAGCGAGGCGCCGCTGGACGAGCTCGGCGAGTACGACCTGGTGATCGCCGCCGACGGCGCCAACAGCGGCCTCCGCGAAGCCCACCCCGAGCGCTTCGGGCTCGAGCTCGACGTACGGGGCTCGAAGTACATGTGGCTCGGCACCGACCTCGTCTTCGATGCCTTCAAGTTCTACATCGTCGAGACCGAGTTCGGCGTCTTCCAGATCCACGGCTACCCCTATGACGCCAGCATGAGCACCTTCATCGTCGAAACCGACGAGGCGACCTGGCGCCGGGCCGGGCTCGACGCCAACGAGGACGTGGTGCTGCCGCCGGGGGTCAGCGACGAGATCGGGATCGCGTTCAGCCGCCGCCACTTCGCCGAGGTGCTGGACGGGCACCGGGTCTTCGCCAACAACTCGAAGTGGCTCAACTTCCGGACGATCCGCAATGCCCGCTGGCACCACGGCAACCTGGTCCTGCTCGGCGACGCCGCCCATACCGCCCACTTCTCGATCGGCTCCGGGACCAAACTGGCCATGGAGGACGCGATCGCCCTCGCCTGGTCCTTCCGCGAGCACCCCGAGGGCGAGACCGAGGCGGTGCTTGCCGCCTACGAGGAGGAGCGGCGGCCGGTCGTCGCCAGCACCCAGCGCGCCGCCCAGGCGAGCCTCGAGTGGTTCGAGGGGATCGCCCGCTACGTCGGCCAGCCGGCCCGCCAGTTCGCCTTCAACCTGATCACCCGCAGCCGCCGCATCACCTACGAGAACCTGCGCCTCCGCGACGAGGGCTTCGTCGAGCGGGTCGACCGCGAATTCGCCAGCCGCGAGCTGGCCGCGGCGGGCGAGCCGGCGCCGGCCACCGGGGCCGAGCGGCGGCCGCCGATGTTCCTCCCCTACCGGCTGCGCGAGCTTGAGCTGGCCAACCGCGTGATCGTCTCGCCGATGGACATGTACAGCGCCGTCGACGGGCGGATCGGCGACTTCCACCTCGTCCATCTCGGCAGCCGCGGCCTCGGCGGCGCCGGGCTGATGATGAGCGAGATGATCTGCGTCTCCGCCGAGGGCCGGATCACCCCCGGCTGCGCCGGCCTCTACCGCGACGACCAGGTCGACGGCTGGCGCCGGATCGTCGACTTCGTCCACCAGCACGGCGCCACCAAGGTCGGCGCCCAGCTCGGCCACAGCGGCCGCAAGGCCGGCACCAAGCTGATCTGGGAGGGCGACAACGAGCCGCTCGAGCTCGGTGGCTGGGAGCCGCTGGCCCCCTCGCCGCTCCCCTACTTCCCGCACAGCCCGGTGCCGCGCGAACTGACCCGCGCCGAGATGGACCTGGTCCGCGACCAGTTCGTCGCCGCCACCGGGCGCGCCCGCGCCGCCGGCTTCGACCTGCTCGAGGTCCACTTCGCCCACGGCTACCTGCTCTCCTCGTTCCTCTCGCCGCTGACCAACCAGCGCCGGGACGCCTACGGCGGCGACCTCGCCGGCCGCGCCCGCTTCCCGCTCGAGGTGCTCGACGCCTGCCGCGCGGCCTGGCCGCAGGAGCTGCCGGTCTCGGTCCGGATCTCCGCCACCGACTGGGTCCCCGGCGGCTTCGACGGCGACGACGCGGTGGCGCTGGCGCGGCTGCTGAAGGACCACGGCGTCGACGTCGTCCACGTCTCCGCCGGACAGGTCTCCGCGGACCAGGAACCCGCCTACGGCCGCAGCTTCCAGACCCCGTTCGCCGATCGCATCCGCAACGAGGTCGGGATCCCGACGATCGCCGTCGGCGCGATCTCCAGCGCCGAGGACGTCAACACGACGATCCTCGCCGGCCGCGCCGACCTCTGCGCGCTCGGCCGCCCCCACCTCTACGACCCGCACTGGACCCACCACGCCGCCGCCGAGCAGGAATTCCGCGCCGACCCCTGGATCCCCCAGTACCGCTCCGGCCGCCGCAAGCCGCAGGACGGGACGGTCGGCCCGCCGCGCTCGCCGATGCGCAGCTTCGAGGATCTCGACCCGACCTCGGCGCCGGCCGCCGGCTGGCGCCCGGTCCACGCCCCCGAGTCCTCGGTCCGCGGCTGAGCGCCCGGCCCGCGGCGGCCGTTGCCCGGCTCAGCCGGGGGGCTGGCTGAGCAGCTCGTCGCTGCCGTAGAGGCGTTCGCCGAAGTCTTCGACGGCGCCGGCGAGGCGGCGCTCGAAGATCCCCCGCAGCACCGCCGCCAGCTGCGGCGCCGCCAGCGCCGCCCGCAGCCCGTCGGCGTCGCGTTTGTCGCGGTAGAGGAGGCGGTTGATCTCGCTGATCGTCAGCTCCGGGTGGGGCGAGTCGAGCCGCTCGATTGCCGCTCCCTCCCAGACCGAGCCGGGCTCTAGGACCCGCATGTAGTAGCCGGTGAACCCGGCTTCCTGGACCCACTTGGCGATCTTCGGCAGCTCGTAGCGGGCGGCGATCTTGAAGCACGGCTGGCGCGCCTGGCAGATCTCGACCACGGCCTCGCCGAGGCGGAGGACGTCGCCGATCCGCGCCTCGTCCTCCCCCATCCCCCGCACCGTCAGGTTCTCGCCGAACGCCGGCATCTCGATCTCGCGCTCGAGCCGCTGCCGCCAGTACGGGTAGTGCTCATGCGCGTAGGCCATCACCGCCTTCTCGGGGCCGCCGTGGCGGACCTGGTCGCCCTGTTCGTCGCCCTCGAGGCCGAGGGTCCCGACCGCGACCGGCCCGGCCTGTCGCTGCTTGACGAAGGCGGTGCGCACGGTGCCGCCGCGGTACGGAATCTCGGCCGGCCGGCCGACGCTGACTGCGACCACCTCGGCCATCGCCTAGGCGCCCATCCGGTCGCCGGCACGGCGGCGACCGACGATCTCGGTTCCGGTGCTCCAGAATCTGGATTCCATCGAGCGGGCCTCCGTCTCTGCTTGCAACGACCCTTGACGCTGCCTCTGCGTGGAGCATAGACTACTTATTGCTCCGGTGAACAGTGCACTAAGTGTCCGGCTGCGCCAAGGCTCCGTCCGGACGATTAAGGTACCCAAGCGGATGGGTACCTCTGAGCCAGCCGCTCGATGACCTCGGCAGCAAACGGACGCAACGGCTCGGGCCTGCAGCCGCAGGAGCTCGTGATCACCATGCTCGGCAGCTACCTGCGGCCGCGCAGCCGGCGCTTCTGGTCGGGCGGGATGGTCGAGCTGCTGGGCGAGTTCGGCTTCTCCGCCGGCGCCGCCCGGATCGCCCTGATCCGGCTCGTCAACCGGGAATTGCTGGAGCGGTCGCGGGTCGGGAGGCTTGCCTTCTACACCCTCACCAACCGCAGCCGCAAGCTGCTGAAGGAGGGCGACAAGCGCATCTTCTCGCTCGGCAGCGGCCCGCCCGCGGCCGACAGCTGGACCGTGGTCTGGCACGCGATCCCCGAGGAGGAGCGGCTCAAGCGCGGCCGGCTCTCGCGACGGCTGCGCTTCCTCGGCTTCGGAGCGCTGCAGGACGGCACCTGGGTCTCCCCCCACAACCGCGAAGCCGAAGCGGTCGAGGTGATCGAGGACCTCGACGTGCAGCGCTACTGCGGGGTGATGATCGGCAGCCCCGCCGCGGCGCTCGACTTCCGCGCCTTCGTCTCGCGAATGTGGCCGCAGGAGGAGCTTTCCGAGCGCTACCGCGACTTCCTCGAGGAGTTCAAGCCCTACCACGCCAGACGACGCTCGATCAACGACCAGGAAGCGTTCCAGATCCGCACCCGCGCCGTCCACTCCTTCCGCCAGTTCCCCGCCCTCGACCCGCAGCTACCCGACGACTACATGTCGGCGCCGCAGTTCCGCGAAGAGGCGATCGACGTCTTCAACACGATCTACGAACGGCTCGAAGAGCAGGCGAACCGCCACTTCGACGCGACTACCCGGCGGCCGGAGACCGGGACCCGCCGCCGGCGCGCTGCCGCCGAGTCGCCTCGAGATCGACCTCCTGCCGGGCGGGATCGATGACGACGCCGTAGTCGCGCCGGGCGCCGTCGGTGGAGACGATGTCGTCGAGCCAGTCATCGAGCACGGCGGCCGGCTCGCGCTCGAACGGGTCCCCCCAGCCGCCACCGCCGCCGGACTGGGCGAACAGCAGCGACCCCACCGAGAGGGGCTCCGCGTAACAGCTCTCGGTGACCGTCATCTCGTCGGCTTCGCCCTCGCGGATCACCCAGTAGTTGCCGGCGCCGTCGCCCCCGCCGGCGTAGCCGACCAGGGTGTTGCGGGCGCCGCCGTTGTAGATCGTGCAGCGCATCTGGTCCGTATGCCGGCGGCGGTAGTGGATCGCCGGCGCGCCGCGCCAACGGCCCGGCGCCGCGGTATCGCGCGCGTACTCGTCGAGCACGTACTCCCAGGGGAACTGCAGCTCGAACATCTCCAGCGGCGGCAGGTTGAGCGCGCAGAAGGTCGCCGCCCATCCTCCCCAGCCGTCGGTCCCGCGAGCGCCACCGGCGGACATCGCCGTCGCGGCGAGATCGGACGACACCCAGTACCGGCCCGTCGCCGCCGAGACGCCGAAGCAGCGGGCGCCGTTCATGTCGACGGCCGCGGTGCCGACGAGCTCCGGCCGGATCTGCTCGAAGGCCTTCATCACCGTGTCGATGATCGTCGTGCCCGGGGTCAGGGTGCAGTTGCCAACCGGCGCCGGCGGGTCGGGGTTGACCATCGTCTGCGGGTGCAGGACGACGGAGACGGGCCGAAAGAAGCCGCTGTTGATGGGGATGTCCGGGCAGAGCGCCGTCAGCGCGGTGAAGACCTGGGAGATCGTGTTCCCCGTCGGGCTGTTGATGAAGCCGGGGACCTCGCCGCTGGTCCCGTCGAAGTCGACGACCACCTCCTCGCCGCTGACCGTCACCTTCACCCGCACCGGGACGTCGCGGTTGCCGGCGAAGTCGTGGTCAACGTAGCCGGTGTGCTCGTAGCTGCCGTCGGGCCATTCCGCGATCGTCGCCCGCAGCCGCTTCTCCGAGTAGTCGACGATGTAGTCGACGCTCCGGCGCAGCATCTCGACGCCGTACTTGCGGGCCAGCTCGCGGATTCGCCTCTCGCCCACCTGGCAGGCGCCGACCATCGCCATCAGGTCGCCGCGGACCTCGGCCGGCAGGCGCGTGTTGGCGAGGATCGTCTCCCAGATGTCGCCGACGTGCTCGCCGGCGGAGACGATCCGCACCGGCGGGATCCGGAACCCCTCCTGCCAGACGTCACGGGCGTTGACGTTGTAGTTCCCGGGCACCGGCCCGCCGACGTCGTTGACGTGGCCGCGGACGCAGGTCAGGAAGGTCACCCCGGGCGCCACCGTGACCGGGCGGATGATCGTCCAGTCGGGACAGTGGGTGCCTCCCATGTACGGATCGGTGACCAGGAAGACATCGCCCTCGCGGATGTCGTCGGGGAAGGTCTCGAACATGATCTGGACCGAGTCGAGCGAGGCGAAGATGTGGACCGGGACCGCCTGGTCGCGGGCCAGGAGCTGAACCTGCCCCCCGTCCCCGGAATAGAAGACGCCGCACGAGTAGTCGTGGTTCAGGGTGAAGATCGGGGAGAGCGCGGTGTTCTCGACCGTGGCGCTGAGCTCCTTGCAGACCGTCTCCAGCGAGTTGCGGATGATCTCGGCGGTGATCAGCTCGCCCTGATCGAGCCTGGTCTCAGTCATCGTCGTCTCCTTGCTCCAGCTCCACCAGCCAGGCCACTCTCTCGGCCCGCAGCCGGAGGTCGGCTGGGTCGATCAGTTGCGCGAAGGCCTGCGATCCCTCGGCCTCCCACCAGGTCGTGGTCCGCTCCGCCCCGCCGGCCTGCCGCAGCACGTCCTGGACCGCGGCGCGGATCGCGCCCTCGGTCAGGAAGCGCGCCAGCGACGTCGTCGCCGGCAGCTCGGCGCCGGCGATCGTTCCCGCCCCCGCGTCGACCGAGATCGCCTCGAGGGCGCCCGGCGCCGCCCGGAAGCCAGCGACTCCGCTTTCGATCTCAGCCAGGCTGCAATCGGTCGTCAACGGCGCGGTGCTGTTGAGCGGCCGCTCGACCGCGGGGTCGGACTCGGAGAAGCTGAGCTCGATCTCCTCGCCGACCGTCAGCGCTGCCCGGACCGCCGGCCCCGGCGGCTGGCCCGGAACGTCGATCTCGACCTCTGCCGCATAGGTGCCCGGCCGCAGAGCGCCGAGCGCGGCGCTCGCCGCCGCGGCGGCCTCCAGCCGCTCGCTCTCCAGGGCGCTGCGCTCGCCGAGCACCTCGGCGCCACACGCGGCCGCCTCGCCGAGGGCGTCGAGGGCGCGATCGAGCAACCGGGGCGTCCGCGAGTTGAGGCGGAGGAGCGCCCTCCCCTCCGCCCTTTGCCCAGCGTCGATCGCGATCCGCAGGGCCGGGAACCGGGCCCCCTCGCCCCACACGTCCAGCGCGCCGGGGGCGACGCCGCCGAAATCGAAGCCGCCGAGGTCGGGGACCCGGACCCGGGCGAGGGCGAGCCCGTCGGGGACGGCGCTGACCAGCGTCATCTCGCAGATGTCGGCCGCACCGACGAACGGATCGTTGCTGACCGCCGCCGATCCCGGGCCCCAGTCGGCGGCGAAGGAGCGGCGGACGAAGCGCGCGACCGATTCCAGCGAGGCCACCCCGCGGCCGTCCGATGCCGACAGCAGCCTCCCCTCTCCGTCGGCGACCGCGACCACCGGATCGGGGTCCCAGGGGCAGGCCTCGCGGATCTGGGCGACGGCCGCGGCGAACGCCGGCCTCACCATGGCTCCTCGACGTCGATCACGTAGGTGCCGCGGTCGTCGACCCGGGCGCGGTCCCCCCGCAGGAGCAGGATCGTGGTGTTGTCCTCGCCGACGACGGCCGGCCCCGCGATCACGTCTCCGGGCTCGATCCGGGCGCCGTCGTAGACCGCGATCTCGGTCTCCGCGTAATCCCCGTCGCGCTCGGGCAGCCAGGCGACCCGCCGGCCCGAGGCGGTGACGCCCTCACCGCCGCCGCGGGCTCGGCCGGGCTTCCACGGTGCCTTCCGGCGCACCCCGATGATGTCCTGGCGCAGCGTCATCAGCTCGACCGGCTTGTGCTCGAGACGGAAGGTGTAGAGGCGCTCGTGCTGCTCGTGGAAGGCCTCGACCGCCGCCGCGAGGACGGCGTCGTCGATCCCCGCGCCGTTGACCTCGAGCGGGATCGTGATCTCGTGCACCTGACCGGCGTAGCGGAGGTCGAAGAAGAGCCGCCGCTCGATCTCGGTCACGTCGCTCGACTCGACCGCGTGCCGGTGCCGCGCCCAGAGGTCGGCGAAGATCTCGTTCAGCTCCCCGCTGTCGACGTCCTCGATCAGGCTGAGATGGCTGGCCACGGTCGAGACCTTGAGGTCCGAGAGCAGCGTCCCGTAGGCGCTCAGGACCCCGGCGGACTTCGGCACCAGGATCGTGCGGATGCCGAGGTCCCGCGCCTGGATCGGGGCATGCGTCGCCGCGGCGCCGCCGAAGGCGAGCAGCGCGAAGTCGCGGGGGTCGTGGCCGCGGGCCACCGAGACGTAGCGGATCCCGTTGCTCATGTTGCTGTTGACGATCCGGGCGATCCCGACCGCCGCCTCGACCAGGTCGATCCCGAGCGGCTCGGCGACCTGCTCGCGGATCGCGCGCTCGGCGGCGGCGCGATCGAGCGCCATCTCGCCGCCGATGAAGTTCTCCTCCGAGAGGTAGCCGAGGACGAGGTTGACGTCGGTCACGGTCGGCCTCTCACCACCGCGCCCGTAGCAGGCCGGCCCCGGGGTCGCCCCGGCGCTGCCGGGGCCGACCTGGATCGCCCTCGCCTCGTCGAGCCAGGCGATCGAGCCGCCGCCCGCCCCGATCGTGTGGATGTCGAGCACCGAGAGGCCGATCCGATAGCGCGCCGCCCAGGCGTCGGTGCGAACCTCCGGCCGCCCGTCCCTGACCAGGGAGACGTCGTAGGAGGTCCCGCCCATGTCGACCCCGATGATGTTCGGGTGCTCCGTGGCGCTGCCGAGGCTGGCGGCCGCGACCACTCCCCCGGCCGGGCCCGAGAGCAGGGCGGAGGCGCCGAGACGGCCGAGTTCGGAGGCCTCCGCCGTACCGCCGTTCGACTGCATCACCAGCAACCGGCCGCCGAAGCCGCGCTCGCCGAGCTCGTCGAGCAGGCGCGCCATGTAGTCGCGCAGGACCGGGCTCAGGTAGGCGTTCATCAGGGTCGTGCTCAGCCGCTCGAACTCGCCGATCTGGTTGAGCACGTCGGTCGAGAGGCTGACGTGCGCCTCGGGGTGGACCTGGTTGATGATCTCCGCGCAGCGCCGCTCGTGGACCGGGTTCGCCGGGGCCTGCATGAAGCAGACCGCGTAGGAGACGATCCCTTCGCCCTTCAGCCGCTCGACCGCCGCCAGGACCTGGTCCTCGGCGAGAGGCGTGCGAACGCTGCCGTCCGCTCCGATCCGCTCGCTGATCCCGATCCGGAACCGGCGCCGCACGATCGGCGGCGGGGCCTCGAGGCGGATGTCGGTGAGGCTCTCCTTGAACCCGCGCCGCAGCTCGATGATGTCGCGGAAGCCCTCGGTCCCGAGCAGGGCCACCCGGGCGCCTTTGTGCTCCAGCATCGCGTTGGTGGCGACGGTGGTGCCGAAGTTGATCACCTCGGTCTCGCCCAGCAGCTGCGCCAGCGGCGACTCGTAGGCGGCCGCGATCCGCTCGATCGCGTTCAGCACCGCGACGTTCTCGCGGCCCGGGGTCGACGGCGTCTTGCCGCTGACCATGCGGCCGCCGTCGCGGCTGGCGACGTAGTCGGTGAAGGTGCCGCCGACGTCGATCCCGACCCGGTACATCAGCCCGCCGTCGCTCCCGCGGCGCGGCCGCCCTCGGCGCCGACCTCGAGCCCGAGGCGAGCCCGGACCGCGGCCGCGGCCGCGTCGGCCGCGGCCAGGAACGGGTCGAGGTCGAGGTTGGCGATGACGCGATCGCGCATGACGACGTTGCCGTCGATCAAGACCGTCCGGGCCGAGCGGCCGCTCGCCGAATAGATCAGGTTGCGGATCGGGTTTGCGAGGGGGTTCGGGTGCCACTCGAGCCCGTCGGTGTCCCAGACGACCAGATCCGCGGCCTTGCCGGCCTCCAGCGAGCCGATCTCGTCCTCCCAGAGGACGCAGCGGGCGCCGCCGCTGGTCAGCATCTCGAAGGCGCAATCGGCGCCCATCACGGTCGGGTCGATGCGGGCGTCCTTGTGCCCGCACGCCGCCAGGTAGCCGACCCGGACCATGTCGAGGAAGCGGCTGATAGCCGCCGCGTCGCTGCCGAGGGCGACCGGCACGCCGGCCTCGACCAGCTCCGGGAAGCGGCCGTGGGCGATCACCCCGAAGCCACCGAGCATGCTGGCGGAGGGGCAGTGGACCCCCTTCACCCCGGCCTCGAGCAGGAGCTCGATCTCCGCGTCCTCGAGCCAGCCGAGGTGGGCGAGGCAGAGGTTCGGCCCGAGCAGGCCGAGCTCGGCGTAGCGGGGGACCGCCGAGCCGCTGCCGACGACGCGCTGGGTGTCCCTGTCCTCGGTCCGGGAGGCGACCAGGTGACCGTGGATGCCGACGCCTAGCTCGTCGGCGCGGCGCTTGGTCCGGCGGCAGAGCTCGTCGCTGACCGAGCTCGGCCGGACCAGCGAGAGCCAGGCGCGCAGGCGGCCGTCGGCGGCGCCGTTCCAGCGCTCGACCACCTCCTCGCCGGCGGCGAGGACGGCGTCGGTCTGCTCAAGCAGCCCCGCCGGCGCGTTTTCGTCGGGCAGGTCCCAGGCCTCGCGACTGACGACACCGCGGATCCCGATCTCGGCCGCCGCCCTGGCCACCTCGTGGGGCCGGGGGCTGCCGGGGTCGACGAAGCAGGTGGTGCCGCCGCGGATCATCTCGGCGAAGGTCCCGAGCGAGCTCAGGTGAGCCTCCTCGGGGGTCAACCCGGCCTCGAACGGCCAGATGTTCCGGTAGGAGCGGACGCTCAGCTCGAGGTCGTCGGCGAGGCCCTTGGAGAGGTAGTGGATCGGGTGGTTGTGGGCGTCGATCAGGCCCGGGGTGACGAGCGCCCCCGCTGCCTCGATCGAGGCGACGCCGGGGTATGCGGCCGCCAGCTCCTGGCTGGGACCGACGGCGGCGATCCGCGAGCCCTCGACCAGGACGGCGCCCGGGTCGAAGCGGCGGCGGGCGGCGTCCATGGTGACGACGCAGCCCCCCTTTATCAGCAGCGCCTCACTCATCGAGGAACTCCAACAGCAGCTCGGCGAAGCGCTCCGGCCGTTCCCAGATCAGCCCGTGCGAGCAGTCGTCGAACTCCTCGTAGCGGGCGCCGGGGATCAGCGCCGCCAGCTCCCGGTTCTGGATCGCCGAGGTGATGAAGTCTTCGCGGCCGGCGACCACCAGGGTCGGCGCCGTGACCGTGCCGAGGCCGGCGCTGGCGTCGTGCCCGAGGCAGAACTCGAGCTGCCGCAGGTAACCGGCTTCGTCCGGCGGGTTCTCGGCGATCCGCGCCCGCAGGCCGGCGATGAAGTCGCCGATCTCGCGGTAGGCGCGCGGCGAGAAGACGAAGAAGACCGACATCGAGAACTGCAGTGGCAGGCCGCCGGCAGCGATCAGGCCGCGCCGCCCCTCGAGCACCTGCCGCGACCAGGTGTCGGTGACGGCGTAGGTCGAAACCAGGGTCAGCGAGCGGACCCGCTGCGGCGCCGCCAGCGCGAAGTCCTGGGCGATCATCCCGCCCATCGATTGGCCGACCAGGTGGGCGCTCTCGACCGCGGCGGCATCGAGGACGGCGCCGACGTCGGCGGCGACCGTCGCCGCCGTGTAGGGGTGGTCCGGGGCCTCGCTCTCGCCGGAGCCGCGCGGATCGATCACCAGCACCCGGTACCTGCGCGCCAGCGCCTCGGTCGTCGCGTCCCAGGTCCGCAGGCTCATCCCGAGGCCCGGCACCAGCACCACCACCTCCTCGCCCGCGCCGCGCTCGGCGTAGTTGATCCGCACCCCTTCGCTCACCGCTTCCGGCATCCCAGCTCCTCTCCCCCGGCGCGCTAGGCCGGGAACTCGCGTTCGATCCCGGCGACCACCCGCTCGACCGCCGCCAGCAGCTGCTCCAGCGCCCCCTCCTCGATGTTCGAGGGCGGGATCAGCAGCAGCGACTGCGGCGGGCCGCCAAAGAAGTGGACGCCGTGCTCGCGGCCGAGCTCGATCGCCCGCCGCTTGACTGCGCCGACGTCGGCGAACGGGGTCCCGGCCTCGCCGTCGGCCGCCCACTCGATCGCCATCATCGCCCCCCGCACCCGCACCTCGGCGACGATCCGCGAGCGCTCCTGCAGCGCCAGCAGCCGCGCCCGCGCCTGCTCGCCCAGCCACAGCACCCGCTCGGCCAGGCGCTCCTCGGCGACCACCTCGATCGCCGCCAGCGCCGCCGCGCAGGCGAGCGGCGTCCCGCCCAGGGTGGTGCCGGCGAGGAAGCGGCGCTCGGGCGGGCCCTGGAAGGCCGCGGCCACCTCCTCGCGGGCGAGCAGCGCGCCGAGCGGCATGTGGCCGGCGCTCAGCACCTTGGCGAGGACGGCGACGTCGGGGACGATCCCCTCGCTCTGGAACTCGAACCACTCGCCGGTGCGGCCCATCCCGGTCACCACCTCGTCGACGATCAGCAACACCTCGTGGCGGTCGCAGATCTGCCGCAGTCGCGCCATGTAGCCGGGTGGCGGCGGCACGATCCCGGCCACCGCCATCGTCCCCTCGACCAGCACGCAGGCGACCGACTCGGGGTCCTCGTAGACCAGCTGCTGCTCGATCGCCTCGGCGCAGGCGAGGGTGCAGGGCCCGGCGCCGCCGCAGAGCCGGCACTCGCGCGGGTAGGGCGACTCGACGTGGACGAAGCCCGCCGGCAGCGGCTCGAAGGCGCTGTGGGGGTAGCGGTTGTTGCCGCTGGCGGCGTTGGTCGCGAGGGTGCCGCCGTGGTAGCCGTGGCGGCGGACGATCGTCTTGTACTTGGTGCCGCGGCCGCGGTTCTTCCAGTACTGGCGGGCGAGCTTGATCGCCGCGTCGTTGGCGTCGGAGCCGCTCAGCACGAAGAAGGCGCGGCTGAGCTCGCCGCCGCTGAGCTCGGTGAGCTTCGCCGCCAGCTCGATGCTGCGATCGGACGGGAGGACACCGGCGACGTTGCTGGTCATCCGCCCCAGCTGCTCGCGCATCGCCTCCACCACCCGCGGGTGGTTGTGCCCGAGCACCCCGGCCGACTGCAGCGCCAGGGCGTCGATCAGGCGGCGGCCGCCGGCGTCGATCAGGTACGGCCCCTCGCCGCCGCTGACGACGATCGGGTCGGCGTCGAAGTAGCTCTCGTCGAAGCCGAGCGCCAGCCACTGGTGGCGGCGCCCGGCGGCGACCAGCGCCGAGCGGTCGGGACCTGGGCTCAAGCGGCCATCTCCGCCCGCATCGCCGCCGTCTCCTCGGTCAGCACGACGAGGCGCTCGGGGTCGATCACGACGCCGTAGTGCTCGGCGGCCGCCGCCACCGTGACCAGCTCGTCGAGGACGTCGCGCAGGACCGCGGCCGGGTCGCGCTCGAGCGCCGGGCCCCAGGCGCCGCCGCCGCCGGACTGGTAGAGGATCAGCTCCCCGGGCTGGCTCTCGTAGTTGATCGCGACCTCGTCGATCAGCTGCTCGCCCGACCCCTGCCAGTCGACGATCGCCCAGTTGCCGGCGCCGTCGGAGCCGCCGGCGAAGCCCTGCAGCGGGTGCCGGTGCCCCTGGATGTTGATCACGTGGGTGACGACGCAGCCGTCGGGGTTCTTGCGCACCGTCTGCAGCGCCGGCGTCCCCCGCCAGCGCCCCGGCGCCGCCGAGTCGGTCGTGTACTCGCCGCGCAGGTACATGATCGGGTACTGGACCTCGGTCAGCTCGATCGTCGGCATTTTCAGCGAGCAGTGCGGGGTCGACCAGGCGCCCCAGCCGTCGACCCCGTAGGCGGCGCCGGAGGAGATCGGCGTCGCCCAGTACTCGAAGGAGACGTAGAACGGGGCCTCCGGCTGGCGCACGTCGACGCCGAAGAAGGCGTCGGTGACGAGGTCGAGGGTCGCCGCCCCGACCCGTTTCGGGACGATCTCCTCGAGCGCCTTGACCGTCGCCTGGCCGATGTCGTTGCCGATGCAGACGGTCGAGTTGCCGACCGGCGCCGGCGCCACCGGGTTGACCACCGTCCCCTCCGGCAGGGTCAGCGAGATCGGCCGGAAGAAGCCGGAGTTGATCGGGATGTCGTCGAAGACGGTGCTGAAGGCGCTGTAGACCCAGGAGCCGCTGTTGCCGGGGCGGCTGTTGATGTAGCCGCGGGTCTGCTCGTGGCTGCCCTCGAAGTCGACGTCGACCTGGTCGCCGCGGACGTGGATCGTGCACTCGACCTCGATGTCGCGGGTTTCGGCGAAGTCGCTGTCGAGCACGCTGCGGCCGTGGTAGTCGCCGTCGGGCCACTTCGAGATCTCGCTGCGCAGCCGCCGCTCGCTGTAGTCGAGGGTGTAGTGGACGGCCTCCAGCACCTCCTCGAAGCCGTACTTGTCGACGATCTCGCGGACCCTTCGCTCGGCCACCCGGCAGGCGCCGAGCATCGCGTTGAGGTCGCCCTCCATGATTTCCGGGGTGCGGTTGTTGGCCCGCAGCAGCTCGACGTAGTCGCGCCGCATCTCGCCCCGCTCGAAGAGCTTGATCGGAGCCAGCCGGAAGCCCTCCTGCCAGACGTCGCGGGCGGCCGGGTTGTAGCCGCCCGCCTGGGGGCCGCCGACCTCGACCATGTGGGCGCGGATGCCGGGGAAGAAGACCGGCTTGTTCTCGTAGAAGACGGGCTTCATCACGGTCCAGTCGGGGATGTGGCTGCCGTGGAAGTAGGGGTCGTTGACCATCACGATGTCGCCGTTGGCGAGGTCGTTGCGGTAGTAGCTGATCAACCCCTCGACCGAGTGCACCGAGGCGAAGATGTGGACCGGCTCGGCGTTGGCGCGGGCGATCAGGCTGACCTCGCGGCCGTCGAAGAAGAAGAGCCCGGCCGAGCAGTCGTGGGTCTCGTTGAAGATCGGCGAGAGCGCCGTGTTGTCCATCGTCGTGTTCATCTCTTTCGCGACGGACTCGAAGTACTCGCGGACGATCTCGCCGAAGACGACGTCGACGGCCATTTAGTGAACCTCCTCGCTCGTGCTGACGTTTACGTCCTGGCCGTAGAGCTCGGCCGCCGCCGGCGCGGAGACGTAGCCGCCGAGCACGTCGGCCCGGACCCGCTCCGGGTCGCGCCGGCGCGGGTCGCCCCAGCCGCCGCCGGCGGCGGCCCGAATCCGCAGCCGCGCCGCGGCCGCCAGCGGCCGGTCGAAGACGACGTCCTCGATCTCGGCCTCCTCCTCGCCGACGCTCTCGCCGACCCGCAGCTCGGCGCCGCCGCCGCCCCCACCGCCGGCCCAGCCGGCCGGCCCGTGGACGACCCCGGCGGCGGCCGCGAACAGCCGCTCGCCGTCGCCCTCGCCGAGCCGGATCACCACCTCGGTGGCCGGGGCGCCGCGGTGCTCGCCGACGCCGCCCGAGTCGGTCACGTACTCGAGCCGCTCGACCGCGACCGCGTTCTCCGCCTCGAACTCCTCGATCGAGGGGAAGAGGCCGCGCGAGAGCGTCCCCGGCGCGCCCCAGCCGTCGCCGTGGGCGCTGGCCGCGGAACCGGGCTGGGCCAGCCGCACGAAGTCGCTGCGGCGCAGCTGCTCTTCGACGCCGCCGACCACGGTCCGCTGGTCGACCGTGAACAGCAGCGGCTGGCTGGCGTGGAGGACGCCGCCCTCCTCGGGCAGCGCCGCCGCCAGGGCCACGCCGACGCTCTCGGCGATCTCGCAGCCGACGTGGTCGCGGCACCAGCCGGTCGGGGCCGGGTACGTCGGGTCGACCAGGGTGCCGGGCCTGGTCGTCACCGCCAGCGCCCGCAGCAGGCCGGCGTTGCGGGGAACCGAGTCGTCGATCAACCCCAGCAGCGGCAGCAGCCCGAAGGCAACCGTGTTCGCCCGCGGGCTGTTGACGAAGCCGGCCGACTGCTCGTCGCTGGCCGAGAAGTCGAGCGCGACGCCGTCCTCGCCGTCGCGCCGCAGGCTGACCCGGACGCTGAGGTCGCGGCGGCCCTGGCCGTCGTGGTCGAGCGTCGCCGCACCCTCGAACTCGCCCTCGGGCAGCCGCGCAAGCGCCGCCCGGAAGCGGCGCTCGGCGTAGACGATGCTGGTCTCCATCCCCTGCCGGGTCCGCTCCAGCCCCTGCTCGGCGACCAGCTGCGCGACCCGCTCGCGGCCGACGTTGGCGGTCGCCAGAACCGCTTCCAGGTCGCCGCGGTAGGCGGCCGGCTGGCGCCCGTTGAGGAGCAGGGTGTCGATCGCGCTGCGGCGCCGTTTGCCCTCGACCACGACCTTGAGCGGCGTGAACCGGGCGCCCTCCTGCCAGAGCTCCCAGGCGATCGGGTTGTAGTTGCCGATCACGGTGCCGCCGATGTCGGCCATGTGGGCCTGGACGGCTAGGTAGGCGACCGTCTCTTCCTCGATCCCGACCGGCGCGACCAGGGTCAGGTGGTGAACCGAGGAGCCGCCGCCGTAGGGATCGTTGGTGACGATCACGTCGTCGGAGGCGATGTCGAACTGGTAGGCGTCGAGGCAGTTGGCGACCGTCTCCTGCACGGTCGGCAGATGGGTTGGGGAATCGATCGTGACCACCTCGCCGCGCTCGTCGAGCAGCGCGCAGGCGAAGGCGCGGCTGGTGCTGAGCAGGCGCGAGGGGGCGACGTTGGCGAGCGTCGTCGCCATGTCGTCGACCACCGCGCCGAGCTTGCCTGCGACGATCGCCGCGGTTACCGGATCGACCTCGGGGCGCTCGCCGGCGCTGACCGCGGAGCTCACGCGAAGCTCCCGGCCTGGATCTCGATCACGTAGTTGCGGTACTGGTCGACCATCGCCTCCTGGTCCGGGTAGACGACGATCGTGGTGTCGGGCTCCTCGATGATCGCCGGGCCGACGACGAGGTGCCCCGGGGTCAGCTTCTCGCCGTTGTAGACCGGGGTCGAGACGAAGCTCTCGCGGCTCGGGAAGTAGGCGTCGCGCTCGCCCCGCAGCGCCTCCGCCGGGTCCTCGGAACCGAACGCCTCGCCGCGCAGCGAGCTGGTCTCGCGGCGGCCGATCAGGTCGAGCCGCAGGTTCAGCACCTCGCTCGGCTGCTCCGGCCGCTTGAACGAGTAGAGCTGCTCGTGCTGCTCGTGGAACTCGCCCAGCGCCGTGTTCAGGTTGAGCTGGGTGAGGCGCCGGGTGCGCGAGCGGACCGGCACCGTCACCTCGTGGGTCTGCCCCTGGTAGCGGACGTCCATGTAGCGCTGGCTGAGCAGCTCGGAGACCTTGTCCTGGCGGCCGAGGTCGGCTTCCGCCGCTTCCAGCATTTCGCCGAACAACTGGTTCAGCTCCTCCAGCTCGATCCGGTCGGTGCGTTTGATGAAGCTGCGGACCTTGGTGATTTTGAAGTTCGCCATCTGGTTGCCGAGCGCCGACAGCACCGAGGCGGCCTTGGGGACGAGGATCGTGCGGATCCCCAGGTCGGGCGCCTGAGCGCCGGCGTGGATCGCGCCGGCGCCGCCGAACACGCACATCGCGAAGTCGCGTGGGTCGCGGCCGCGGGCCACGGTCACGTGCCGGATCGCGTTGCTCATCGAGTTGTTGATGATGCGGAAGATCCCGCTCACCGCCTCCATCGTCTCCAGCCCCAGCGGCTTCGCGATCTTCTCCTCGATCGCCTGCCGCGCCGCCTCGACGTCGAGGCTCATGCGGCCGCCGAGGAAGTAGTCGGGGCTGAGGTAGCCCATGATCAGGTCGACGTCGGTGACCGTCGGCTCCTCGCCACCGCGGCCGTAGCAGACGGGTCCCGGGCGGGCGCCGGCGCTCTGGGGGCCGACCCGGAGGGCGCCGCCGTCGTCGATCCAGGCGATCGAGCCGCCGCCGGCGCCGACCGTGTGGACGTCGACCATCGGCGTCCCGATCCGGTAACGGCTGACCCACTGTTCGGTCCCGGTCGCCGGTTGGGAGTCCTTGACCAGGCAGACGTCGTAGCTGGTGCCGCCGAGGTCGACCGTGATCACGTCGCGGTAGCCGCCGAGGGTCGAGACCTCGGCGCCGGCGACGACCCCGCCGGCCGGGCCGGAGAGCAGCAGCTCGACCGAGTGCTCAGCGGCGTAGTCGACGCCGACCATGCCGCCGTTGGAGTGCATCACGAAGAGCTCGCCGGCGAAGCCCTCGTCGGCGAGCCGGGTGCTCAGCTTGTGGAAGTAGAGCTCGATCTTCGGCCGCGTGTAGGCGTTGACCAGGGTCGTCGAGAGGCGCTCGAACTCGCGCACCTGAGGCAGCACCTCTGAGGAGAGCGTCACCGGCACCTCCGGCAGCTGCTCGAGGACCAGCTCGCGCACCCGCTCCTCGTGGGCGGGGTTGAGGAACGAGAAGAGCAGGCAGACGGCGACCGACTCGACCCCCAGCTCGCCGAGCCGGGCGACCGCGGCGCGCACCTCGTCCTCGTCGAGCGGGATCTCCACCCGGCCCTGGTAGTCGATCCGCTCGGTCACCCCGAGCCGCTTCTGGCGGGGGACGATCGCGTGCGGCGCGGGGAGGCGGATGTCGAACAGGTGCTCGCGGTAGCTGCGGCGGATCTCGATGATGTCGCGGAAGCCGCCGGTGGTGATCAGGCCGGTGTTGGCGCCGTCGTACTCGAGCATCGCGTTGGTGACCGCGGTGGTCCCCAGCACCAGCACCTCGATCTGGCTGAGGAAGCCGGCCAGGTCTTCGCCGTAGTTGCCGGCGGCGTCGCCGAGACCGCTGAGGATGCCGGCCGACTCGTCGCCGGGCACGGAGGGGGTCTTGGTCTTGTAGATCGCGCCGTCGCCGTTGCCGACGACAAGGTCCGTGAAGGTGCCGCCGACGTCAACTCCTACCTGGTAAGCCATCTCTCTCCTCGTGTCGCCTTGGTGGTTTCCCGCCTCTCCGCAAGTTCGTCAGCCGCCCCGCGCCAGGCCCTCATCGCGCACCCCTCAGGTAGGGGATGCCGAGGCCGCCGGGGGCCCGCCCGCGGCGGCCGAGGATGATCAGGGCGATGATCGTCACCACGTATGGCGCCGTCGCCAGCAGCTCGAAGGGCACGTTGATGTTGAGCGCGTTGGCCGAGACCTGGGCCGCATCGGCGAGGCCGAAGAGGAGGCAGGCGCCGACCGCCCAGAGCGGCCGCCAGCCGGCGAAGACGATCGCCGCCAGGGCGATGTAGCCGCGGCCGGCGGTCATGTTGTCGGTGAACGAGTCAAGGATGCCGATCGAGAGGGCGGCGCCGCCGATCCCGGCGAGAGCGCCACTCGTCACCACCGCCAGGTAGCGGTAGCGGAAGACCGGCACGCCGCGGGTCTCGGCCGCCGCCGGATGCTCGCCGACCGCGTGCAGGGTCAGCCCCGGCCGCATCTTCCAGAAGAAGAAGGAGACGGCGATCGCCAGCGGCACCGCCGCATAGGTGAACGGCGGCTGGTCGAAGAGCGCCGGGCCGACGACCGGGATCGAGGAGAGGCCCGGGATCTTGAGCGGCGAGAAGCCGGGCACCTGGGTTCCCGCCTGCCCTTCGCCGAAGACGAAGCTGTTGAGGAAGCCGGTGATCCCGAGCGCGAACAGGTTCAGCGCCAGCCCGGAGATGATCTGGTTGAGGCGGGCACTGATGCAGAGGAAGGCGTGGGCGAGCGCGATCAGGCCGCCGGCGATGGCGGCCGCGGCGAGGCCGGCCCAGATCCCGCTCGTGTGCGAGATCGCGACCGCGGCGAAGGCCCCGGTCAGCATGTAGCCCTCGAGGCTGATGCTGAGGATCCCGGCGCGCTCGGCGATCAGGCCGCCGAGGGCGACGAAGATCAGCGGCGTCGCGGCGGTGACGGCGTTGGAGAGCAGCTCGGTCATGCGACCGTCGCACCCCCCGCGGCGGCCGCCTGGTCCGCTCCCGCCTCGGCCTCCATCGCCTGCCGGCTGGAGCGCCGCAACAGCAGCTGGCCCTGCAGTTTGAGCCCGAGCAGGACGACGATCAGCGCCACCGCCTGGACGACCACGGCGAAGTCGGGCGACAGCTGCTCGGTGAACTGGAGCTCGACCGCGGCAGCTCCGATCAGGCCGAAGAAGAGGGCGGCGCTGGCGATCCCCCAGGCGGCCCCGGCGCCGAGCACCGCGACGGCGATCCCCGTGTAACCCCAGCCGGGTGAGAATTCGGGCGAGAGCGAGTACTGGTTGCCGAGCAGCTCGACGCTGCCGGCGAGGCCGCCGAGGGCGCCGCTGATCGCGAAGGCGACGATCGTCGTCCGCGAGACGTCGATGCCGACGTAGTCGGCGACCCGGCGGCTGCCGCCCAGCACCCGCAGGTCGACGCCGAAGGGGGTCCGGAACAGCAGCCAGACGAGGATCACGGCGACCAGCGCGACGAGGATCGCCCAGGTCAGTTTCGAGCCGGCGATGATTTCCGGGAAGCGCGCCGCTTCGGGGATCACCTCGCTCTGGGCGACGCCCAGCCCCGGCGCTTCCAGCGGCCCGGAGACCAGCCAGCCGACGATGTAGATCGCGATGTAGCTGAGGAAGAGGCTGGAGACGATCTCGTTGACCCCGCGCCAGACCTTGAGCAGGGCGGGCAGGATGCCCCAGGCCATCCCGGCCAGCATGCCGGCGATCACCGCCGCCGGCAGCACCACCCCGCGCGGGGCGTGCAGGTAGAGGCCGACCACGGTCGAGGCGAGGGCGCCCATGTAGAGCTGGCCCTCGATGCCGATGTTGTAGAGGCCGGCGCGAAAGGTGACGGCGAAGGCGAGGGCGGCGAACAGCAGCGGCAGGGTCGCGACCGCGGTGGCGCCGAGGGCGCTGCTGCTGCCGAGCCCCCCTTCCCAGATCGCCTTGTAGGCGCTGATCGGCGAGACGCCGGCGATCGCCACCAGCAGGCCGCTGACGAGGAGGGCGATGATCGCCGCCGGGATCGCCCCGGCGAGCGGCGATTCGAGCAGCCTCTTAGCCGGCATCGCCGCCTCCCCCGAGCCCGGTCATCATCATCCCGACGGCGCGCCGCTCGCCCGCTTCCGCCTCGACCACGCCGACGACCGAGCCGCGGTAGAGGACCGCGATCCGGTCGCTGAGGTCCTCGATCTCGTCGAGGTCGGTGGAGATGAGGACGATCGCGGCACCGCGATCGCGGTGCTCGCGCAGCGCCGTGTAGACGTTCTGGGCGGCGCCGACGTCGAGGCCGACGGTCGGGTCGACGACGATCAGCAGGCGCGGTTCGCTGTCGAGCTCGCGTGCCAGCACCACCTTCTGCCGGTTGCCGCCGCTGAGCGCCGCGGTGCGCAGGTCGGGGGTGGCGCCGCGGATGTCGAAGGCAGCGATCTCTTCGGCCGCGCGCGAGCGCAGCGCGTTCATGTCGACGAACCAGCGCAGCGACCGCAGCCGCGGCGAGCGGTAGATCCGCAGCCCCAGATTCCAGGTGATCGGGAAGCCGGGGACGAGCGCGCTCGAGGCCGGGTCCTCGGGAACGTAGGCGACGCCGGCGGCCGCCCGCTCGCGCGCCCCCATCGCGGTCACGTCTTCGCCCTCCAGCTCGACCCGGTAGCGGCCGCTGCGATCGAGTCCGGCAAGCGCCGCCGCCAGGCGCTGCTGGCCGTTGCCCTCGACGCCAGCGATGCCGATCACCTCGCCGGCGGCGCAGCTCAGCTCGGCGAGGCCGGCACCGGGCTCGAGGTCGGTCAGCCGCAGCACCGTCTCGCCGGCGCGGGCACGGGGACGGACGGGGGCGGCCGCGGCCGCCC
>JAFDWC010000230.1 GCA_018268655.1 Actinomycetota bacterium
GGGTCCCTCCCCGGACACTCAGGAAACCAGCCGAAGGCTGTCGTTTCCGTCCGGGGAGGGACCCCCGAGCGCCGCCCTCGAATCCGCAGCGCGGCGGTTCGTCCCTAGCCCCGCGCCCTCACTCAACCACCACCCAACAACTCCCCGAGCGACTGGCCGCTGAGGACCGACTCGGGGCGGGCGGCGGCGACGTCGGAGCCCGGTTCGGCGGCCTCGTCCTTACGCTTGATCAGCAGCCACTGCGGCTTCTCGCCGCGCCGGGTCCGCTGCAGGGCGAAGCCGCCGCGGAGCTTCTCGCCGTGGAGGACGAAGACCGCGTGGCCGCGCTCGAGCGCCTCCGGCCAGGCGACGCGGCCGCCCTGCTCGTAGGGGCCGCGGTCCCAGACGATCACGCCGCCGCCGTCGGTGCGGCCCTCGAACTCGTTGTGGGAGCGGTCGTGGTCCTCGACCTCGATCGCAATCCGCTTCACCGCCGGGTCCATCGAGGGGCCTTTCGGGACCGCCCACGACCGCATCACCCCGCCGACCTCGAGCCGCAGGTCCCAGTGGTGGGCGGTCGCCGCGTGCTCCTGGACGACGAAGACGCCGGCGGCGACCCCGCGGATCCCGAACTGCTCGTGGCCCTCCGGCTTCACCTCCTCGACCTCGACCGCGGTGACAGCGGCACCGCTCGGCCCCCGGTGGAGGAACTCGAGCAGCGAATCGAGCGCCTGCCGGGGCCCCTCGGCATGAACCCGGACGGTGCCGTCGCCTTCGTTCCTGACCCAGCCGAGGACGCCGAGGTCCAGCGCGCGCCGCCGCGCCTCGTAGCGAAAGCCGACCCCCTGGACCGAGCCCCGGACCGTCGCCCGCACCGCCGCCTCCGCCTTCTGCTTGGCCATCGCGACGAGGGTACGCGACCGCGCGCTCGCCAAGCTGGCCATTTGGATACTAGTATCCAAGCCGTGTCCTCCCCAGGCAATCCGGGCGGAGTCGCGCCGCCCGCCACCAAGCTCGTCTACGACTTCGCCGAGGGCTCGCGCGAGATGCGCGACCTGCTCGGCGGCAAGGGCGCCAACGTCGCCGAGATGACGCGGGTGCTCGGCGCCGAGCGGGTCCCGGCCGGCTTCACGATCACGACCGAGGCCTGCGTCGCCTACCTGCGCTCCGGCGGCGAGATGCCGAGCGGGCTCGAGGACGAGGTCGCCTCTGCCCTCGCGCGGCTGCAGGAGCGCGCCGGCCGCACCCTCGGCGATCCGGTCGACCCGCTCCTGGTCTCGGTCCGCTCCGGCGCCCGCGAGTCGATGCCGGGGATGCTCGACACCGTCCTCAACCTGGGCCTCGGCGACCAGGCCGTCGAGGGCCTCGCCGCCGCCACCGGCAACGAGCGCTTCGCCTGGGACTCCTACCGGCGCTTCGTGCAGATGTTCGGCAACGTCTGCAAGGGGATCCCCGGCGAGCGCTACGAGACGCTGATCGCAGGCGCCAAGCGCGAGGCGGGGGTCGAGGACGACGTCGAGCTCTCGGTCACCGACCTGCAGGCGCTGACCGGGCGCTTCAAGTCCCTCTACGTGCGCGAAACCGGCTCCGAGTTCCCGCAGGACCCGGCGCTGCAGCTGCGCACCGCGATCGCCGCCGTCTTCGACTCCTGGCGCGGCGCCCGCGCGGTCGAGTACCGACGGATCAACGGCATCCCCGAGGATTGGGGCACCGCGGTCAACGTCCAGCAGATGGTCTTCGGCAACAAGGGCGAGCGCTCGTGCTCGGGCGTCGCCTTCTCGCGGGACGAGATCACCGGCGGCCCGGAGCCGAGCGGCGACTTCCTCGTCAACGCCCAGGGCGAGGACGTCGTCTCCGGCGTCCGCACCCCGCTCGACCTGAGCGAGATGGAGGCGCTGATGCCCGGGGCCCACGCCGAGCTGCTGGAGATCCTCCGCACCCTCGAGCGCCATTACGGCGACATGCAGGACACCGAGTTCACGGTCGAGGAGGGCAAGCTCTTCATGCTGCAGACGCGGAACGCGAAGCGGCCCGCCCAGGCGGCGGTGCGGTTCGCGGTCGACGCGGTCGGCGAGGGGCTGCTCGAGCGGCCGGCGGCGCTGGCGACGATCGACGCCGGTCGCCTCGACGCCCTCCTCCACCCCACCTTCGCCCCCGATGCCAAGTACGAGGTGCTGGCGCGTGGGGTCGCGGCCTCGCCCGGCGCCGCCACCGGCACGATCGTCTTCACCTCCGCCGACGCGGTCGCCGCCCACGCCGCCGGCCGCGCCGTGATCCTGGTCCGTCCCTTCACCGAGGCCGAGGACGTGGCCGGCTTCCACGCCGCCCGCGGCATCGTCACCAGCGAGGGCGGCAAGGCGTCCCACGCGGCGCTGGTCGCCCGCGGCATGGGCAAGCCCTGCGTCTCCGGCGCCCGCGAGCTCGAAATCGACCTCGAGGCGCGGACGGTGACGGTCGGCGACACCGTCCTGCACGAGGGCGACGCGCTGGCGATCGACGGCTCCGAGGGCATCGTCACCACCGACGAGGTGCCGCTGCACGAGGCCGAGATCAGCGCCGACCTCGAAACCGTGCTCGAGTGGGCCGACGAGGTCCGCCGCCTGCGCGTCCGCACCAACGCCGACACCCCTGCCGATGCCCTCCGCGCCCGCCAGTTCGGAGCCGAAGGGATCGGCCTCTGCCGGACCGAGCACATGTTCATGGCGACTGAGCGGCAGCCGCTGATGCGGGCGCTGATCATGGCCGAGGGCCCCGAGGACCGGGGCGAGGCCCTGGACGCCCTGCTGCCGCTGCAGCAGGGGGACTTCGAAGGGATCTTCGAGGCGATGGCCGGTCTGCCGGTCACGGTGCGCCTGCTCGACCCGCCGCTGCACGAGTTCATGCCCCGGGCCGAGGACCTGACCCGGGAGCTCGAGCGCGCCCGGGCCGACGGCGACGACAACGCGGCGGCGCGAATCGAACCGATCCTCGATCGCGTCCGCGCCCTCTCGGAGACCAACCCGATGCTCGGCACCCGTGGCGTCCGCCTCGGCCTGCTCCACCCGGAGATCTACGAGATGCAGGCGCGGGCGCTGCTGCGGGCGGCGCGTGAGGTGACTGAGCGCTCCGGCGTCCGGCCGAGGCTCGACGTGATGATCCCGCTGGTCGCCTACGAGCAGGAGCTGGAGACGATGCGGAGGCTGGTCGAGCGGGTCGCCGCCGAGGAGGGCGACGGCGCCGAGCTCGAGATCGGGACGATGATCGAGCTGCCCCGCGCCTGCTTCGTCGCCGACCGGATCGCCCGCATCGCCGACTTCTTCTCCTTCGGCACCAACGACCTCACCCAGACGGCGCTCGGCTTCTCCCGCGACGACATCGAGGGCCAGATCGTCGACCGCTACATCGAGTCCGGCATCCTCGACCGCAGCCCCTTCGAAACGATCGACAAGCCCGGCGTCGGCTGGCTCGTCCGGCTCGCCGCCTGGGTCGGCCGTGAGGCCCACCCCGAGCTGGAGCTCGGCGTCTGCGGCGAGCACGCCGGCGACCCCGACTCGATCGCCTTCTTCGACATGGCCGGGATCGACTATGTCAGCTGCAGCCCCTACCGGGTCCCGATCGCCAGGGTCGCCGCCGCCCAATCGGCGATCGCCGCCACGGCCTGAGCTCGCATCCGACCTTTCCCACAGCGGAGTGGGGAAAAGATCGGTCGCGATCTTTCCCTCGGGCCCCTAAAGCGCCAGTCCCAGCGGCTCTTCGAGCAGCGCCCTGACCCGGGCCAGGAACTCCGCCCCCTCGGCCCCGTAGAGGATGCGGTGATCGCAGGCCAGGGTGACGTCCATCAGCTCGGCGCTTGA
>JAFDWC010000231.1 GCA_018268655.1 Actinomycetota bacterium
TCGACGAAAAGCGCCACTTCGAGAAGCCGATCGAACTCTCGCCGCTGGTCGCGATCGACCGCGAGCGCTGCATCCTCTGCTACCGCTGCGTCCGCTTCAGCCAGGAGATCTCCGAGGACGCCCAGCTGCAGCTGCTCGAGCGCGGCGACCGCACCTACGTCGGCACCTTCGACGAGCGCCCCTACGTCAGCCCCTTCCACGGCAACATCACCGACATCTGCCCGGTCGGGGCGCTGACCAACTACACCTACCGCTTCCGCGCTCGCCCCTGGGACATCGAGCAGGGCGGCACCGTCTGCACCCTTTGCCCGAGCCAGTGCAACGTCTCGCTGACGATCCGCGACGAGAAGGTGAAGCGGGTGCTGACCCGCGACAACCACGACGTCGACGACGGCTGGATCTGCGACAAGGGCCGCTACGGGTTCGAGATGTTCGAGGCCGCCGAGCGGGTCGACGCGCCGCGCGGCAAGGGCGGCGGGCTGGAGTGGGCGGCGGCGATCGAGAAGGCGGCCGCCGGGCTGCGCGCCGCCGGCGCCGGCCGGGTCGCGGCGATCGTCGGCGACGCCTCCAACGAGGAGGCCTTCCTCGTCCAGGAGCTGCTGCGCGGCGCCCTCGGCTCGCCCCACCTCGACTCGCGCGGCTACGACGGCCCGGGCCGGGCGACGGCGCTGGAGCTGGCGCGCCCGGAGCTCACCGCCAGGGTCAGGGACATCGACACGGCCGACGCGATCCTCGTCCTCGGTACCGACCCGCTGCACTCCTCGCCGATCCTCGACCTCCGGGTCCGCAAGGCGGTCCGCCGCAACGGCACCCGCCTGGTCCTCGCCACCGAGCGCCCGACCGCCCTCGACGGCGGCGCCGAGGCGATCGCCCGCTACGCCCCCGGCGAGGCCGCCCACTTCGTCAGCGAGCTGAGCCGCGCCCTCGGCGGCGAGGACACCGTCGCCACCCCGATCGCCGAGACCCTCAGGGACGCCGCCAAGGTCGTCGTCCTCTGGGGCCAGCGGATCGACCACGACAGCCCCGCCGCCAGCGCCAATCTGCTCGAGCTGGCGGAGAGGCTGGGCGTTGCCGGGACCGCCGGCGCCGGTCTGCTCGAAATCCCCGACGTCAGCAACGCCCGCGGCCTGCGCGAGGCGGGCGTCCTCCCGGACGCCGCTCCGGGGCTGGCCGAGACGACCCCCGGCTACACCACCAACCAGATCCGCTCCGCGCTCGAGACCGGCGACCTCGACGCGATCGTCCTCTTCGGCGTCGACCCCCTCCGCGACTTCCCCGACACGATCGCCTGGGAGGCCGCCCTCACCGCCGCCTCCTTTGTCGTCTCCTTCTCGATGCACGAGAACGCGACGACGGCAAAGGCCGACGTCGTCTTCCCGCTCGAGACCCACGCCGAGAAAGACGGCACGGTGACGCACCCCGACGGAAGGCTGCAGCGCGTCCGTCCCGCGGCTTCGCGCCCCGAAGGGGTGCGGCCCAACATCCAGGTCCTCGGCGAGCTCGCGTCGGCGCTCGGTCACGACACCGGCGTGAACAGTCAGCCAACCGCCTTCGCCGCCCTGACCAACGGCGTGTCCTTCTACGCCGGGATCACCGACGAGCAGATCGGGGGCCTCGGCTTCCGCTGGCAGGACGGCCCGTCAGCAGCAAACCTCCCGAGCCCGGCGTCAGCTGGAGCGGCCCCGCAGCCGAGCGTGGGCGCCGGGGTCCCTTCCCCGGGAACTCCTGCGAAGCAGCCCGGGGAAGGGACCCCGGCACCCACGCTCCTACTGGGAACCTTCCGCGACATCTGGGCGGGCCCGGTCACCGAGCTGAACCCGCCCCTCCGCTTCCTGCAGCCGAAGCAGCGCCTCGAGCTCTCCGAAGCCGACGCCGCGGAGCTGAACCTGCGCACCGGTTACGAGGTCAGGGTCACCGCCGGCGAGGAGTCCGTCGACGCGATCGTCCAGGTCAGGGAACGCGTCCCCGACGGGGTTTGCTTCCTCTCCGAGGGCATCGCCGGCGCCAACGCCAACGCCCTCCTCAACGGCGGCCCCGTCCGCGTCACCGTCTCCCAGCCCGAGCGCATCGAGGCCTGACCCGTGCTGCCCCTCGCCGACACCCAGTTCGTCGAAGCCACCTGGATCATGGTCGCCAAGTCGATCGTGATCTTCGCGGTGATCTTCGGGATCCTGCCGGTGCTGACCGTCGTCGAGCGCAAGCTGATCGGCCGCTTCCAGCATCGCTACGGCCCCAACCGGGTCGGCCCGTTCGGGATCCTGCAGCCGCTTGCCGACGTCGGCAAGCTGATCTCCAAGGAGTCGTTCCGGCCCGAAAACGCGGTCTCGACCCTGTTCATCCTCGGGCCGCTGCTGCCGGTCCTCTCCGGCGTTCTGGCGCTGGCGATCATCCCCTGGGGCGACGTCCAGATGGGCGTCGGCTTCTACGGGATCGACGTCCCGATCGGGATCCTCTACTTCTTCGCCGTCGGCTCGATCGCCTTCTACGGGCTCCTCCTCGGCGGCTGGTCCTCGGGCTCCAAATACAGCCTGCTCGGCGCCATGCGCTCGGCCGCCCAGCTGATCTCCTACGAGGTCTCGATGGGGCTGGCGCTGCTTGGCGTGATCATGATGAGCGGCACCCTCTCGCTGGTATCGATCGTCAACTCCCAGGGCAGCATCTGGTTCGTGATCCCGCAGTTCGTCGGCTTCGGGATCTTCCTCCTCGCCGGCTTCGCCGAGACCAACCGCACCCCGTTCGACATGCCCGAGGCCGACGCCGAGCTGGTCCAGGGCTTCATGACCGAGTACGGCGGCATGCGCTTCGGCTCCTTCCTGCTGGTCGAATACATGGAGATCCTGGTCGTCTCGGCGATCGCCGCGGCGATGTTCCTCGGCGGCTGGATGGGCCCGGGGCCGAGCTTCCTCGACCCGATCTGGATGCTGCTCAAGACCCTCGCCCTGGTGATGCTGTTCATCTGGGTGCGGGCGACCCTGCCGCGGCTGCGCTACGACCAGCTGATGACGCTGGGCTGGAAAGTGCTGCTGCCGCTGGCGACCCTGAACGTCCTGGTAACCGCGGTCCTGGTGGCGACGACGTGAGACGCCCGGTCTCAGTCCCCCGCAGGAAGGCGAAGCCCTCGCCATGGGTGATGGATTGACGTGGCTATAGCAACCTCGATCCATCAACCATGCGCTGAGCATCTCTCGCGGGAGATTGGCCCGTGAGCGAGAAGAAGCTGCGCAGCGGCGACGTCCACGACCCCCGCACCGCCCCCTACCTCGACTCGATCGAAGTGGTGGAGGTCCAGCGCGGGCCCGAGCCGGGCGGGATCGGCGGCGCCTACCGCGCCTTCGGCGAGACCCTGCGCGGGCTGAAGACGACGATGTCGCGGTTGATCGAGGGGCCGATGACGATCGAGTACCCGGAGGAGAAGACGCCCGTCTACCCGCGCTTCCGCGGCCGCCACAAACTGCACCGCTTCGAGGACACCGGGCTCGAGAAATGCGTCGGCTGCTCGCTCTGCGCGGCCGCCTGCCCGGCCGACTGCATCCGCGTCGTCGCCGCGGAGAACGTCCCGGGGGAGCGGGTCTCGGCCGGCGAGCGCTATGCCGCCGTCTACGAGATCAACCTCTCGCGCTGCATCTTCTGCGGCTACTGCGAGATCGCCTGCCCGTTCGACGCGATCACGATGGGCCACGACTACGAGATGGCCGACTACGACCGCACCGACCTGATCTTCACCAAAGAGATGCTGCTGGCCGAGCCGATCGAACGGACGCC
>JAFDWC010000232.1 GCA_018268655.1 Actinomycetota bacterium
AGCCCTCGGTCGAGATCCACGTCCTCCAGGGCGAGCGCGAGATGGCCAGCGGCAACAAGAGCCTGGGCAAATTCCAGCTCACCGGCATCCCGCCGGCGCCGCGCGGGATCCCGCAGATCGAGGTCACCTTCGACATCGACGCGAACGGGATCATCGCCGTCACCGCCCAGGACAAGGGCACCGGCAAGGAGCAGAAGATCGAGATCAAATCCGGCTCCGGCCTCAGCGACGAGGAAATCAAGAGCATGGTCAGCGACGCCGAGGCGCACGCCGACGAGGACCGCAGGCAGCGCGAGCTGGCCGAGGCCCGCAACATCGGCGAGAACGCCGCCTACCAGGCGGAGAAGGCGATCGCCGACGCCGGGGACAAAGTCGACCAGGCGACCAAGGACGAGGTCGAGAGCGCGGTCAAGGACGTGCGCTCGGTGCTCGACACCGGCGGCCTCGACGAGGTCAAGGCCAAGACCGAGGCGCTGACCGCGGCGATGACCAAGGCCTCCGAGCAGATCTACGCCGCGGCCCAGTCCGAGGCGCAGGCATCCAGCGATGGCTCCGCGGGCGACTCCTCGGCTGACGAGGAGGAGGTCGTCGACGCCGAGGTGGTCGACGACGCGGAGGCGAAGTAGATGAGGTATCCGGAGGACGACGTGGAGGAGCGCCGGCCCGCGGGTCCTGTCGCGGAGGAGGGGCCCTCCCCCTCGCAAGCTTCGGGCGAGGGCCCCTCCTCCACGCCACCCACGGGAGCCACCACCCCGAAGGACGTCCCGAACACCCCGGCTGCCGCCGGAGCTGACGCGGGTTCGGGCCGTGCCGGCGGGACGGACGAGGGCTCGGAGGTCGCCGGCGACCTGCGGGAGCTGCTGGCCGAGGCGGAATCGAAGCGCGACGAGTACCTCGAACTGGCCCGCCGTGCCCAGGCCGATTTCGAGAACTACCGGAAGCGGATGGCGGCCGAGGTGCAGGCGGCCGGGCTGCGCGGCAGGGCCGCGGTGGCGGCCGACGTGGTGCCGGTGCTCGACGACCTCGAGCGGGCGCTGCAGGCGGCCGGGCTCGACCCCGAGGGCGATTCCGAGGACGGGCTCGCCCACGGCGTGATCCTCGTCTTCCGCGGCCTCCGCGAGACGCTGAAGCGAAACGGGGTCGAGGCCGTCGATCCGCGGGGCGAGAGGTTCGACCCGACCGAGCACGAGGCGCTCTCGACGATGGCGGTCGAGGGGGTCGCGTCGGGGATCGTGGTCGAGGTGATGCAGAAGGGCTACCGGATGGACGGGCAGTTGATCCGGCCGGCCCGAGTGGTGGTCAGCGCATAGGAGAAGAAGTGGCAGACGAGCTCTACAAGACCCTGGGGGTGTCGAAGGACGCCTCCGAGGACGAGATCAAGAAGGCGTACCGGAAGCTGGCGCGCAAATACCACCCTGACCGCAACCCGGACGACAAGGAGGCCGAGGAAAAGTTCAAGGAGATCTCGGCTGCCCACGACGTCCTCGCCGACCCCGAGAAGCGCAAGGAGTACGACGAGGCGAGCCGCTTCGGTGGCTTCGGCGGGTTCGGCGGCGGCGCCCCCGGCGGCGGCGGTCCGTTCGCGGGCGGCGGCGCCCAGAGCGGCTTCGGCGACCTCGGCGACATCCTCGGCGGCATCTTCAACCGCGGCGGCGGCCGCACCCAGACCCAGGAGGTGCGCGGCCGCGACCTCGAGACCGAAGTCCAGCTCAACTTCGACCAGGCGGTCAATGGCGCCCAGATCAGCGTCACCGTGCCGAAGGCCGAGCGCTGCCAGACCTGCCACGGCTCCGGCGCCGAACCCGGCACCGCGCCGACCGTCTGCCCACGCTGCGAAGGCCGCGGCGTCGAGGCCTCGAGCCAGGGCTTCTTCTCGATCAGCCAGCCCTGCCCGCAGTGCGGCGGCTCCGGCCAGATCATCGAGCACCCCTGCCAGACCTGCGGCGGCTCCGGCCTCACCCAGCAGACCAAGCGCTACAAGGTGAACGTCCCGGCGGGGGTCAAGGACGGCAGCCGCATCCGCCTCGCCGGCAAGGGCGAGGCCGGGCCCCGCGGCGGCCCGCCCGGCGACCTCTACGTGACGACCCGGGTCGCGAGCTCCCCTGTCTTCAAGCGGCTCGACGACGGCAACCTCGAGGTCGACGTCCCGATCACGATCCCCGAGGCGCTGCGCGGGGGCACGATCGAGGTGCCGGTCCTGCACGGCACAAAGAAGATCAAGATCGCGCCGGGGACCAGGTCCGGGACAATCCAACGACTGCGCGGCGAGGGCCCGCCGAAGCCGAAGGGCAAGGGCAACGGCGACATCCGCTACCGCCTCGAGATCGCGATCCCCGCCGAGCTGAGCGAGGAGCAGAGCGAGGCGATCGAGAAGTTCGCGGAGGCGTCGAACGGGTCCGACCCGCGCGCCGAGCTGCTGCGCCGGGCAGGTGCCTGATGGCCACCTACCGGCGCCGCGTCAAGGCGTCCTTCGACGAGGAGCAGGGCGTGTTCATGATCTCGGTCGCCGCCGAACTGGCGGAGATGCACCCGCAGACGCTGCGGATGTACGAGCAGCGGGGGCTGATCGCCCCCAAACGCTCGCCGAAGAACACCCGGCTCTACTCCCAGCGCGACGTCGAACGGCTGCGCCGGATCCAGGAAATGACCGCCGAGGGGCTGAACCTGGTCGGGGTCGAGATCGTGCTCGCGCTCGAAGCGCAGGTGGAGAAATTGAAACGGAGAGTGAAGGAACTGGAAGCAAAAGGAGACCTGACTGATGCAGGCTGATCGATTCACGCAGAAAGCCCAGGAAGCGGTGGCGGCGGCGCAGGAGCTGGCGCGCAGCCACCGCAACCCGGAGATCGCCCCCGCCCACCTGCTCGTCTCCCTGCTCGAACAGCCGGAAGGGCTGGTCGTCCCGATCCTGCAGCGGGTCGGAACCGACACCGCGACGCTGGCGGCCCGCGCCAACGAGGCGGTCGCGGCGCTGCCGAAACTGGGCGAGGGCGAGGAGCCGCGGATGTCGTCCTCGCTGGCGGCGGTGTTGCGCAATGCCGAGGGGGAGATGGCGCGGCTCGGCGACGAGTACATCTCGACCGACCACATGCTGCTGGCGCTGACCGCGGACCCGGCGCTGGGCGAGCTGCTGCCGAGCGCCGACTCGATCGAGAAGGCGATCGGCGAGGTGCGCCCGCAGAAGATCACCACCCCGAACCCGGAGTCGACCGCGCAGGCGCTGGAGAAATTCGGCCGCGACCTGACCGCTGACGCCCGCGCCGGCAAGCTCGACCCGGTGATCGGCCGCGACGAGGAGATCCGGCGCGTGATCCAGGTCCTCTCCCGCCGGACCAAGAACAACCCGGTCCTGATCGGCGACCCCGGAGTCGGCAAGACCGCGATCGTCGAGGGGCTCGCGCAGCGGATCGTCGACGGCGACGTGCCGGAGAGCCTGCGCGACCGGCGGGTGATCGCGCTCGACATCGGCTCGCTGCTGGCCGGCTCGAAATACCGCGGCGAGTTCGAGGAACGGCTGAAAGCGGTGCTGACCGAGGTCCAGGAGGCGGCCGGGCAGATCGTCCTCTTCCTCGACGAGCTCCACACGATCGTCGGCGCCGGCGCCGCCGAGGGCGCGGTCGACGCCGCCAACCTGCTGAAGCCGATGCTGGCCCGCGGCGAGCTGCGCGCGGTCGGCGCCACCACCCTCGACGAGTACCGCAAGCACATCGAGAAGGACGCGGCGCTGGAGCGGCGCTTCCAGCCGGTC
>JAFDWC010000233.1 GCA_018268655.1 Actinomycetota bacterium
AGAGCTCGCTGGTGTTCGGGACGATCGCGGCCGAGTCGCAGCGGCTGATCAACGAGACCTACAGCGCCTTCGTCCAGGGCTTCATGCCGACCCTGGCCCGGCCCGAGGTCGACGTGCTCGACGGGCTGACGACGGCGATCCTGGTCGACCAGGAGCGGATGGGGGCGGACGCCCGCTCCACCGTCGGCACCGCCACGGACGCCAACGCGATGCTGCGGATCCTCTTCAGCCGCCTCGGCGAGCCGCGGATCGGCTCGCCGAACGCGTTCTCCTTCAACGTCCCATCGGTGCGGGCGAGCGGGGCGATGACGGTCGAACGGGGCGACGGCAAGACGGTGAGGCGGAGCTTCAGCCGCGCCGGCGGCATGTGCCCGCGCTGCGAGGGCCGCGGCACCGTCAACGAGATCGACCTCGCCCAGCTCTACGACGCCGAGAAGTCGCTGAACGAGGGCGCGCTGACGATCCCCGGCTACAAGGCCGGCGGCTGGAACTACCGCCTCTACACCTCCTCGGGCCTCGTCGACCCCGACAAGCCGATCGGCCGCTACACGAAGAAGGAACTCCGCGATTTCCTCCACCACGAGCCGACCCGGATGAAGATCGAGGGGATCAACATGACCTACGAAGGGCTGATCCTGCGGCTGCAGAAGTCGATGCTCGGCAAGGACAGGGAGGCGATGCAGCCCCACATCCGCGCCTTCGTCGAGCGCGCGGTCACCTTCACCACCTGCCCCGAGTGCGACGGCACCCGGCTGAGCGCGCCGGCGCGCTCCTCGACGATCGCCGGGATCAGCATCGCCGACGCCTGCGCGATGGAGGTCCGCGACCTCGCCGAGTGGGTCGGAGGTCTCGAGCAGCCGGCGGTGGCGCCGCTGCTCGAGGCGCTCGGGCAGACGCTCGACTCCTTCGTCGAGATCGGGCTCGGCTACCTCTCGCTCGACCGGCCGGCGGGGACGCTCTCCGGCGGCGAGGCGCAGCGGGTGAAGATGGTGCGCCAGCTCGGCTCCTCGCTGACCGACGTCACCTACGTCTTCGACGAGCCGACGATCGGGCTGCACCCGCACGACATCCAGCGGATGAACGAGCTGCTGCTGGCCCTGCGCGACAAGGGCAACACCGTGCTGGTGGTCGAGCACAAGCCGGAGGCGATCGCGATCGCCGACCACGTCGTCGATCTCGGCCCGGGCGCAGGGGCCGCCGGCGGCGAGGTCGTCTTCGCGGGGACGGTCGCGGGGCTGCGGGCGGGGGAGACGTTGACCGGGCGCCACCTCGACGACCGCGCGGCGCTGAAGGCCGCGGTGCGGGAGGCGGCGGGGACGCTCGAGGTGCGCGGTGCCGCCACCAACAACCTCCGCGGCGTCGACGTCGAGATCCCGCTCGGGGTCCTGGTCGTCGTCACCGGCGTCGCCGGATCCGGCAAGAGCTCGCTGATCCACGGCTCGGTCGCCGGGCGCGACGGGGTGGTCGCGATCGACCAGACCGCGATCCGCGGCTCGCGGCGCAGCAACCCGGCCACCTACAGCGGCGCCCTCGACCCGATCCGCAAGGCCTTCGCCAAGGCCAACGGGGTCAAGCCCGGCCTCTTCAGCGCCAACTCAGACGGCGCCTGCCCCAACTGCAACGGCGCCGGCGTCGTCTACACCGACCTGGCGATGATGGCCACCGTCGCCACCACCTGCGAGGAGTGCGAGGGCAGGCGCTTCGGCGCCGAGGTGCTCGAGTACGAGCTCGGCGGCAGGGACATCAGCGAGGTGCTGGCGATGCCGGTGGGCGAGGCGGCGGAGTTCTTCGGCGACGGCGAGGCGCGGACGCCCGCCGCCCACAGGATCCTCGCCCGGCTCGTCGACGTCGGGCTCGGCTACCTCAGCCTCGGCCAGCCGCTGACGACGCTCTCCGGCGGCGAGCGGC
The DNA here is from genome assembly GCA_018268655.1 of Actinomycetota bacterium. Classification (GTDB taxonomy): domain Bacteria; phylum Actinomycetota; class Thermoleophilia; order Solirubrobacterales; family 70-9; genus VAYN01. Next base: position 1,909 of record JAFDWC010000233.1, read on the forward strand.
AGCGGCTGAAGCTGGCCAACGAGCTCGGCGCCAAGGGCGGCGTCTACATCCTCGACGAGCCGACCACCGGCCTCCACCTGGCCGACGTCGAGCAGCTGCTGGGCCTGCTCGACCGCCTCGTCGACTCCGGCAAATCGGTGATCGTGATCGAGCACCACCAGGCGGTGATGGCCCACGCTGACTGGATCATCGACCTCGGCCCCGGTGCCGGACACGACGGCGGCGAAGTCGTCTTCGAGGGCGCGCCGGCCGACCTCGTCGCCGCCCGCTCGACCCTCACCGGCGAGCACCTCGCCGCCTACGTCGGCGCCTGAGCGAGCAGACCGCGCGGGCCTCGCGCCGGGCGGGCTATCTGGTCACCGTCACCGTGGCCGAGGTGAGGCCGGTCGAGGCGAGGGTGATGGTGTTGGTGAAAGTGCCGCTGGCGGGCGATTTGTAGGTGAATTCGGTGGCCGAGGTGGCGCCGCCGGTGGCGATGCTCAGCGGCGAGCCGGTGATCGTGCCGCCGGTGGTGACCGTCACCGTGACCGATTTCGCGGTGCCGGTGTTGGCGACGACGTTGCCGTTGGCGTCGGTGAGGGCGGCCTTGGCCTTGATCGTGCCGGAGTTGCCGACCCCGGTCACGCTGCAGGCGAAGAGGCACGGCGAGCCGATGCTGCCGGGGCTGGCGGTGAGGCCGCTTACGGCGAGTCGGGTGGCGGTCCCGGCGGCGACGGTCAGCGCCAGCGCGGTCGCGGTCGAGACCGTGCCGTCGCTGGCGGTGACCGAGGTTGCACCGGCCTTGTAGAGCTTGGCGCTGCCGTTGGTGGTGCCGGAGGCGGTGGCGACTCCGGCGCTGAAGCTGAGCGCGGTCGCGGTGCCGAAGTTGACCGCGGTGCCGGCGCTGTTGGCGACCGTGGGCAGAGTGCCGCTCGGGCTCGCCGCGGCGCCGCCGAAGGTGATGTTCTTGCTGCCGGTGTAGGCGGTTGCGGTGTTGCCGTAGGCGTCCTGCGCCGTCGTGGTCAGGTTGAAGGCGGTGCCGGCGGTCGGCGTCGTGGTCGAGGCCGAGAGGACGAGCTTCGCCGTCGCCGCAGCGGTCGGGGTGATCGTCAGAGCGGTCGGGGTGGTGAGCGCTTCCTGCGTTGCTTTCAGGCTCGCGGTCTCGACCTTGTAGAGGACCGCTTTGCCGCCACTCCCTTTGGCGGGTTCGGCGACGCCGGCGTTGAAGCTGATCGCGGTCGCGGTGCCGAAGGCGACGGCGGTGCCGCTGGCGTTGGTGACGGTCGGCTGGTTGCCGCCCGGGCTCGGGTTGGCGCCGGAGAAGATGAGGCTCTTGCTGCCGGCGTAGGAGGTGGCCGTATTGCCGTAGGTGTCCTGGGCGGTGATCGTCAGTTCGTCGCTGGCACCGGCGACCGGAGCCGTCGTCGCCGCGGCGAGAACGAATTTGCTCGCCGCCCCGGCCGGCGGCGTCAGGACCAGCGGGGTCGGCGTCGTCAGTGTGCTCTGGGTCGCGGTGATGCTGGTGGCGCCGGATTTGTAGAGGACGATTTCGCCGCCGCTGCCTTTGGCCGCTTCGGCGACGCCGGCGGTGAAGGTGATCGCGGTCGCGGTCCCGAAGGCAACGGCGGTGCCGGTGGAATTGGTAACGGTCGGGGCGTTGCCGCCGGGGCTGGCGGCGGCACCGGAGAAGACGAGGCTCTTGGAGCCGGTGTAGGAGCTGATGACGTTGCCGTAGGAGTCGGTCGCCTTGATCGTGGTGGCGGTGCCGGCACCGAGCGCGGGCGTCGCCGTCGCCGCCGTCAGCGCCAGCTGGGTCGCCGTCGTCGCGCTGACCGTCAGCGCCAGCGGCAC
>JAFDWC010000234.1 GCA_018268655.1 Actinomycetota bacterium
GCGGGAGGGCACCGCCGAGCAGGTCGTGCAGGCGGCGATCGACGCCTACGGCCGGGTCGACATCCTCGTCTGCAACGCCGGCGTCGGCTGGCAGTACGGGGAAGAACACCCGGGGACGATGGCGGCCCTGCACGAGGTCTCGCTGGAGAACTGGCGCGACGTCGTCGGCGGCGTCGACCTCGAGGGCTACTTCACGATGATGCGCGCCGCCCTCCCCCACATGCTGGAGCAGGGCAGCGGCGCGATCGTCAGCGTCGCCTCGATGGCCGGGCTGACCGGCCTCTACGACGCCCACGCCTACACCGCGACCAAGGGGGCGCTGATCAACCTCACCCGCTCGCTGGCGATCACCTACGCGAAGCATGGGGTGCGGGCGAACTGCCTCTGCCCCGGCTTCATCGACACGCCGCTGATCGAACCGGCGATCGACCTCTTCAAGGACGAGGAGACGCGCTGGGCGATGGTGCCGATGGGGCGCGCCGGGACCGCCGAGGAGATGGCCCGGGCCGTCCTCTTCCTCGCCTCCGACGACTCGAGCTACTGCACCGGCACCGCCCTGCTGGCCGACGGCGGCAGCACCTCGCGCAGCTTCACCGCCTGAGCATGCGCTCGCTCCCGATCGACCAGCTCGCCGTCGGCGACGCCGCCGAGTCCAGGAAGACGGTCTCGGAGACCGACGTCTACCTGTTCGCCGGCATCAGCGGCGACTTCAACCCGGTCCACGTCGACGCCGAGTACGCGAGGACGACGCCGTTCGGCGCCCGCGTCGCCCACGGCCCGCTGACCCTCTCGCTCTGCGCCGGCCTGCTTGGGACCGAGCTGCCCGGCCTCGGCACCGTCGCCCTCTCCAACCAGATCGAATACCTGGCGCCGGTCTTGATCGGCGACACCATCACCGTCCGGGTCGAGGTCGCCGCGCTCGACCCGGACCGCAACCGCGCCACCATGGCCGTCACCTGGACCAACCAGGACGGCACCGAGGTCGCGGTCGGCTCGATGGTGGTGAAACCGCCGCGGCGGCCGGTCTCGATCTGACGGGATGCCCGGCGCTACCCGCCGTGCCAGTCGAGGGCGCGCTGCCGCGCCTTCGGCAGCTTGCTGACGATCAGGTCGTAGGAGTCCTCGATCATGTCGACGACCACCTGGTCGGCGAGCGAGCCATCGAGGATCACCGTGTTCCAGTGCCGCTTGTTGAGGTGGTAGCCGGGGGTCACCGCCGGGTGCGCGGCCCGCAGCGACTCCGCCAGCCGCGGCTCGCATTTGAGGCTGACCCGCAGCGACTCCGCGCCCAGCTGCGAGAGCGCGAACATCTTCCCCTCGACCTTGAAGACCGAGGTCTGCGGCCCGAACGGAAACGTCTCCTCGGCCCCGTTCTGCCCCAGGCACCGCTCCCGTAGCTCCTCCGCGGTCATCCCGTAAAGGTGCCAGGTCGAGCAGTCCATGCGTCCTCTGTGACGGATAGCGGAACAAATGACGGACGCGGCTATTCCTCCCGGCCCAGGGTGAGGTTGGAGAGGCCGATGCCGCCGTCGACCGGGATCCAGGCGCCGGTGAGATAGGCAGCGGCCTCGGAGCAGAGGAAGGCGACGACCGAGGCGACCTCGGCCGGGTCGGCGAAGCGCCCGAGCGGGACCCGGGCACGGGCACGGTCGCGGACCTCGGCCGGCATCGCCTCGACCTTCTCGGTGGCGACCATCCCGGGCAGGACCGCGTTTACCGTCACCCCGGCCGGGGCCAGCTCCAGCGCCAGGGTCCGCACCATCCCCAGCAGGCCGGCCTTCGCCGCCGAGTAGGCGACCTGGCCGGCGAGGCCGTCGGTGGCGGCGGTCGAGGAGATCGCGACGACCCGGCCGCCGCCGCGGTCCCGCATCCCCGCCAGCGCCGGCTGCAGGGAGAGGAAGGCGCCGGTCAGGTTGACCTCGACTTCCCCCCGCCACGCCTCCGGCTCGATCCTCGCAGCCCGCGCCAGCCGGTCCGCCACGCCGGCGTTGGCGACGACCGCCCCGACCGCTCCCAGCCCCGCCTCGGCCCGCCGATGGGCGTCGCGGGCCGCCTCGGCGTCGCGGACGTCGAAGGCGAGGCTCAACGCCTCGCCGCCGGCATCCCGCACCGCCGCCGCGGTCCCCTCGGCCCCGTCGAGATCGCAGGCCGCGACCCGCCACCCCTGCCCGGCGAGCTCGAGGCAGGTCGCCCGCCCGATCCCGCCGGCGGCCCCCGTGACCAGGGCGCAGCCGGTCACCCCCGCGCCCGTTCCAGCCCGTAGCGCCGCCAGTGCTCGTCCGGGATCTCAGCCGGGTCCTTGTACCAGTACCAGACGCAGGGATCGTGGTCGAAGTCCCGCGGCGGCCGCGAGGGGTACAGCGGCAACCCGTACCAGCGGATCGGCAGCAGCTCATTCATGAAGGCGCAGTGGGTGCAGTAGAGAGGGAAGCCCTCGCGGCCGTAGGACCAGTCGTGGGCCCGTTCGGTGACGCCGTAGGGGTCCTCGCCGGCGTAGGCGCCGTTCCGCCACAGCCGCTGCCCCGACCCGCAGGGATTCATCGCGAAGGTGAACTTCTGCTCGTCCTCGCTGATCGTGAACGCCCCCGGGTTGGGCCCGGTGCCGCTGCCCGAGTGCGCCCGCCAGGTCGCCGCCAGCGCCTCGACGATCTCCCGCCGGTCGCGTTCGAGGATCCTGCCGGTGTCGCGCTTCCAGCCCCGCCGCAGGCTCTCTTCCCAGGCCTCCCCCACCCCCTCGTCGCCCAGCTTCTGCTGGATGTAGGTGACGAGGCCGAGCATCGACTCCGCCATCACGTCGTGGAGGAAGCGCCACTCGTGGCGCATCGCGCGGCAGAGCTCGAGCGCGGTCTCGGTGTCGCCGGCCTCGAGCGCCTCGATCGCCCGGTCCATCGTCGGCCGCGACATCTGCCCCAGCTCCTCGTCGCTGAACCAGCGCTCACCCGCCACGTTCGAAGCGCTCCTTCAGGATGAACTTCTGCACCTTCCCGGAGGGGGTCAGCGGCAGCTCCTCGAGGGTCCGCAGGTGGGCCGGGATCTTGTATCGGGCGACGCGGCCGCTGAGCAGCTCGCGCAGCTGCGGCTGGGTCAGGGAGGCGCCGTCGGCGAGCCGCACGTAGGCGCAGCAGACTTCGCCGTAGCGCTCGTCCGGGACCCCGATCACGGCGCAGTCGGCGACCGCGTCGAGGGCGCGGATCGCGTTCTCGATCTCGGCCGGGTAGATGTTCTCGCCGCCGCGGATGATCATCTCCTTGGCCCGCCCGGTGATCGAGACGTAGCCGTTCTCGTCGATCCGGGCGAGGTCGCCGGAGCGGATGAAGCCGTCGGCGCCGATCGCCTCCGCGGTCGCCTCGGGCTCGTCCCAGTAGCCCTTCATCACCATCGCGCTGCGCGAGCGCAGTTCCCCCTCGACCCCGACCGCGACCCGCTCGCCGCCCCCCGGCGCGACCACGTCGAGCTCGATGTGGGGCAGCGCCGGGCCGACCGTGGTCGTCTGCAGCTCGACCGGGTCGTCGGGGACGGTCGCGCAGACCACCGGCGAGCACTCGGTCATCCCGTAGGTGTTGTTGATCCCGACCCCGTAGCGCTCGATCCAGCGGTTCATCACTTCCGGCGGCACCGGCGAGCCGCCGGTGACGACGATCTCCAGCGAGGAGAGGT
>JAFDWC010000235.1 GCA_018268655.1 Actinomycetota bacterium
CGGTGCTGGCGCTGATCGTCCACCTGTTCTCGCTGGCGGTGCTGTTCCTGCTGCTGACCTCGGCCTTCGTCGCCGCCGCCCAGGTGGTCGTCTACGCCGGCGCTGTGATGGTCCTCTACGTCTTCGTCGTCGCCTACGTCGGCGAAGGCGGCGAGTCGGCCTGGGAGCCGATTCCGGGCCAGCGCTTCCTGGCGCCGCTGCTGGGGATCGCGCTCTTCGTCGAGCTCTCGGTCGCCGTCCTCAGCTCCGCCCTGAAGGCGCTCGACACCCACGGCCCCGAGGTCGGCGCCGGCTTCGGCAACCCGGCCGCGATCGGCAACCTGCTGCTGGAAAAGTTCCTGCTCCCCTTCGAGGCCACCTCGCTGCTGCTGCTCCTCGCAGCCGTCGGCGCCATCGTCCTGGCGAACAAGCAAAAGACCAAAGAGGACGGTGGCACGGCCGTCCTGCCGGGTCGCCCCCGTGAGGCCGGGGCCGGCGGGGTCCCCTCCCCGGGAACTCCTGCGAAGCAGCCCGGGGAGGGGACCCCGCCGACCCCGGCCCCGCCGACCCCAATCCCGTCAGCCACCGCGACCACCGGTGCCCGCCCGTGAACATCGCCTGGTACATCGTCCTCTCGAGCCTGCTCTTCGCGATCGGCGCGGTCGGCATCCTCGTTCGCCGCAGCCCGATCGTGATCTTCCTCTGCCTCGAGTTGATGCTGAACGCCGGCAACCTCGCCCTCGTCGCCTTCAGCCGCGAGGTCGGCAACCAGCAGGGGCAGATCTTCGCCCTGGTGGTGATGGTCGTCGCCGCCTGCGAGGTCGTGGTCGGCCTCGGCATCCTGGTCGCGATCTTCCGCCGCAAGCTGCCGATGAACGTCGACGACCTCAGGGAGCTGCGCGGATGAGCTCGACCACCTGGGCCTGGCTGGTCCTCCTCTTCCCGCTGCTCGGCACGATCCTGATCGGGCTCGGCTTCCGCTCGATCCCGGCCAAGGCCGCCGGCGTGATCGGCACCCTCGCGGTCGGCCTCGCCTTCGCCTGCGGCGTCGTCGCCGTCGTCAGCCTGCTCGGCGAGTCGCCCGAGGCGCGCCACCACGCCTCCTCGCTCTGGGACTACGCCAGCGCCGCCGGCCTCGACATCAAGCTCGGGATCTACGTCGACCCGCTCTCGCTCTTCATGGTCCTCGTCGTCACCGGCGTCTCGACCCTGATCCACCTCTACTCGGTCGGCTACATGCAGTCGGACCGCGGCTACCACCGCTTCTTCAGCTACCTCAACTTCTTCGTCTTCTCGATGCTGCTGCTGGTCCTCGCCGGCAACTTCGTCCTGCTGATCGTCGGCTGGGCCTTCGTCGGCTTCACCTCCTACGCGCTGATCAGCTTCTGGTACCAGCGCAAGACGGCGACCGCGGCCGGGATGAAGGCCTTCGTGGTCAACGTGGTCGGCGACATCGGCCTCGTCCTCGCCGCCTTCCTGATCTTCCAGCAGCTCGGCACCTTCGAATACGGCGAAGTCTTCGCCAAGGCGCCGACCGTCTTCCACACCAACCAGTGGACGGTGGTCGCGATCTGCCTGCTGCTGCTGCTCGGGGCTTTCGCCAAGTCGGCGCAGCTGCCGCTCCACACCTGGCTCCCGGACGCGATGGAGGGCCCGACCCCGGTCTCCTCGCTGATCCACGCGGCGACGATGGTGACCGCCGGCGTCTACCTGATCGCCCGCACCCACGTCCTCTTCGAACTGGCCCCGACCGCCGCCGACATCGCCGCCTTCGGCGGCCTCGCGACGCTCCTGGTCGCCGCCACGATCGCCCTCGTGATGACCGACCTGAAGCGGGCGATCGCCTACTCGACGATGAGCCAGATCGGCTACATGATCATCGGCGTCTCGATCGGCGCCTACAGCGCCGGGATGTTCCACCTGATGACCCACGCCTTCTTCAAGGCGCTCCTCTTCATGGCGGCCGGCTCGATCATCTCGGCGATGGCGAACAACCAGAACATCGACGACATGCGCGGCTTCGGCAAGGCGATGCGGTTCACCTCGATCGCGATGCTCTGCGGCTCGCTCGCCCTCGCCGCCTTCCCCGGCACCGACGGCTTCTTCTCCAAGGACGAGATCCTCGCCTACGCCACCGATCGCGGCGGCATGTACCTGATCTTCACCGTGTTGGGCTACTTCGGGGCGCTCCTGACCGCGATCTACACCTTCCGCCTCGTCTTCCGGATCCTCCCCGGCAGGCCCTGCAAGGAGGCGCAGGAGCTGATCGACACCGGCCACCTCGCCCACGGGACGCCGCGCAACCCGGCGACCGGCGAAGAGGAGGACACCGACGTCGGCTTCCCCGGCCCCGAGCACCACATCGCCGAGCAGACGCCGTCGATGATGGTGGCGATGGCGGTCCTCTCCTTCCTCGCCCTCTTCGCCGGCCTGATCCAGGTGCCGGGCGTCGACGACGCGGTCACCAAGTTCCTCGAGCCGACCTTCGCCGGCTCACCGCTGGCGGCGATCGTGCCCTCGACGGCCGAAGCCTGGTTCGGGCTGGCGATCGGCGGCGTCATCGCCCTGGCCGGGATCGGGATCGCCTACTGGGCCTACGTGCTGAGGCCCGAGGTGCCGGGGAAGCTGATCGAGCGCTTCGGCTGGCTCCACACCTTCCTCTACAACAAGTGGTACTTCGACGAGCTGATCGACCTCCTGGTGGTGCGGCCGGCGCTGGCGATCGGTCGCTTCGCCAGCCGCAGCTTCGAGCGCTTCGTCGTCGACGGCCTCGTCACCGGCACCCGGGAGACCGTGGGGGAGGCGGGCGCGCTCGTCCGCGGCCTCCAGAACGGCTTCGTCCGCAGCTACGCGCTGCTGCTGCTGGTCGGCTTCGCCGGTCTCGCCCTCTACTTCCTGATCTCGAGCTCGTGACGGTGGCGCGATGATCAACGTCCTGCTCTGGCTGCCGCTCGGCTTCGGCGTCGTCGGCCTCTTCCTGCCGCGGCGGGCGGCCGGCTGGTGGGCGGTGCTGGGGACGATCGCGACGCTCGGCGTCGCGGTCGGGATGGTGATCGGCTTCGACAGCGGCAACGCCGGCCTCCAGTACACCGTCGACACGCCCTGGATCCCCGGGCTCGGGGTCGACTACAGCCTCGGGATCGACGGCCTCAACCTCTTCCTGGTCCTGCTGACCGCGGTGCTCTGGCTCGGCGGCGTCGCCTTCGCCGCCTTCCGCGAACAGGAGCGCCCGGGCCTCTTCTACTTCCTGATGCTGGCGGCGGAGACGGCGACGCTCGGCTCCTTCCTCGCCCAGGACCTGCTGCTGTTCGTCCTCTTCTTCGACCTGATGCTGGTCCCGTTCTACTTCCTGTTCGGGATGTGGGGGCAGGACCGGCGCCCCGAAGGCGGCCCGAGCGCCTCGGCGGCGACGCTGAAGATGATTGTCTACACCCTGATCGGCTCTCTGCTGATGCTGGTGGCGGCGATCGCCACCGCGATCATCGCCGCCAACGGCCACCCGCTCACCTTCTCGATCCAGGCGCTGCAGGAACAGGGCCTGCCGCTCGGCAGCCAGCGCTGGATCTTCTGGTTCTTCGCGGCCGCCTTCCTGGTCAAGATGCCGGCCTTCCTCGTCCACGGCTGGATGCCGGACGCCTACCGGGCGGCGCCGCTG
>JAFDWC010000236.1 GCA_018268655.1 Actinomycetota bacterium
CCGACATAAGGAACAGCTCGCTGCATGCGCCCGGTCTCGCGGCGACAGACGGCAGACCTTGGTCCCTTGTCAGCTTCGAAGCCAAGGGGGTGGCGATTCGTGCGTTTCGTGGGAGGGTCCTCGGGGTCCCCTCCCAAAACACTCCAGCGGAGCCGCAAGGCGGAGCGTTTTGGGAGGGGACCCCGAGGACCCTCCCTCGCCAGCCCTGATCCCTGTCAGCACCTCCTCAGACCGACCGACCAAGCGCACCGCTAAGCGACCACCCCGCACCACTCGACGATTGCCAGCGCCAGCACCTGGGCGGCGGTGACGAGTTCGCTGATCGCTACCCGCTCGTCGGGGCTGTGGGCGACCGCCATCTCGCCGGGGCCGAAGGTGACGACGGGGATGCCGGCGAGTTCGATCCAGGTCGAGTCGACCGAGGCCCCGACGGAGGCCGGTGACTGCGGGCTCGGCGGCGGCACCGGGGAGCCCTGCACCGCCTCGATCGCCGCCGCGACGGTGCCGACGATCGGCTCCTCGCGCGCGGTTTCGAACGGCGGCCAGTCGTAGCCCCAGGTGAACTCGACCGGGTGCCCGGCGAGCCAGGTGTCGCCCGCCAGCCACTCGGCGAGGAAGGCCTCGACCCGCTCCTCGACCTCCTTGCCGCTCCAGCTCGGCGGGTACCAGATCCCGTATTCGAGGATCGCCTCGGCGGGGAAGAAGACCGGCGCCGGCAGGTCCGGCGCCCCGATCGAGGTGAAGGTGCCCGGGTGCAGCGTGAACGACCCGGGCGGGAACCAAGGGTGCAGCTCTTCGGCCGCCCAGCGGCGCTCCAGCTCCTGCATCCCCTGCACGACCAGGACCGCCTTCTCGAGCGCGTTGACGCCGACCGCGTCGCCGCCGGGCCGCATCGAGAGCGAGCGGTTGCCGTGGTGGGTGCTGCGCCCGGTTACTCGCATCGTCAGCGAGCGGTAGCCGAGCGAGGCGCTGGTCAGGATCAGGCCGGTCGGCTCGAGGTTGATCGCGGCGTCGGCGCGGAAGCTGGCCAGCGCGCCGCTGGTCCCCAGCTCGTGCTCCATCGCCTCCTCGCCGACGACGCCGTGCAGCTGCACCTCTCCGGCCAGCTCGACGCCGGCGTCGCGGATCGCTGCCAGCGCCGCCCAGCCGGCGGCGACCGGGCCCTTCATGTCGGCGGCGCCGAGGCCGAACAGGACCCCGTCGTGCCGCTCGGGGACACGCGGGTCGGCCTGCGTCCAGGCCGAGGGGTCGGAGGCGGGCACCGTGTCGATGTGCCCGTTCATCAGCAGCGAGCGGCCGCCGCCGGCGCCGGCGGCGATCGCGACCACGTTCTGCCGGGTCGGCTCCGGCCCGACCCGCTCGACGCGCATCCCGAGCTCGGCGCAGCGCTCGCCGAGGACCTCGGCCGCCCGCGACTCGCCGCCCTGTCCCTCGTCGTCGGGGGAGAGGTAGGAGGCGTTGGTGCTGTTGACGCGGATCAGCGCTTCGGCGACCTCGAGCAGGTCCTCTTCCCGCGCCGCCGCCGCGGCGGCGACCGCCTCACGAACCTCGGCCGGGACGGCCGGCCCGTTGGCCTCGCTCACTGCACCGAGTCCAGCTGGCCGCGGGCGTACGCCAGGCTCTTGCCGGCGAAGCCGTCGGCGTCGTCGAACCAGGGGCGCCACATGTTCACGAGGGCGTCGAATTCGGTCCCGGTCATGCTGAACGACTCGACCGAGACGTCGCGCTCGTAGCCGATCTCGGTCAGCGCCGAGAAGACGTCGTCCCAGGCGATCTGGCCGGTCCCGAGCTCACCGCGGTGGCTCTCGACCGAGTGGAAGTGGACGAGCTTGTCGCCGGCGGCGCGGATCGCCTCGCCGGCCGAGCGCTCCTCCATCTGCATGTGGAAGGTGTCCAGCAGCATCCCGACCGAGTCGTGGTCGATGTCGGCGAGCAGCGCCAGCGTTTCGGTCGCGGTGTTGAACATGTCGGAGTCGTAGCGGGAGAGCTGCTCGACCCCGAGCAGAAGCCCCCGTTCGCCGGCGCGCTCGCCGACCGTTCGCAGCGACTCGACCGCGTGGGCGCGCTCGGCCCTGCGCTCGTCCGCCGGCAGCGGCCGGGCGCGGCCGGGCGGGTGGGCGATCGGGCCGGCGACCACCTCGGCGCCGATCGCGGCGGCGAAGTCGAGGGCGTCGGTGAGGTAGGAGATGCCGGCCTCGCGGATCGCCTGGTCGGGGGAGGAGAGGTCGCGCTCGGGCAGGTCGAAGGCGAGGACCGAGGCCCCGAGGCCGCTCTCCTCGAGGCGCTCGCGGAGCGGCCCGGCGTCGACACCGCCACTGCCGTCGAAGACGACCTCGAGGTCGTCGTAGCCCAGCTCGGCGACCTTGGGAACGAGGTCGAGCTGCTCGTTGGTGAACGACCCAGTCCAAACGAAGGTCGCGATGCTGAACCGCATTGTCTCAGTCTCCCTCTCTCGATTTAGGATTCGGTCGGCCGGGTGGGGCCGGGGCGCTGCGTGCCGGGCTTCATATAGGGGGGCCGGACACCTGTCAAGGCTATCTTGACAAATGTACAGCTGGTCGGGTAGCGTCGGGGCTTATGGAGACCAACTCAGCTTCCCCCACCGTCAGTCAGACCGCGCACCCGCTCGACCCGCTTACGGGCACCGAGATCGGGTCGGCGATCAGCACCATCCGCGAGCAGGCCGACCTCGGCTCCCGTGTCCGCTTCGTCTCGGTGATGCTGCGCGAGCCGTCGAAGGAGTCGCTCAGGACCTTCGACGAGAGCGGCGAGGCCCCCGCCCGTCTGGCCGCCGTGGTGCTGCTCGACCGCGAGTCCGGGACGACGACCGAGGCACTGGTCGACCTCGGCGCCGGGACGATCGCCGAGCAGAAGCAGGTCGAGGGCGTCCAGCCCGCGATCATGGTCGAGGAGTACGAGGAGTGCGAGAGCCTGATCAAAGAGCATCCGGACTTCCACGCCGCCCTCGAGCGCCGCGGCCTCGACGTCGATCAGGCGCTTGACCTGATCACGATCGACCCGGTCCCCGCCGGCAACTACGGCATCGCCGAGGAGGAGGGAAAGCGCCTCTGCCGGGCCCAGATCTGGATCCGGCCGGTGCCGGACGGCAACAGCTACTCACGCCCGCTGGAGGGGATCATCGGCCTGATCGACCTCGGCGCCGGCGAGGTGATCCGGATCGACGACTACGGCGTCGTCCCGGTCCCGGCGGAAAACGGCGAGTTCCGCGCCGCCTACCAGGGCGCGCTCCGTGACACGATCAAGCCGCTCGACATCACCCAGTCCGAAGGCCCGAGCTTCGCCGTCAACGGCAACGAGGTCTCCTGGCAGGGCTGGCGCATGCGGATCGGGTTCAACGCCCGCGAGGGGTTGGTCCTCCACCAGATCGGGTTCGAAGACGGCGACCGCGTGCGGCCGATCCTCCACCGCGCCTCCTACTCGGAGATGGTGGTTCCGTACGGCGACCCGAGCCCGAGCCGCTACATCCAGGGGCCGTTCGACTTCGGCGAGAACCTGGTCGGCACCCTTGCCAACTCGCTCGAGCTCGGCTGCGACTGCCTCGGCGAGATCTACTACTTCGACGGCGCGGTCTCCAACAGCGCCGGTGAGGTGGT
>JAFDWC010000237.1 GCA_018268655.1 Actinomycetota bacterium
CCGCGACGATCGTCGCGGCCGCCGCGGCCCTCGCCGTCTCCCAGTTCGTCGACTACCGCGGGGTCGAGATCGGCGGCGCCGCCTATGCCGGGCTGCCCAACCTGGCCCGACCGCCGGCGGTCGCGGTGAAGACCGCGGGCGAGGCCCACTCCTACCTGCTGCTGCCGCTGGCGGCGGTGGCGGCGGCGCTCGGGGTGTTCGCCGGAACGGCCCGGGCGCGACCGCGACTGGGGCTCCTGATCGTCGCCCTGGGACTGGTCGCGCTGGCGGTGATCCTGCTCGTCGACCTGCCTGCCGGCCTCGACGCGGGGCAGCAGAGCGCCCGCTTCGCCGGCGCCGAAGCGGTGCTCGACGACGGCTTCTTCGCCGAGCTGGCGGCAGCCGCAGGGCTGGCGATCGCGGGAGTGCTCTACTATGCGCGGCCGTGCCGAATACGAATCAGCTCGTCAGGAAGGGCCGCAAGCGCCCGAAGAAGAAGACCACGACGCCCGGACTCAAGTCCGGCCAAGGTCGCAAGAAGCGCGTAGCCGCCCCGCAGCGGCGCGGCGTCTGCACCCGCGTCGCGACGGTGACGCCGAAGAAGCCGAACTCAGCCCTGCGCAAGATCGCGCGTGTGCGGCTGACCAACGGCATGGAGGTCACCACCTACATCCCCGGCGAGGGGCACAACCTGCAGGAGCACTCGGTGGTGCTGATCCGCGGTGGTCGCGTCAAGGACCTGCCGGGCGTCCGCTACAAGGTCGTCCGCGGCACCCTCGATGCCGCCGGCGTCGCCGACCGCAAGCAGGCCCGTTCCCGCTACGGGGTCAAAGCTTCCTGATGCCGCGCCGCTCCGCCGCCCAGATCCGGCCGATCGAGCCCGACGCGCGCCATCGCAACCGACTGGTCCAGCAGCTGATCAACAAGGTCATGAGCGACGGCAAGAAGTCGCTCGCCGAGCGCCTCGTCTACGACTCGCTGGCGATCGTCGGCGAGCGCACCGGCGAAGACCCGGTCGAGGTGCTGGAAGCGGCGATCAAACAGCTGACGCCGGTGCTCGAGGTCCGCTCGCGCCGGGTCGGCGGCGCCACCTACCAGGTTCCGGTCGAGGTGCCCGCGCGGCGCGCCCGCACGCTCGCCGTCCGCTGGCTGGTCCAGTTCGCCCGCGCCCGCCGCGAGTACTCGATGGCCGAGCGGCTGGCCAGCGAGATCCTCGACGCCAATCAGCAGCAGGGCAGCGCCTGGAAGCGGAAGGATGACATCTACCGCATGGCGCAGGCGAACAAGGCGTTCGCCCACTACCGCTGGTAGCACCGGCGGCGACCCGGTTCAGATGAGCCGGCCGATCCTCGCCGTCGACGTCGACGGCGTCATCTCGATCTTCGGTTTCGACGAGCCGCCCCTGCCGGAGTTCGCCCGTTTCGAGCTGGTCGACGGCGTCGTCCACTGCATCTCGCTGCGCGCCGGCGAGCGGCTGCGGCGGCTGGCCGAGCGCTACGAGATGATCTGGGCGACCGGGTGGGAGGACAAAGCCAACTACTACCTGCCGACGATGCTCGGCCTGCCGGAGCTGCACCACCTCAGCTTCGACGGGACCGCCCGCTTCGGCTCGGCCCACTGGAAGCTGGGCCCGATCGAGGAGCATTGCCGCGGGCGGGCGCTGGCCTGGATCGACGACAATCTCGACCAGAGTTGCTTCGAGTGGGCGCGGCAACGGCCAGAGCCGACCCTGCTGATGCCGACCGCGCCGGACCGTGGCCTCGAGGAGGCCGAAACCGAAGCTCTGCTCGTATGGGCCGAGGGCCTCGGCCCGGGGAGCTAGACTGACGCGGTGACCGGGTTCTGGCCCATCTTCTTCCTCCTGGTCGTGCTCAAGATTCCCGTCATCTACGGGATCTGGCTGGTCTGGTGGGCAAGTCGCCAGACGCCGGAGGTCGAGGAAGAGCCCGAGACCGACGGGGGCTTCAGGCGGCGACCGAAACCGAAGCTGCCCCGCGGCCCGCGCCGCGGCCCCCACGGTGGCGGCGCCGCCGCGCAACTGCCCCCCTGCCCCCCGGGCGGCCGCACCCGCGTCGTCAAGCCGGCACCGCAGCCCGCTTTCGCTCGCGCCGGATCTCACGCAGATAGGGATAAAAGTCGACCTCGACCGTATGACGCTTAGAGGCGACGAAGCGCTTGCGCTGGCGCCCTTCCTCGGCCTCGATCTCCTCCAGCATCCTCGCCTTCGCGGGCAGTGAGGCGCGGTCGGCGAGCAGGTCGGCGATCCATTCCGACTGTGCCTCGGCCAGCGGCATGATCGGGCCCAGCGGCTGGATGAAGCCGACGAAATAGAGCCCCGGGCGCTCGACCGAGGCGACCCGGCGGTAGAGCGGCATCCGGTTGTCGGGGGCGGAGAAGACGGCCGGGTCGAAGAACGGGAAGGTGATCTTGTAGCCGGTGCAGTAGACGACGAGGTCGATCTCCTCGCGGCTGCCGTCGACGAAGCGGACGCTGCGGCCGCCCTCGTAGCGCTCGATGTTCGGCTTCGCGCTGATGTCTCCGTGGCCGAGCCGGGGCAGCAGCTCCGAGGAGACCGTCGGGTGCGCCTCGAACAGCTTGTGGTCGGGCTTCGGCAGGCCGTAGGTCTCCGGCTGGCCGACAGCGACCCCGAGCGCCCGCATCGTGAAGAAGCGCTGCAGGGGGATCGGGGCGAGGCCGGTGATCGGGTTGAGGACCTCGTCGATCGGCTTGCCGTTGAGGTACTTGGGCAGGACCCAGGCACCGCGGCGGGTGGAGATGAAGGTGGCGTCGGCGATCCGCGAGGACTCGACGGCGACATCGGTGGCAGAGTTGCCGAGGCCGAGGACGAGGACCCGCTTCCCGCGCAGGATGTCGGCCTCGCGGTAGTTGTGGACGTGGATCTGCTCGCCCTCGAACCCGTCGGCGCCGGGGAACGCCGGTTCCGGCCAGCGCGGGTCCCAGTGGTGGCCGTTGGCGACGATCAGGGCGCGGTAGCGGTTCGTCTCCTCGCCCCCGGGCCCGGCGACGGTGACGTCCCAGCCCCCGCCCACGATCGGCTCCGCCCGCACCACCTCGGTCTGGAACCGGATCTTCTCCCGCAGCCCGAAGTGGTCGGCGAATTCGTCGAAGTAGGCGGCCATCTGGAAGTGGTCCGGGTAGTCGGGATAGTGGTCCGGCATCGGCAGCGTCCTGAACGCCATCACCCGCCGCGAGGTGTTGATGTGCAGTGACCGATATGCCGACGACATCCCGTTGTCGTTTTCGTAGCGCCAGTTGCCGCCGATCTGCGACCCCTTCTCGAACTGGTCGTAGGCGATGCCCCGGGCGGCAAACACCTGGGCGGCGGCGATACCGCTGGAGCCGGCGCCGATGATGCAGGCCTTCTCCGGGGCGGGCATGGGCGGGAGGGTATCGGGCTGGCTCGTGGCTTTGAGGGTTTGCGGGGGACGGGCCGCGGTGGGGCGGATTCGAGGCCGGCGATCGGGGGTCCCTCCCCGGACGGAAACGACAGCCTTCGGCTGGGGGACGAACCGCCTTCGATGCGGATTCGAGGGCGGGGATCGGGGGTCCCTCCCCGGACGGAAACGACAGCCTTCGGCTGGTTTCCTGAGTGTCCGGGGA
>JAFDWC010000238.1 GCA_018268655.1 Actinomycetota bacterium
CGTGCTTCGGGGCCGAGGAGCTGGACGGACTTTCTCGGGAGGGGGTCGGGGGACCCTCCGAACGTTTTGCGGCTGAGGCCGAGAGCTCGACCGGGGCGTCAGCCGAATACTGCGAGCCGACAGGCCGAGAGAGGAGGGTCCCCGAGCCCCTCCCCTTGCAACCCCTCGGTCTAAGCCACGATCTCGATCTGCTGCTGCTTCGCCGCCTCGGTCGGGTCCTCCCGCGCGAGCACGGCATTGAGCGAGGCGATCGCGACCGCGAGCTGTTCTTCGTCCGGCTCGCGGGTGGTCAGGTTCTGCAGCATCAGCCCCGGCCACATCACCGCCCGCACCCAGCGCTTGCGGCGGTTCTTGCCGGCCCACTTGATCACCTCGTAGGAGAGACCGGCGATGACCGGGATGCCGACGATCCGCGAGAGCACCAGCCAATACCAGGCGGGCAGGCCGATCGGGGCGAAGACGAAGATCGCCAGCACCATCACGATCAGCAGGAAGCTGGTGCCGCAGCGCGGGTGCAGGCGCGAATAGAGCTTGGCCCGGGCCGGGGTCAGCTCGTCTTCGGCCTCGTAGCAGGAGATCGTCTTGTGCTCGGCCCCGTGGTACTCGAAGACTCGCCGCAGGTCGGACATTTTCGAGATCGCCCAGATGTAACCGATGAAGATCGCGGTCCGCAGCACGCCCTCGACCAGCCAGAAGAGGAAGGGCGAGCCGAGCTTGTCCTTGAAGAGGCTGGTCACCCCGACCGGGACGACGAAGAAAAGGCCGACCGCGAGCAGCAGCGAGAAGACGATCGTCAAGCCCCAGACGAAGCCGCCGATTTCCTCTTTCTCGCCCTCCTCGTCCTCCTCGAGCTGGGCGTTGGCGGAGATCGCCAGCGCCTTGAAGCCGATCTTCATCGACTCGGCGAGGGCGACGACGCCGCGGATTACCGGCAGCCGCCAGGCGCGGTGGCGCTGGGCCCAGGGCTTGATCGCCTCCGACTCGACTTCGATCTGGCCCTCCGGGGTGCGGACCGCGACCGCCCAGACGGAGATGCCGCGCATCATCACGCCCTCGAGCACGGCCTGGCCGCCGACCGGCGCGTCGCGCTTGGCGACCAGAGCGCCGTCGGGCATCCGCACCGGGTCGTTGCCATCGGCGCCGTGGCCGGGCGCGCCGCCGTTCGCCTCCCCACCGGAGGGGAGGTGCGACGTCCGTGCCAGGCCCGCCGGCGGGCTCATGACGTTATTTGGCGGCCCTGTGCTTGGCCTGGCGACGCTGGAACCGCTCGACGCGGCCACCGGTGTCGACCAGCTTTTGCTTGCCCGTGTAGAACGGGTGGCACTCGGAGCACAGCTCGACGTGGAGGTCGCTCTTGGTCGACCGCGTGTAGAACTGGTTGCCGCACGAGCAGTGCACGTTGGCAAGCGTGTAATCGGGGTGGATTCCTGACTTCATCTCCACTGATTCTAGAGAACCGCGCAAGCGGTGCCGATAGAGGGGTGTGAGCACTGCCGCGGAGAGCCCTGAGAGAGGCACGATGAGGGCGCTCCGGGCCGCGGTCGGGGGTCTCATGTTCGGCGGCGCGGCGCTGGTCGCCCTCTACGACTGGGTCGGGATCGGCGGCCCCGGCCTCGGCACCGCGGTCAACGGCGTGCTCTACGACGCGGTGATCATCGCCGCCGGCGTGGCGACGCTGGTGAAGGCCGTCGACGAACGCGAGGAGCGAGTCGCCTGGCTGCTGATCGGCGCCGCCGTGCTGGCCTGGGGCGCGGCCGAGGTCTACTGGACCGCGGCGCTCGAGGGGAACCCGGCACCGCCCGTCCCCTCCCCCGCCGACGCCGGCTACCTCGCCTTCTACCCACTGGCCGCCACCGGCCTCCTGCAGCTGGTCCGCTCCCGCTCCCAGACCCTGCAGTGGCGGCGCTGGATGGACGGCGCGATCGCCGCCCTCGGCACCGCGGCGCTCGGCGCCTGGGCGATCTTCGAGTTCGTCGCCGACAACACCTCGGGCTCGGGCCTCGAACGGGCGACGACGCTCGCCTATCCCCTCGTCGACATCCTCATCCTCGCGCTCGTGGTCGGGGTGGTCGCGCTCACCGGCTGGCGCCCGGGGCGCAGTTGGGGGCTGCTGCTGGTCGGCCTGGCGGCGCTGGCCGCGGCCGACGTCGCCTTCACCCTCGCCGAAGACGGCAGCGTCCTCCCGGGCGGCGACTGGATCGAACCGATCTACGTGCTCGGCGCCGTCTGCATCGGCGCCGAGGCGTGGCAGCCGCCGGTCCGCCAGATCCGCCCCTCCGCCGGGCCCGACGGTTGGCGCGAGCTGATCGTCCCCGGCTCCTTCGCGGTGGTGATGCTGCTGCTGTTCTCGGTCCAGTACGCGAGCTCGGGCCACCTGCTGACCGTGGTCCTGACCGCGGGGACGGTGCTGGCGATCGTCGTCCGGCTGGCGGTCAGCGTGCGGGAGAACGAGCGCCTGCTGGAGGAGGTCCAGACCGACTACCTGACCGGGCTCGGCAACCAGGGTCGCTTCCAGCGTGACCTCGGGAGCCGCTGCCGCCGCGCCGACGAGGAACCGCTGGGCCTGCTGCTGCTCGACCTCAACGGCTTCAAGCACTACAACGACACCTTCGGCCACCCCGCCGGCGACGCGATGCTGACCCGGCTCGGCGCTCAGCTGCGGACCGCGCTCGGCGACGGGCGGGCCACCGCCTACCGAATCGGCGGCGACGAGTTCGCGGTGCTGAGCGCCGGCGGCGACGCCGATCTGAAGGCGCTGGGCGAGACGGCCGTGGTGGCACTCAGCGCCAGCGGCCGCGGCTACGAGCTCAGCGCCGCCTGCGGTTCCGTCCGGATCCCGATCGAAGCCGACGACCCGGCCGGCGCGCTGCAGCTCGCCGACGTGCGGATGTACGCGAAGAAGGAGTCGACGCGGACCTCGACGACGCCGGGATGGGACCCCTCGAGGCCGAGCTCAGGGGCGCCGGACCGCGAGTCCGTCGAGCAGCGCCCCTAGGACCACGGTCGCTTCGGCGCGATTCGCGGGATCGTCGGAGCGCGCCGCGAGCATCGCCGCCTCGTCGAGCGCGCCGAGCAGCATGTGGGCGGCGGGGCGGACCGGCAGCGGCGGCATCTCCCCTGCCTCGATCGCGGCGGCGAGGCTGGCCTCGATCAGCCCGAGGCCGTTGGCCGCCGCGATTTCACGCCAGCGCTCCCAACCGAGCACGGCGGGGGCGTCGTGGAGGACGATCTGGCGCACCTCCGGCTGCGCGCACTCGTCGAGGAAGGCGCCGACCCCCGCCCGCATCGCCTCCATCGGGCTCTCCAGCTCGGAGCCGAGGACGACGCGGGCGATCCGCTCGGTCACCTCCCGCTCGAGCTGCTCGTAGGCCGCGTCGAGCAGCTCCGCCTTGCCGCCGAAGTGGTGGTAGAGGGCACCGCGGGTGACCCCCGCCGTGCGGACGATCTCTTCGGCGCTAACCCCCTCGTAGCCGCGATCGGCGAAGAGCCGCCGGGCGGCGGCGATCAGAGCTGCCCGGGTCGCCCTGGTCCGCTCGGCTTGCGTACGCCGCTGTTTCCCTCCGTCGCCTACTCCCTCGCCCCCTTTGCCTTTGCCTT
>JAFDWC010000239.1 GCA_018268655.1 Actinomycetota bacterium
CTCGTAGCCGATCGCCCAGTGGTTGCGGAGGAAGGTGATGCCCTTCTCGTACATCGCCCGCTTGTTGTTGGGCATCTCCATCGTGTACTTCGAGTACTCGAAGATGTCGTGGGTGTTGGTGACGATCGTCGTCTGCTTGCCGAGGTCGGCGGCGATCTCGGCCATCGCGAAGCCGGTGAAGTGCCCGTCGCCGTCGAGGACGACCACCTTCTCGCCCGGGATCGGCTTGTCCGCCATCACCTGCTCCGGCGTCAGCACGTTCGGCAGGTCGGCGTCGACGCTCTCCAGCGCTTCGTGGGTCTCCGCCCCGAGGCCGACCGGGGACCAGTGCGAGCCGGTGGCGATGATCACCTTCTCGGCCCCGTAGTCGAGCACGTCCTGGGCGGTCATCTCCGGCACCCCGAGCTGGACGCTGACGTTGCTGTACTTCCCCAGCATCACCTCTCGGTAGGTGATCAGGCGCCCGTACTCCTTGCAGCGCGGGTAGCGGCTGACGTCGCGCCAGTGGCCGCCGAGCGCCTCGGCGGAATCGCGCAGGTGCACTTCATGCCCGCGACGGCCCAGCGTCAGCGCCGCCTCCATCCCGGCCGGGCCGGCGCCGACCACCAGCACGGTCGACGGCTCGGGGCTGGTTCCGGCGTCCTCGGGGTGCCAGCCGCGGCGGTACTCCTCCCCCGTCGTCGGGTTCTGCGTGCAGTACATCAGCGCCTGCTGCTGCATCCGGCTGACGCACATGTTGCAGCCGATGCACTCGCGAATCTCGTCGCTTCGCCCCTCCGAGATCTTGTTCGGGAGGAACGGATCGGCGATCGACGGGCGCGCCGCGCCGATCAGGTCGCACTGGCCCGAGTTGATCGCGCCGACCATGTCGTCGGGACTGGTCAGGCGGCCGTTGCTGACGACCGGCACGTCGACCAGGTCGCGGGCGCCGGCGACGAACGGTGCGGCCCAGTTCGGTTTGCGGAAGCGAGAGCTGCCGGCGTCCTCCCCCCACTCCTCGTAGTCGCCGATCTTCACCGACCAGAGGTCGACGACGCCCTCCTTGTTCATCAGCTCGAGGAACCGCAGGCCCTCGTCGAAGTGCTTGATCCGGTGCTCGCCGTTGATCGTGTCGACCTCGAAGCGGGTGGTGACCGCGAGCCGGTCGCCGACCGCCTTCTTCACCGCGGTCATCAGCTCGATGTAGAAGCGGGCGCGGTTCTCGAACGAGCCGCCGTACTTGTCGGTCCGCTTGTTGTAGCGGGTCTCCAGGAACTGCAACGGGACGGTGGTGTCGCCGCCGGAGATCTCGACGATGTCGAATCCGGCTTCCTCGGCCCGGCGGGCGGCGAGCACGTACATGTTGATCAGCGCCCTGATGTCGTCCTCGCTCGCCCAGGCCGCGTAGACGTTGCGTTCCGGGAACACGTTCGAGGGCAGGCCCGACGGCCCGCGCGCCGCCTCGCGTGACTCGTAGCGCGGCGAGTGCATGCCGTTGTACCAGAGCTGCACGCCGGCCAGGGAGTCGTGCTTGTGGATCTCCTCGGTGAGGTGGGCGAGGTTGACGACGTCGCCCTCGTCCCAGAGGCGCGAGGAGGTCCAGGGGTACTCGTCCGACTCCGGATGGATCGAGCAGAAGCCGGTGCAGACCACCCCCCAGCCACCCTCCGCCTTCATCGCGCGGAACGAGGCGTGGGTGCCCGGGCGGTCCGGGTAGCCGCTCGAGTGCGAGGTGGCCCAGAACCGGTTGCGGGTGGTCTTCGGGCCGAAGCTGACCGGCTCGAAGAGAACGTCGTGTCGAGGATCGCGTGGCATCTCCACTCCCATTCCTTCCTGTGCCGGAGCAGCACAGCTCGCAAGTCGCAACTCCCTTCTTAACCTATAGACTTAGAGGTATTGTGTCAAGGCCTCGCAAGAGAGGCCGCCCCCGCGGCCTGGATAATCCGCCGTCGATGAGCAAGTCGGAGAGGACGATCGACGGGCCGGGACCGCTGCCGTTCCTGGCGCCGCTGCCGGGCGAGAGCCGCACCGCCGAGGTCGAGCGCCAGCTGAAGGAGTCGATCGACCTCGGCCTCCTCCCCGCCGGCTCCCGCCTGCCCTCCGAAGGCGACCTCGCGGAGCAGCTCGGGGTCTCCGCGATGACCCTGCGCGAAGCGCTCGCCTCGCTGCGCGAGCAGGGCCTCCTGGTGACCCGCCGCGGCCGCGCCGGCGGCAGCTTCGTCCAGGACCCGGGCGCGCAGCAGCGCTCCGGCGCAGCGGCGCTGCGGGCCTACTCGGTGAACGACCTCCGCGACCTGCTCGACCACCACGGCGCGATCGCGGCGGCGATCGCCCGCCTCGCCGCCGAGCGCGCCGGCGCCTCCGACCTCGGCCGGCTGCAGGCCGACAACGAGCGCTTCGAAGCCGCCGCCGGCGCCGCCGAGCGGCGCCGCGCCGACGCCCGCTTCCACGTCGACCTCGCCGTCGCCTCCCACTCGAGCCGGCTGACCGGCGAGGAGGTCCGCTTCCAGGGCGAGCTCAGCGGCCCCCTCTGGCTGCCGCGCGGCGCCGACCCGGACCCCGCCGGCCACGCCGCCGGCCACGCCGCCGTCCTCGCCGCCCTCGAGCGGCGCAGCCCGGAGGCGGCCGGTGCCGCCGCCGAAACCGCCGCCAAGCGGGCGGCGGAGCGGCTGCTGGCGCGGCGGCTCGAAATCTCGGCATAGAGTCAACCCGTGGGCCGCAGCGCAGCGAACCTCGACACCGTCCTCGACGACCTCGAGGCCCTGGTCGGCCGCCTCTTCGACTTCCTCGAGCTGGTCCGCCAGGAGCTCTACGCCCGCCTCGACGAGGCCGCGGCGGGCGGCGAGGCGCCGACGGTGGCGACGATCTCCGGCCTCGCCCGGGTGCTGCAGGGGCGGCTGGCGCTGGAAGGGACGCTGGTCGCCGGAGCGGGAATCTCGTTCGCCCCCGATGCCCTCGCCGGCAGCGCCCGCCACATGGAATGGTGGACCCGCCCACGCGAGGAAGCCGAATCGCAGCCGCTGCCGGTCTCCTTCGACCCGCAGAGCCTCTCCTTCTACGACTACGGCGAGGCCGAGTGGTACCTGCGCGCCCGCGACAGCGGCGGCCCCTCGGTCGTCGGCCCCTACGTCGACGCCTTCGGCACCGACGAGGACGTGATCACCCTCTCTCTCCCCTGCGCCCACGGCGGCGCCTTCGTCGGCGTCTGCAGCCTCGACCTCCGGGCCGGCGAACTCGACGCCCGGGTGACGCGAGCGCTGCGCGAGCTCGATCGCCGCGCAGCCCTCGTCAACGCCGAGGGAAGGGTGATCGCCTCGACCGACGTCGCCCACCTCCCCGGCTCCCTCCTGCGCGACCTCGACCCGGCACGGCGTCGCGGCACGACGACCGCCTGGAGCGTCGTGCTGCTCGGGGTTGCGTGAGCCTGTCGTTCTTGGGGTTGGGCGAGGGAGGGTCCTCGGGGTCCCCTCTCAAAACGCTCCGCCTTCCGGCTCCGCTGGAGTGTTTTGGGAGGGGACCCCGACGCCCCTCTCACGAAACGCATGAATCGCCACCCCCTTGGCTTCGAAGCTGACAAGGGACGAAGG
>JAFDWC010000023.1 GCA_018268655.1 Actinomycetota bacterium
GATCAGCATCATCCGGAGCGTCGCCCGAAGGGCGCGCGACTGAATTCACGGGGAGGAGTGCCGAGGGCCCCGCCGCGCAAGACCCTGGTCCCTCGGCGTGCTGCGAAACGAGCGTTCCGAGAGACGGCAGTTCCGAGAAACGGGCTGTCCCTCGAACCCGGCCCTACCGCACCACCCACCCACCCACAGTAAACGGCGCCCCTTCAGTCAGATACCGCCAATCGAGCCGCCGCGCGCTGTACCCGTGCACCTGCGCATCGGCGTTCACCACCACAGCGGTGATCCGCTCGAAGCGCCCGGGATCGCTCAATCGTGCCGTCAGAACGCCTCCGCGCTTGCTGTAGTCGAGTCGGGTCACCGTGTGGCCGTGGCGCTCGCTGCCGATCCGGCCGACCAGCGCCAGCGCCGCTGCGTCCCCGCGCGGCGCCGCCAGCTGGGCGACCACCGCCCGGCCCTGCTGCGCCGGCACCCGCAGGAACTGGAAGGTGGTGTGGTTGAGCCGCCGGGTCAGGTGCTTGCCGCCGAGGGGCAGGCTGCCCCGCCGCGGCACTTCCGGGTAGAGATAGCTCTCGCGGAAGCCCTCGTTGGTATGCCACTCCGCGACGGCGGCGGCGAAGCGCGAGAAGTCGTGGCTGAAGGTCGAGGGGCCGGCAGTGCGGATCGCCCGTTCGTAGGAAGCGACCGCGAAGCCGCCGGGCCGGGCGTGGATCGCCCCCGCCCAGGCCTTGCGGATCAGAGACCGCCCGTAGTGCTTGGCCAGCCACTCGTTCCACACCGCCGAGCCGTACTCCTTGATCGAGCTCGCGGTCAGGGGCGTGTCGTAGAGCTTCACCCAGTGCCGCTCGTAGCGCAGGTAGTCGTTGAGGTCGTTGTAGACCTGGTCCTCCATCCAGACCGCGGTCGACTCGGCGAACCAGGGGTCCTGGTAGGCGTCGTAGCCGAACTGGAGGATGTGGTCGTACTCGTGGGCGAGGGTGACCTTGAGGTCGTTGATCGGCTTGGTTCCGGGAAACTCGAACGGGCTGTAGTCGTTGTCGAGGACCAGGTATCCGTAGAGGTGGCGCGGCGACGGGTGACCCTTGCTGCCCTGGCCCCGGTCGGGGGCGGCGTAGCCGAACAGCTGGGGGCCGATCTGGGAGAGGTAGATATCGGTCTTCCCGACACCGCCGCCGCGGCGGCCGTCGCTCTTCGGCTCGCGCCAGCCGAGCTGTTCGTTCTCGACGAGGTGGACGTGTTCGGCGACTCGCAGGACCGTCTGGACGTAGTCGGGGATGCCGTTGCCGTCGCTGTCCTTGAGGCTGGGCGCGTCGAGCCCCTCCGCCACCCAGTGGACGCAGAAGTGCGGCCCGCAGAAGGGCGACTTCGGCGCTTCGGGAACGCTGTAGGAATTGCGGTTGGGATCCCTGCCGTCGGTCGGGCGGCCGCGCAGTTCGTCCGGGCGCGGCTCCGGCGCGATGAACGGCTTCTGCGCCGGCGAGGCGAGCGCCGGGATGCTCGGCGCGAGCCCTGCTGCGGCGTTGGCCGCCGCCGGGAGCGCAGCGAGCGCCAGCAGTACCACCGCCGCGATCCCGACCAAGAGGCGGCGGTTCCGCATCCGCGGAAGCCTAGATACTTCGGGGCCGAACCGTCCCGGAAGAAGATGCGTGTAGCCCTCGCCCAGATCGACCCCACCGTCGGCGACATCGACGGCAACTCGGCCAAGGTCGCCGAGTGGATCGGCCGCGCCCGCGAAGAGGGCGCCGACCTGGTCGTCTTCCCAGAGCTCTGCATCCCCGGCTACCCGGCGGAGGACCTCTACCTGAAGCGTCACTTCCTCGAGGCGAACCGGCGCGCGGTGGAGGAGCTCGCCGCCGGCGTCGCCGGGATCACGGCGCTGGTCGGCTTCGCCGAGCCGGCCCCGGGCGGCGGTGAGGACGCCCCTCGCGCCCACAACGCCCTCGCCGTCCTCGCCGACGGTGCGATCCGCACCGTCTACCGCAAGAACCGGCTTCCCAACTACGCCGTCTTCGACGAGCAGCGCTACTTCGTCCCCGGCGCCGGGGCGGCGACCATCGGCCCCGCCGAGGGGATCGCGATCGAGCTCGAGATCGGCCTCACCGTCTGCGAGGACGTCTGGGCGCCGGGCGGCCCGGCGCAGGAAGCGGCCGACGCCGGCGCCCAGCTGATCGCCAACCCGTCGGGCTCCCCTTACCATCGCGGCAAGGGCCGCGAGCGAGAGCAGATGTTCGCCGAGCGGGCGCGCGAATACGGGGCCCACTTTGCCTTCTGCAACCTGGTCGGCGGCCAGGACGAGCTCGTCTTCGACGGTCAGAGCTTCCTGCTCTCGCCGCAGGGCGAGGTCCTCGCCCGCGCCGCCCAGTTCGAGGAGGAGCTGCTCGTCTGCGAGGTCCCCGGCACCGACGGCGGGCCGCTGGCGCAGCCGCTCGGGGACCTCGACGAGGTCTACGCCGCGCTGACGCTGGGTCTCCGCGACTACGTCGAGAAGAACGGCTTTGGCCACGTCGGCCTCGGGCTCTCGGGCGGGATCGACTCGGCGCTGGTGGCGCTGCTCGCGGCAGACGCGCTCGGACCGGAGCGGGTCACCTGCGTCGTCATGCCCTCGCCCCATTCCAGCCATGAAACCCAGGCCGATGCGAGAAGGATCGCCTTCAACCTCGGCTGTGAGCTGCTCGAGCTCGAGATCGGGCCGCTGATGGACGGCTACGCGGCGGCGCTGGACGGCCTCCTCAGCGGCCTCGCGGCGGAGAACATCCAGGCGCGGATCCGCGGCAACCTGATGATGGCGCTCTCCAACCGCGACGGCTGGCTGGTCCTGACCACCGGCAACAAGAGCGAGATGTCGGTCGGCTACGCGACCCTCTACGGCGACATGGCGGGCGGCTTCGCGGTGATCAAGGACGTGCCGAAGGAACTTGTCTACGCGCTTGTGCGGCGGCGCAACGAACGGGCGGGGCGCGAGCTGGTGCCGGCGGGTGTGATCGACCGCGCCCCCTCGGCCGAGCTGCGACCGGACCAGCGCGACAGCGACTCGCTACCGCCCTACGAGTTGCTCGACCGGATCCTCGAGGCCTACGTCGAGCGCGACCTCGGCCGCGAGGAGATGATCGCCGAGGGGATGCCGGCGGCGACGATCGACGAGGTGATCCGGCTGGTCGACCGGGCCGAGTACAAGCGGCGCCAGGCGGCGCCGGGGATCAGGATCACGCCGAAGGCGTTCGGCAAGGACCGCCGGCTGCCGATCACGAACCGATTCGGCGGCTAGGCCGGCCCGATACCGGCGCCTGACCGCGTCCCGGTCGCTGAGATGCGGGGCGCACCTCTCTCCCAGCGTCCTCGTCAGGCCTGGTCTGGGGCCGGCCTGACGGCCATGGTCATCTTCGCCAGCGCACAGAGGCGTTCCTCGGCGTCGAGCACCTCGGCCTGCCAGACCCAGGTCGTGCGGCCGCGGTGGCGGACGACGGCGCGGGCTTCGGCGTAGCCCTCGGAGACCGGCCGCAGGAAGCTGACCTCGATCGCCTGGCCCATCGCGATCTTGCCTTCCTCGTAGACGGTGACCGCGGTGACCACCGAGCAGAGGCTCTCGACCAGGGTCGAGTAGACGCCGCCGTGAAGGATCCCGTAAGGCTGGCGGAGCTCGTCGCGGACGGCGACCCGGCAGCGGGCATCGTTGGGGTCGAGGCTGAGCCACTCGGTGCCGAGGTGGGCGTCGAAATTGGACGTCAGGCCCTCGGGATCGACCGATCCCGTCTTAACCTCATCCCCGTTTGCCATGCCGGGACCCTATATAGGCTTCCCGCGGTGGCGCTCAGCGACGACCAGAGAGCGATGCTGCGCCTGCTGGCGCAGCGAGAGCAGGGATACGAGGACATGGCGGCGCTGATGGGGGTCAGCGTCGAGGAGCTGCGCGGGCGCGTCAGGGAGGCCCTGGGCGAGCTCGAAAGGGAAGGCAAGGAGGCGCCGCCGTTGCCACCCGAGCCCGCCGTCGCAGCGCCGCCTCCCGCCGAGGATCCGGAGCCCGCGGCGGCCGAACCGGCTCCGGCGCCGGCGGCACCTCCCCCACCCCCTGCCTCCAAGCCCGGGTCGGGCCCCTCGATCCTCGCTTCGAAGGGGGCGCGGATCGGGATCGCCGCGGTGGCGGCGGCGATCGTGGTCGTCGTCGTCCTGCTGCTGGTGCTCGGTGGCGGCGGCTCCGACTCGGCAACCACCACGACCAGCGCCGGCGCCACGGCCCCAGGCGCCACCATCGTCCAGAAAGCCGTCAAAGCAGCTGAAGCGCGCACCGGCCAGAAGGAAGTGACGAAAGCGATTCTCTCCGGGGTGGAAGGCTCCGAAGCGGAGGGGATCGCGATCTTCGGCCGGGTCAAGAACAAGCTCGCGCTGCAGGTCGTCGCCGACGGCCTCGAACCGCTCGCCCACGGCGAGTCCTACGCGATCTGGATCGCCGCCTCGCCGAACAAGATGCTGCCACTCGCCGCCTCGCCGGTGAACAAGAAGGGGCAGATCGCCAGCCAATTCGAAGTGCCGACCGAAGTGCTCGCCTACCTCGCCACCGAAACCTTCAACGAAATCGCGATCACCAAAGCCTCGATCTCGCAGCTGGACGCGGCGCTGAAGTCGGCGACCAAGGCCAAGAAGCCGCCCGCCTACACCGGCACGCCGGTCCTGCGCGGGACCATCACCGGCCCGATCATCGGCGCCGCCAAGCGGCTCGAAGAAGAAAAAGCAGCCGGCTCGGGCAAGAAGTGAGGACCAGGCCCCGGGTCAGCTCGCGGCGGCCCGGGCTCGCCGCAGCGCAGCTCTGATCCACGGCTCGGGTGGCGTCCTGGAGATCCCAGCCTCACTGGTGTAGAGCCGGCACTCGAAGCCAAAATCGGTCCGGCAGGCAGCGCCTGGATCGACATCGACTCCGTCGACCCTAACGGTCGGCGAGCCGAGGAACCTCTCGCGTTCGGCCTGCGCCGACGTCTCGATCCGGCGCAGCTCCAGCTCGGCCCCGATCCCCTCGCTCGCGATCAGCGCTCGCAGCCGCGGCAGTAGCTCCTCGTAGCCGGGGCAACCATCGAAGTAGAGAAGCTCGACGGTCATCAGCCCAGGGTAGCCTGGGAACTTCACTCAGGATCCGCTGAGCAGCTTCGCCGGGTTCATGATCCCCGCCGGGTCGAGCCGTTCCTTCAAGGCGCGCAGCGCTTCGATGCCACCCGTCCCGATCTCGGCCTCGAGGTACGGCGCGTGGTCGCGGCCGACCGCGTGGTGGTGGGTGATGGTGCCGCCGTGGGCGACGATCGCCTCGCAGGCCGCCGTCTTCACCTGCCGCCACTGGGCGACCTCCTCGCCGCGGCGGGCTCGGCAGACGAAGGTGAAGTAGAGCGAGGCGCCGTCGGCGTAGGCGTGCGAGAGGTGGCACCAAACCAGCGGCGGGGTGCCGGCGGCGGCCAGGGTGTCGCGGATCGCCGCGCCGACGGCGGCGCGCAGCTCCTCCAGCCGGCTCCAGGTGTGCGAGGTCTCGAGCGTCTCGACCAAGGCGCCCATCCCGAGCAGGGTGTCGCGCAGGTAGGGGCCCTGGTAGCGGCCGTGCTCCCAGCCGCGACCGGCGACGCCGCCGAGGTATGCGGCGCCGCCCCCGCGCAGCGCCCGCACGGTCAGCGCCCGGCGCCGCGCCACGCTCTCCTCGTCGCCCTCGTAGCCGACGATCAGCAGCGCCCCGCCGGCCCGCTTGCGGGCTGCTAGGTAGCCGCCGAAGAGCCGCCCGGCGATCCCGCGCGGCCCCGAGAGCGCCAGCGAGCTCTCGGTCTCCTCCTCGTCGGAGACGCGGATCACGGTCGGCAGCCCCGGCCCCTGGGCGAGGGTGCGGACGATCTCGGCGCCGGCCTCGAAGCCGGTGGCCATCCAGCCCTCGTAGCGGCGGACCGCGGGGGCCGGGCGGACCCGCACCGTGACCTCGGGGATCACCCCGAGGGCCCCCTCGGAGCCGACCACGAGCTCGCGCAGGGCCGGCCCGGCGGCGCTGTGCGGGGTTTCCAACGTGTCCAGGTCGCCGGCGGGGGCGAGCAGCCGGATCGCGCTGACCAGGGCGTCGAAGCGGCCGTAGCCGCTCGAGGCCTGGCCGGCGGAGCGGGTGGCGGCGAAGCCGCCGATCGTCGCGTACTCGAACGACTGCGGGAAGTGGCCGAGGGTGAGGCCGTGACGAGCGAGAGCCGCCTCGGCCTCGGGGCCGCGGAGGCCGGCACCGAGGCGAGCGGTGAGCGAGCGGGGGTCGACCTCGACCCCACGCAGCGCCGTCAGGTCGAGGCTGACCAGCCGTTCGAACCCGCCGCGCAGGGGCTCGACGCCGCCGACGACGCTGGTGCCGCCGCCAAACGGCACGACGGCGACGCCGGCGGCGGCGCTGGCGTCGATCACCCGCCGCACCGCCGCCGCGTCCGCGGGCACCAGGACCGCGTCGGGCGCCCGCTCGAGCGCCCCCAGCCGCAGCCGGGCGAGGTCGGCGTAGCCGCGGCCGGTGGCGTGGCGAAGCCGGTCCTCGGTCGAGTCGAAGACGTTCTCGGCGCCGACCGCGTCGACCAGCGCCGGCGGCAGCCCCTGCGCGCGCGGCAGCTCGAACTCGCCGAGCTCGCGGGCCAGCGGCCACGGCTCGAGCTCGCCGATCCGCTCGCGCAGCATCGCCAGCGCCGCCGCGTCGAGCTCGGGCAGCCGCTCGGGCTCCCCCCACCCCCACCACTTCGAGTCCCGCCGCGGCGCCGTCACGTCAGCGCCCGCTCGATCCCGTCCAGAGCCTGCTCGAGGATCGACCTCTGGCCGCGGCGCATCAGCCTGCCGCCGAGCCGTGACATCCCCCGCAGCGACTGCTCGGAGGTGAGCTCGACCTCGGTCCCCCCACCCCGCTCGGCCAGGCCGATCTCGACCCTCGAAGCCCTCAGGTGCTTGGCGAACGGCGTCCCCTCCAGCTCCTGCTCCCAGACGTAGCGCTCGTCCTCGGCGGCGCTGACGCAGCGGAAGTCGGCCCGCACCCCCCTCCCCTCGGCCGTCTCCAGCACCTGCGTCCACTGGCTGCGGCGGCCGGAGCCGCGCTGCTCGACGTTCTCGACCCGGGCGGTCCGCGGCCACCAGCGCGGCAGGTTGTAGGGATCGGAGACGAGCTCCCAAACCGCCGCCACGGGCGCGGGGACGGTGCGGCGGCGAGTGACGCTGGCCACGGCCGGCGCTCGCGCTATTCGCCGGCGAGGCGGCGGAGGTCCCTGACCAGCAGCAGGTGCTTGAGGTGGCTGACCGTGGCCGCCAGGCTTTCCAGGCTCTGCAGCGCCTCCTTGCGGCGCTCGGGGTTGCGCGAGCGCAGCGACGGCCCGAGCAGCGCTTCCAGCAGCTGCGCCTCGCGGTCGGCCGAGGAGCGGAAGATACGGAGGTTGCGGGCGCCGACCCCGACCCGCGAGAGCTCGTTGGCGGCGCGGACGATCTCGCGATCGGTCTCGTCGTAGACGACCTTGGCGTCGCGTTTCTCGGGCTGCACGATGCCGAAGTTCTCGAGCTCCTTGATCAGCTCCTCGCGGGCGCCGGTCTCCTCGATGATCTCCTCCAGGGTCAGGTAGGCGCGCGAGGTGTCGACCAGGATCGCCCGCCGCACCGCGCCCGGCGTCGGCTTGCGGTCGCCGTCGCCGCCGAAGGCGAGGTCGCCGCCGGAGGCGAGCTCCTGGCGGATCACCCGCAGCGGCAGGAACTCGTCGCGCTGCAGCCGCAGGATCGTCCGCAGCCGTTCGACGTCGGACTGGCTGTAGAGCCGATAGCCGCCGGAGGTGCGGCGCGGGTTGAGCAGCTTCTGGTCCTCGAGGTAGCGGATCTTCGAGATCGAGACGTCGTCGAACTCGTTCTGGAGGATCTTGCAGACGGCGCCGATCGTCAGCGCCTTGCGGGGGCGGCTGCCGCTGTCCGGCGTACGCGTGGAAGAGGGGTCGGAGACGGCCATCGGGCTCAGCGCCTCAGCGCTCGAGGTAGGAGAGCTTGTACTTGCCGACCTGGATCTCGTCGCCGTCGGCGAGCCGGTGCGACTCGATCCGGCGCCGGTTGACGTAGGTGCCGTTGAGCGATCCGAGGTCGTCGATGTAGAGGCCGTCGCGGCGACGGACCAGGAGCGCGTGGTTGCGCGAGACGGTGACGTCGTCGAGGAAGACGCCGGCGTCGGGGCTGCGGCCGATCGAGACCCGGTCCTCGTCGATCGAGAAGCTCTCGCCGGCGCGGCCGCCGCCGGCGCGGATCACCAGCGCCGCCCCCGACTCCTGGACCACCTCGTCGATGTCGACCGGCTGCATGTCGCCGGTCTCGTCGACCCTGTAGGTCATCGTCGTCGGCTCCTCGCCCTCGTCTTTATGGACGCCGCCCAGATAGGCGCCGCATTTCTGGCAGTAGTTGGCGCCCTCGGGGTTGGCGAATCCGCACTCGGGGCAGTGGACGGCCATCGTGCTCAGAGCGCGGCCGACCTAGGCCGGCTCGTCCTCCGGGTGGACCGCCTTGCCGGCGAGGATCTTGGTCAGCTGCTCGACGTCGTCGCCGGAGATCAGCGAGTCACCCTGTTCGCGTTTCTGCCGCAGCCGGTTGACCAGCTCGGCGCGGAGGATGTCGATCTTCCCGTGCAGGACCCGCCGCTTGTAAGAGATCTCGTTCTCTTCCTCGGTGAGGCTGTCGATCAGCTCCTTCAGCTCCTTGTCGGAAAGCGAGCCGAGATCGGGAAAGGTGTCCTCCATGGGTGCTCCTGACTCGAGGTTCGAGGCGCCCCGCTGGGCGCGGCGAGAAGTATAGAGCCGTCTCGCCAAGGTTCAACCTTCGCTTGAAGGTTCAGCGGCGAGGACCATCGAAAATGCAGCTCTGGAGCCGAACGACCCTCGGTTCAGGTCGAGCGTCGAGCTCCGATCCTCGTTCGTGACCCCGTTTGGCGCCGGCTCGGTTGGGGTCAGGCCACCGAAATCCTTGGGGTGCGAATTTGGGGGTCGCCCCAATGGCAGACGGCCCCCGATCGCCGATTCTCGTGGCCAAGTCGAATTCCTCTGGTCGGGCCGAGCGGCTCCCGAGGACTGAAAGGAGCCGAGATGAAGGAAGCAAGGAGATTGAGCCCGCGCGGCGGCGGCCGAGCGGCCGTGCTCGCCCTCGCCTGTGCGGCGTTGCCGCTGTTCGGGGCGGCGCCGGCGCTCGCCGACTCGATCGTCTACGCCAAGGACGGAAACGTCTGGCTTGCCAATCCGGACGGATCGGGCCAATATCAGGTGACCGCCGACGGCAGCCCCGATCACCCCTATCGGTCGCCGTCCCAGGCGGACGACGGTACGATCGCCGCCGGCTTCGGGGACGAGATCGTCCGCATGCGCCAGAACGGCGAGGTGCTGAACCGGATCGATCCGCCGGCCCTGCTGGACTCGGTCAGCCAGCCACTCGACGGGCCTCCGATCGACGTCGCGATCTCACCCGACGGCTCGCGGATCGCCTACACGATGGCCTCCTACACCTGCCCCGTCGCGGCCGAATGCGGCGCCCGCACGGCCACCGCCTACACCGCGGCCGACCGGCTGACGCCGCCGCAGCAGGGTGGCACCACCTACCTCCGCGATCCGTCGTGGGTCACCAGCTCGCGCACCCTCCAGTTCGGCGGCTACACCCATCAGGTGAACGTCCACGACGTCGGGGCGGCGAGCGACGCCCACTGGTTCGACGACTGGGAAGTCGTCGGTCAGCCTGCCTCAACCGACCTCGGCGACGGTGAGCTCAACC
Source organism: Actinomycetota bacterium (assembly GCA_018268655.1). Classification (GTDB taxonomy): domain Bacteria; phylum Actinomycetota; class Thermoleophilia; order Solirubrobacterales; family 70-9; genus VAYN01. The sequence continues at coordinate 9,751 of JAFDWC010000023.1, forward strand.
CGCAGGGCACGATGCTCGCGCTCGTCCGCGGCTACGGGCCCGGCGCGACGGTGGTCTGGTACGACGTCAGCGGCAACGCCCAGACCAGCCTGCCGCCGCCCCCCTCGATGCGCTGCGCGACCGGCGCCGACGCCGGCATCAGCGGCCCCACCTGGTCTCCCGACGGCCAGTCGTTGGCGATCGCCGACCCGGAAGGGATCTGGGTCAAGCGCGGCGCCGCCAACTGCGAGAGCCCGGCGCCGATCCTCGCCATCCCCGGCGGCTCGCAGCCCGACTGGGGGCCGGCGCCGGTCAACCCCGGTCCGCGGGCACAGCAGCCGGGGCCGTTGCCCGCGCCGAGCTCAGGCGCGACCTCGAAGCCGCGGCCCGTGGGATGCGCCGCCAAGAAGGGGGCCGCGCACGATCGCTGCGGATACGAAGCCGCGCTAAAGCGGTGCGGGAAGGCGCCGAAGGCACGGCGCGCCCGTTGCATCGCCGCGGCACGGCGCGCCTACGCGATCAGCAAGTGCAACCGCAAGCACGGCAAGTCGCGGGCGCGCTGCCTGCGGGCGGTGAAGCGGAGCTAGGCGCGGGACAGGGCGCGCCGCCGAGGGCTCAGGTCGAGCCCCTGGCGGCGCGCACCGCGCGCAGGCCCTCCTGGGCGTAGAGGTAGGTGGCGAGCAGAGCCATCGCCACCCCCCACACCACAAGCGCCGTCGCGACCCAGCCCGGGGCGAACAGCGCCAGCCAGATTCCGCCCATGATCGGGAAGACCGAGATCCGTCCCGGCCAGTTGATCTTGATGTCGACGCCGTGGCGGAGGCCGTACTGGCCGAGCAGCAGCATCGCCACCTCGCGCAGGGCGAGGACGACCAGGAGCCAGCGCGGCAGCAGCTCGAAGCTCCAGCAGACGACGGCGCCGGCGAGGATCGTGAGCCGGTCGATGACCGGATCCAGCAGCGCCCCGAGGCGGCTGTACTGGCCGGTGACGCGGGCGAGGAAGCCGTCCACGTAGTCGCCGAAAGCGATCGCCCAGAAGATCATCGCCGCCAGGAACGAGGTGCCGTCCTCGCTTTCGTAGGCGATGACGAGAAAGAGCGGGATCGCGGCCAGGCGCAGGTAGCCGACCAGATTCGGCAGCGTCCAGGGACGGAGCGGCTCGCCGGGCTCGGTGCTGGCGGGTTTGGCGTAGCTGCGATCGAGCCCGAAGAGGCGCCGCGTGCGGCCGCGGCCGAACGGGCTGTGGCTAGCCATCGCTGCGCGCCCCTCGCGGCGCGGCGACAGCGCGATGGCTCAGTAGGCCTTGCCGAAGACCGCTTCGACGACCGCCGGCTTGCCGGTGAGGACGCAGGTGCTGCCGGGCGGAAGCTGCTGGTCGAGCGGCAGGCAGCGGACCGAGGCCTTCAGCTCCTCGAGGATCGGCAGTGACTCCGGTGCTTCGCTCCAGGGCGCCCGAACGAAGCCGCCCATGGTCGAATCTCCTTCGTCGCCCTCGAACCACCGCCGGAAATCTTCCAGATCGGTGATGTCGCGTGCCGTGCGGGACTCGAGCCGGGCCGCGGCGGTGTCGAAGTAGCCGCGCTGGATCTCCGTCAGGACGCCCTCGACGCCGGCGACGAACTCCTCGCGGCCGACGCTCTCCGGCTTCCCCTCGAGCGCGGTCCGCCGCCGCACCGCCAACTCGCCGCTCTCCAGATCGCGGGGGCCGAGTTCGATCACCACCGGCACACCCTTCTTGACCCACTCCCAGCGCCTGTCGGCCGGCCCGCGGTCGCGGCCGTCGACGGTGACCCGGACTGGCGCGCCGCCGAAGCTGCGCCCGCGCAGCTCGCTCGCCAACTCCTCGGCGGCGGCGGCCACCTCGGGGGCCGCATCGCCGCGCAGGATCGGCACGATCACGACCTGGGAGGGCGCCACGCTCGGCGGCAGCCGCAGCCCGTCGTCGTCGGAGTGGGACATGATCAGCGCCCCCAGCAGCCGCGTCGAGACGCCCCAGGAGGTCGTGTGGACGAGCTGGCGGCCGCCCTCGCGGTCGCTGAACTCGATCTCCGCGGCTTCGGCGAAGCTCGTCCCCAGGTAGTGCGAGGTGCCGGCCTGCAGCGCCTTGCCGTCCTGCATCATCGCCTCGATCGAGAGCGTCGTCACCGCCCCCGGAAAACGCTCCTCGGCCGACTTCTCGCCGGTTACGACCGGCATCGCCAGGAAGCCTTCGGCGAACTCGCGGTAGACGTCGAGCATCCGCTCCATCTCCTCCCGCGCCTCCCCCTCATCGGCGTGGGCGGTGTGGCCCTCCTGCCAGAGGAACTCGGTGGTTCGGAGGAGGACCCGCGGCCGCATCTCCCAGCGGACCACGTTCGCCCACTGGTTGATCATCAGCGGCAGGTCGCGGTAGGAGTTGATCCATTTGGCGAACGACTTGCCGATGATCGTCTCCGAGGTCGGGCGGACGATCAGCGGCTCCGCCAGCTCGCCGCCCGGTCGCAGGTGGCCGGGGTTCTCGGGGTCGGCTTCGAGCCGGTGGTGGGTTACGACCGCCATCTCCTTGGCGAAGCCGTCGACGTGGCCGGCCTCGGCCTCGAGGTAGCTGAGCGGGATGAAGAGCGGGAAGTAGGCGTTGTGGGAGCCGGTTGCCTTGATCGCGCGGTCGAGCTCGGCCTGCATCAGCTCCCAGATCGCGTAGCCCCAGGGCCGGATCACCATCGAACCGCGGACGTGCGCCAGTTCGGCCACCTCGGCGTCCTTGACGACCGCCTGGAACCAGCCGGGGAAGTCCTCGGCGCGGGTCGGCGAGATTGCCGCTTTTGCGTTCTTCGACGGGGGCACGGCCGCGGAGCTTAGATGACGGTTTGCTTAGGGACGGAGCGAGGGATCAGGGCTTGGTGAGGGGAGCGCCGGCGTACCCCTCCCGAAAACGCTCCGCCTGCGGCTCCGCTTGAGTGTTTTCGGGAGGAGCACACCGAATCCGCTGCAGAACTCGCAACGTCCCGAAGCTAACGAGAGAAGCTGCGGGTGTCTACCGGTTGAAGCTGCGGGCGCACTCCGGTTGGCGCTGCCGCGTCTTCGGTTGAGCTTCCGTACTTCGTCGCGTTGAAAGTGGGACGTTGCTCGGGAGGGGGTCGGGGGACCCTCCGAACGTTTTGCGGCTGAGGCCGGGAGCTCAATCATGGCGTCAGCCGAACTCGATCCAGCCGACAGGCCGAGAGAGGAGGGTCCCCCGACCCCCTCCCCCGGAGCACCCCTCGTCCCGAACAACGAAGAACTTAGGCCCTGGTGAACCGGCGCCCCGCGGTCGGCGACGCCTCCTCATCGAGCAACACCCGATCCGACTCACCCCGCTGCGCCGCTTCATGCTCCATCGCGGCGATCTTCTCGGGGGTTAGGTCGCCGGCGTTTTCGCGCTCGATGTTGGCGACCCACTCGGCTCCCTCACGCGACTCAGCCTCGTCGAACTCGACCTCGCCGCCGCGGTCGAGCGACTTGTCGATCTCCTCGAACAGGGTGTCGACCAGGGCCTCCTGCGGCACCTTGCGCAGCGGCTTGCCGCCGGCGAAGATCAGGCCCTCGTTCTTCGCCCCGGCGATCCCGAAGTCGGCGTGGCTGGCCTCGCCGATCCCGTTCACGGCACAGCCCAGCACCGCGACCTCGACCGGCTCCTCGTAGGCTTCGAGCCGCTGCTCGATTTCGGCCACCACCGAGTCCATGTCGAACTGGAGGCGGCCGCAGGTCGGGCAGGCGATCAGGACCGGGCCGCGCTCGCGCAGCTGCAGTGCCTTGAGGATCTCCCAGGCGACTTTCACCTCCTCCTCGGCGTGGAAGGTCGAGAGGCTGACCCGGATCGTGTCGCCGATCCCGTCGGCCAGCAACGTCCCCAGCCCGACCGCGGATTTCAGCGAGCCGCCCCATTTGGTCCCGGCCTCGGTCACCCCGAGGTGCAGCGGGTAGGGGATCTTCGCCGCCAGCAGCCGGTTGGCGGCGATCGTGTAGGGGACGTTGGTCGACTTGATCGAGACCTTGAAGTTCTCGAAGTCGAGGCCCTCCATCAGCTCGACGAACTCGATCGCCGCCGCGACCAGCGCCTCGACCGGGTTCTCGCGCTCGAGCGCGTGCAGGTGCTTGGGCAGCGAGCCGGAGTTGACCCCGATCCGCATCGGCGTCCCCACCTTGGTCGCCCGCTCGGCAACCTCCGCCACTTTGTCGCGGCCGCCGATGTTGCCGGGGTTGAGGCGAATGCAGTGGGCGCCGGCGTCGATTGCCTTCAGCGCCAGGGTGTGGTTGAAGTGGATGTCGGCGATCACCGGGATCGGCGATTCGCGGACGATCGTCTTCAGCGCCTCGGCGTCCTGCTCGCGCGGAACCGCGCAGCGGACGATGTCGGCGCCGGCGTCGGCGACCTTGCGGATCTGCTCCATCGTCGCCGCCAGGTTGGCGGTCTCGGTCTTGGTCATCGTCTGCACCGCGACCGGGGCGCCGCCGCCGATCGGCACGCCGCCGACCCATATCTGCCGCTTCGAAGCCATGCCTAGAGGTTACTCGGGGCGCCCGGTGTCAGCGGGCGTTGAAGCCTTCGCCGGTGATGCGGCCGATGTCGTTGGAGAGGCCTAAGAAGAACAGCATCACGACGAGGACGATGCCGATCACGGTCGCCCGCTCCATCACCCGCAGTGAGACCGGGGCGCCGCGCAGCTTCTCGACGATCGCCCAGAAGATGTGGCCCCCGTCGAGCGGCAGGATCGGGATCAGGTTGACGAGCCCGAGCGAGAGGCTGACCAGCGCCAGCAGGAGGAGGCCACGTTCCAGCGCCTGTTCGCCTTCGAGGGTTTCGTGGGCCGCGTCGGAGATCCCGACCACCCCGGAGACCTGTTCGCGCTCTTCCTTTTCGAACAGGTGGGAGAACACGTGGAAGGTCCCTTCGGCGACTTCCCAGATCGCGGTGCCGGCGGCCGAGGCGGCGGCAACGGCACCGACGCTCTTCTGTTCGGTGCCGTAGGTGAAGCCGATCAGCGGCCGTTTGGCGGCGCTGTCGTAGTGCGGGTGGACGGCGACGGTCTTGGTCTTGCCGTCGCGTTCGAAAGTCAGCAGGACCGGAGTCTCGGCGACGCAGCCGTTGACCTTTTCGCCGCCGGCGCATTCGTGGGAGGAAACGATTTTGCCGAACCGTTCGAGGCGCTCCGGGGCGCTGAGACCGGGGAACCGCCGGCCGTCGATCGCCAGCACCCGGTCGCCCGGCTGGAGCACCTTGGAGGCGGCGCTCCCAGCCATCACGCTCGCCACCGACTGGTTCAGTTCGGGCGTCCCCATCACCGTGCGAACACCGAACAGGATGATGAAGGCAAGTGCGATGTTGACCGCCGGCCCGGCGGCGACGACGACAATCCGCTTCCAGACCTTCTGCTTGTAGTACGCCTTCGCCTCGTGCTCCGGAGGAACCTCCTCCTCCGGGTTCATGCCGGTGATTTTCACGTAGCCGCCGAGCGGGATCGATTTGATCCCGTACTCGGTTTCGCCACGCTTGAACGACCAGATCGTCGGCCCGAAGAAGAGGAAGAAGCGCTCGACCCGCATCCCGGTCGCCTTCGCGGCCAGGTAGTGACCGCCCTCGTGGAGGATGATCAGCAGGCTGAAGCCGAGGAAGATGAGGACCCAGCTCATACCTTGGCCAACCCCGCGATCGTCTCGCGAGAGCGCTCGCGCGCCTCGGCGTCGGTGGCGAAGAGGTCGTCGAAGTGGCTGACCGGCTGCGCCGGCATCTCCTCGAGCACGTGCTCGATCACGGCGGCGATCCCGGTGAAGGGGATGCGCCCGTCGAGAAAGGCGGCGACCGCGACCTCGTCGGCGGCGTTGAGGACGCAGGGCGCCGTCCCCCCCGCTTCACCTGCGGCCAGCGCCAGCCGCAGGCAGCCGAAGGTCTCCAGGTCCGGCGCCTCGAAGCTGAGCTCGCCGGCGGCGGCGAGGTCGAGTCGCGGCACGTCGACCTCGGCCCGGTCCGGGAAGTGGAGCGCGTAGGAGATCGGTACCCGCATGTCGGGGTAGCCGAGGTGGGCCAGCGAGGAGCCGTCGATCAGCTGGATCAGCGAGTGGACCAGCGACTGCGGGTGGACGACGACCTCGATCCGCTCATAGGGCACGGTGAACAGGTGGTGCGCCTCGATCGCCTCGAAGCCCTTGTTCATCAGCGACGCCGAGTCGATCGTGATCCGGCCGCCCATCCGCCAGGTCGGGTGCGCGAGGGCGTCGGCGACGCTGACGCCGGCGAGGTCCTCACGGCCGCGGAAGGGACCGCCGGAGGCGGTCAGGACCAGCCGCTCGACCGTGCCGGGCGCCTCGGCGCCGATCAGCTGGTGCAGGGCGGAGTGCTCGGAGTCGACCGGCAGCAGGCGGGCGCCGGTGCCCTCGGCGAGCGCCATCACCAGCTCGCCGCCGACCACCAGGCTCTCCTTGTTGGCGAGCGCGATGTCGGTCCCGCCGCTGAGCGCGACCACGGTCGAGGCGAGCCCGGCGGCGCCGACGATCCCGTTCAGGACCAGGTCTGCGCCAGAGCTGGCGATCAGCTCCCGCACGCCCTCCTCGCCTGCGAGCACGCGGCCACTCCACTCGCCCCGCGCCCGCTCGGCCGCCTCGAGGTCGGCCAGCGCCACCGCCGGCACACCGTGCTCCCGCGCCTGCTCCAGCACCGTCTCCCAGCCACGCCCGGCGGCGAGCCCGATCACCTGCAGCTCGTCCGAGCGCCCGACCACGTCGAGCGCCTGCGTACCTATCGACCCGGTGGAGCCGAGTATCAGGACCTTCCTCATCTAGCCCAGAGGATAAAGACGGGCTCTTACCGCCCGGTAAACGCTAGTAGCGGCGAAACAATCCGAACCGCCTGCGTTCATCGAGTTCTTCGAGAATTTCGCGCCGGATCTGGCTGCGCCGCATTTCGTCCAGCAGGTCCTCGGCCTCTCGCAGGAACCGGTCCAGTCGCTCTTCGCGTTGGCGTCGCGAGGGCGAAGCTCGGAGCCTCGGCTGGCACCTTGACCGTCGCGGCCATACGGATCGCGAACGCGGCGCCGAGTACGACCGGCACGGCGAAGCCCCGGCGCGCCAGCCAGTCGACCGCTCGTCCACCCCTCCCTCGGGCCACCGGGCGACCGTACGGAGGCCTGATCTCTCCGTCAAGAAATGTGTCGAAATGCAGGTGAAATGAGCGCGAAGGCGCGCTCGAGCGTCAGTAGACCAGCGCCACGCTGAGGTAGTAGCCGACGACGATCGTGAAGAGGACCGCGTCGAGGCGGTCGAGGATGCCGCCGTGGGGGCCGAAGAGGGTGCCGGTGTCCTTGGTCCCGAGGTCGCGCTTGATCAGCGACTCGAAGAGGTCGCCGACCGGGGCGGCGGCAGCGACGGCGGCGCCGATGATCAGGGCGTCGATTCCCGACAGCCAGTTCTGGTAAAGGCCGGCGAACCAGAACGCCATGGTGCCGATGACGAAGCCGCCGATCAGGCCCTCGATCGTCTTGTTGGGCGAGATCGTCGGCGCGATCCGGCGGCTGCCGAACATGCGCCCGGTGGCGTAGGCGGCGGTGTCGGTGACGAAGGTGCCGACGAGGACGTCGACCAGCAGGGCGGCGCCGTGGTTGGGGAGGTCGCGGAGGAGGACGGCGTGAACCAGCGGGATCCCGATCCAGACGATCCCCAGCAGGGTGACGGCGATCGAGATCGTCGCCCCTTCGCGGTGCTTGGCGTTGACGGCGAACGCGAACAGCAGCGGGAACGAGGCCGCGAAGATCATCAGCACGTTGTAGGCGCTGCCGAAGTGGGCGGCCGCGATCATCGCGGCGACCGCGATGAATGCCGGGATCGCCAGCGGCCGCGACTCGTGGGTCATCGCGAAGTACTCGCGCAGGCAGACGACGCCGATCGCCACCATCGCCAGCGCGAAGACGATGCCGCCGACGACCGTGATCGCGATCGCGAAAGCGATCCAGGGCAGGGCGACGAGGATCCGCTTCGTCGTCTCGCCGCCACCGCGGCGGCGGGGCTGCCGCGGTGGCCGCGGCTCCGGCGGCGGATCGGGCTCGAACATCTCCTCGTCGAAGAGTTCGACGTTCACGTTCTCGTCCCGAAGCGGCGCTGCCGCGTCTCGTACTCGGCGAGGGAGGCCTCGAAGGCTGCCCGGTCGAAGTCCGGCCACAGCTCCTCGCGCACGACCAGCTCCGAGTAGGCGACCTGCCAGAGCAGGAAGTTGGAGATTCGCTGCTCGCCGCTGGTTCTGATCAGGAGGTCGGGATCGTGCATCTCGGGCGCGTAGAGGTGGCGTCGGAACTCCTCTTCGGAGCCCCCCTGGAAGCTTCGCGCCGCGTCGACGATCTCCGCCCTGCCGCCGTAGTTGAAGGCGACGAAGAGCGTTATCCGTGCGTTTCCGTCGGTCTTCCGTTCGGCCCACTCCATCTGCTCGACCAAGCCGGCGTCGACCCCCTCGCGGCGGCCGATGAACCTCATCCGCACCCCTTCCTGGTCGAGCTCCGGGGTTTCGGAGGCGATCCGCTGGCCGAACATCCGCATCAGCCCCGCCACCTCCTCGCTCGAACGGCTCCAGTTCTCGGTCGAGAACGAGAAGACGGTCAACTCCTCGATCCCCAGCTCGACCGCGTCACGGAGCCGCGCCTTGACCACGTCGGCCCCGGCCTGGTGCCCCTGAACCACCGGCAGGCCGCGCTGCTGCGCCCAGCGCCCGTTGCCGTCGGTGATGATCGCAACGTATCGAGGGCGGCTCATCGGCTATCGACAACCCCGTGAGGAGGCTTCAAACCAAGTAGGTCGGGGGACGCAGGGAGGGAGGCGAGGGAGCGCACTTTCTTGTGCGTGACCGAGCCGACCGACCGAGGACCCCGAGATACGCAGGTTGGAAGCCTCCTCACACCTCGAGGATTTCGGCTTCCTTGGCTTTTAGGAGCGCATCGATCTCGGCGATCGCCTCGTCGGTCTGCTTCTGCAGTGCCGCCTCGGCCCGGCGCTCGTCGTCCTCGCCGGCTTCGCCCTCTTTCTTCAGCTCACGGAGGTCGCTCATCACGTCGCGGCGGACGTTGCGGATCGCGACCCGTCCCTCCTCGGCGACGCCGTGGACGACTTTGACCATCTCGCGGCGGCGCTCCTCGGTCATCTCCGGGATCGCCAGCCGCACCAGGTTGCCGTCGTTGGACGGCGTCAGACCGACGTCGGACTCCTGGATCGCCTTCTCGATCGCCCCCAGCGCGCTCTTGTCGAAGGGGGTTATCGTCAGCAGCCGGGCGTCGGAGGCGGCGACGTTGGCGAGCTGCTTCAGCGGCGTTGGGTTGCCGTAGTACTCGACGACGATGCGGTCGAGCAGGTGCGGCGAGGCGCGGCCGGTGCGGACCGTGGCCAGCTCGCCACGGCTCGACTCGACCGACTTGGCCATGCGCTCTTTCGCGTCCGCGAGGAGTTCGTCGATCAGCTCCGACATAGGGTTTCCTAGCTAGAGGAGGCCGCGGCGCTGGAGACCAGCGTGCCGACCTGCTCGCCGCGAACGATCCTATCTATGTTGCGCTCGTCGGCCATGTTGAAGACGTAGATGGGCAGATCGTTGTCCATACAGAGGCTGAGGGCGGTCGAGTCCATCACCCGCAGACCGCGCTCGATCGCCTCCCGATGGCTGATCGCCGGGATGAACTGCGCCGTCGCGTCGGTCGCCGGATCGGCGCTGTAGACGCCCTCCACCCCGTTCTTGGCCATCAGGATCGCCTCGGCGTGGATCTCCAGCGCCCGCAGCGCCGCCGCCGTGTCGGTGGTGAAGAACGGGTTGCCGGTGCCGGCGGCGAAGATCACGATCCGGCCCTTCTCGAGGTGGCGCATGGCGCGACGGCGGATGTAGGGCTCGGCGACCTCCTTGACGTCGATCGCCGACATCACCCTGGTGTGCTGGCGATGCCGCTCGAGCGCGTCCTGGAGGGTGAGCGCGTTGAGGACGGTCGCCAGCATCCCCATGTAGTCGCCGGTCGCCCGGTCCATCCCCTTAGCGGCGCCGTCGATGCCGCGGTAGATGTTGCCGGCCCCGACCACGATCGCGACCTCCACCCCGTGCTCCCGCACCGCCGCCACCTGCTTGGCGATGCGGTCGACCTCCTCGCCGTCGGTGCCGTAATCGAGCCGGCCCATCAGGGCCTCGCCGGAGAGCTTCAGCAGGATGCGGCCGAACTTGGGGGAGTCGGCGGATTCGGTCACGTCGGGGTGACCCTATCCCCCGACGCGGAAATAGGAGAAGCGGGCGATCTGGATGTTCTCCCCGGTCTTCGCCGCCAGCTCCTGCCGCAGCTCCTCGATCGTCTTCGAGTCGTGCTTCTCGGCGTTGACGTGGGTCTGGTCGAGCAGCGCAACCTCGCTCGCCCACTTGCTGAGCTGACCCTCGACGATTTTCTCGACGATGTTGTCCGGCTTGCCTTCTTCGCGCGCCTTCTCCTCGAACACCTTCTTTTCCGCCTCACGCGCATCGGCGTCGATTTCCTCGGTCGAGACGTAGAGCGGCGCCGTCGCCGCGACGTGCAGGGCAACCTGGTAGGCGAAGACCTTGAAGTCCTCGTTGCGGGCGACGAAGTCGGTCTCGCACTGGACTTCGACCATCGCCCCGACTTTGTCGTTGGCGTGGATGTAGGAGGAGACCACGCCCTCGTTGGTGCCGCGCCCTTCGCGCTTGGCGGCCGAGGCCTGACCCTTCACCCGCAGCAGCTCGATCGCCCGGTCGACGTCGCCGTCGGCCTCGGCCAGCGCCGCTTTGCAGTCCATCATCGCCGCCCCGGTGCGATCCCGGAGCGCCTTTACGTCAGCCGCGGTGATCGCCATCAGGAGTCCCCTTTCTGGGAGTCGTCGGCAGTGCCGTCAGCCGCCGGAGCCTCGGGGGCCGGCGTCGCGGCAGCGGCCTCAGCCTCGGCCTCGGCCGGCGCGACCGGAGCGGCCGGCGCGACCGGAGCGGCCGGCGTCGCCGGAGCCGCCTCAGCGGCAGCCGCCGGGGCCTGTCCCTCGCCAGCTTTCTCGCCAGCCGGAGCAGCCTGCGAACCCTCGGCCGGCGCCGGGTCCGCCCCTCCGGCGGGAGACGTGGGAGGTGCTGCCGGACCCGAAGCCTGCGAGGGGGAGGCAGTGCCTCCCACGGCAGGACCCGCCGGCCGGTGCTCGCCCGTCCCCTTGCCCTGAGCCTGCGCCTGAGCCGCCTGCTGTTTAGCCTGCGCCTCGGCCGTGGCTTTCGCCGCCTTCTCGGCCTCCTCGGCTTTCTGCCGCGCTTCCTCGGCCTCGCGCCGCGCTTTCTCCTCTTCCTCCCGCTTGCGCCGCTCTTCCTCCTCTTTTTTGCGCCGCTCCATCTCTTCGGCGATGCGGCGCTCCTCCTGGACCCGCCAGGCAGAGGACCCTTCCTCGACCGCGGCGCCGATCGTGCCGATGATCAGCTGGCAGGAGCGGATCGCGTCGTCGTTGCCGGGGATCACGTAGTCGACCGGCGTCGGGTCGCAGTTGGTGTCGACCAGGCCGATGATCGGGATCCGCAGGCGAGCCGCCTCGTGGACCGCGATCTCCTCGGTTTTGAGGTCGGTGACGAAGACCGCGTCGGGGAGGCGGTCCATGTCGCGGACGCCGCCGAGGTTGAACTCGAGCTTGGCGAGTTCGGCCTCCATCCCCATCCGCTCCTTGGTCGGCAGGAGGTCGAGTTTGCCCTCCTCTTTCCAGCCGTTGAGCTCGTGCAGGCGGGCGATCCGGCCCGACATCGTGTTGAAGTTGGTCAGCAGGCCGCCGAGCCAGCGTTTGTTGACGTAGGGCATGCGGCAGCGTTCGGCCCATTCCTGGACCGTGTCGCGGGCCTGCTTCTTGGTGCCGACGAACAGCACCGTGCCGCCACCGCTGGCGAGCTCGCCCGCGAAGCGGCGGGCGTTCTCCAGCAACGCCTCGGTCTGCAGCAGGTCGATGATGTGGATCCCGTCCAGCTCGCCGAAGATGAAGCGGCGCATGTTCGGGTTCCAGCGGCGCGTCTGGTGGCCGAAGTGGACACCGGCTTCGAGCAGCTCTTTGAGCTCCGTCTGGGACATCGTTTCTCCTTGATTTGGTTATGCAGCGCCCGCCGCGCTCGCCGGGACCCGACTGCTGTCGGGCAGGACCCGGTTCGCCCTCGGCGGGGGTCGAATTTCTGGACGACGGATTGTAGAGAGCCCCTGCCCCCCACGCCGGGCTGTTCCTTATGTCTGCTATTCCGACATAAGGAACAGCTCTAGGCGATCCGCGCCTGCTCGAGGGCGGCGGCCAGGTCGGTCGGCAGCGGCGAGGTGAAGCTCAGCGGCTCTCCCGTCCGGGGGTGGGCGAAGGCGAGCCGGTGAGCGTGCAGGAACTGGCGGCGCAGGCCGTAGCGGAGCGCCCCGCCATAGGTCTCGTCGCCGGTCAGGGGATGGCCGATCGCGGCGAAGTGGGCGCGGATCTGGTGGGTGCGGCCGGTCTCGAGCTTGACCTCGATGTAGCTCTCGCGCGGCAGCAGCTCCAGCACCTCGAAGTGGGTCCGCGCCTGCCGCGCCGCGGCGCCGGAGACCGCCATCCGCCGCCGCTGCCGCTGCGCCCGCCCGATCGGGGCGTCGATCGTGCCGGTGCGCGAGCCGAGCCGCCCTCCCGCCAGCGCCAGGTAGACCCGCTCCACCCGGCGCTCCCGCACCGCCCGCTGCAGCGCCGCGTGGGCCGCGTCGGTGCGCGCCACCACCAGCAGCCCGCTCGTCCCCTTGTCGAGACGGTGGACGATCCCCGGTCGCTCCGGGTCGCCGCCGCCGCCGAGCAGCTCGCCGAGCTCGGAGACGAGAGTCGGGCCGCGATGCGAGGGCGCCGGGTGGACGACGAGGCCGGCCGGCTTCTCGACCACCGCCAGGGCCTCGTCCTCGAAGAGGATCCGCAGCCCCGGCTCAGCCACCCTTCTCACCCTGCTTGCGGGCCCGTTCCTCGCGGATCCCTTCTCGCAGGTAGATCAGGACCAGGATGACGACGCCGAAGGTGATGCAGACGTCGGCGACGTTGAAGGGCGGCCAGGGCGGCAGTTCGATGAAATCGGTGACGTGGCCGGCGGCGATCCGGTCGATCAGGTTGCCGACCGCGCCACCCGCCAGCAGCCCGCTCGCCACCCACATCCCCGGCCGGGCCGGGTCCTGGGCGAAGAGGTAGGTGACGACGCCGAGCGCCACCAGCATCACGATCACCAGCGGCGCCCCGGTGCCGCCGGCGAGGCCGAAGGCGACACCGGTGTTATGGGTCTGGGTGAGTCCGAGCGGCCCGAGGACGTCGATCTCTTCCCCGAGGACGATCTGCGAGCGCACCACCGCCTTGGCGACCTGGTCGACGACGATCACCGTCGCGCAGAGCGCCCCCGCCAGCAGCCAGGCGCGCTTCGCCCGGGTCATCCCACCGCTCCGCTCAGCCTTCGATCAGCGCCGGGACGATCCGCAGCAGCAGGAAGAGCAAGATGATCCCCAGCATCGGGCTGAGGTCGAGCGCGAAGCTGCCGCCGCCGATCGGCGGCAGCAGCCGCCGGAAGACGTTCAGGTACGGGTTGGTGGTTTCGGTGATGAAGTCGAGCACCGAGCGCAGCCATGGCCGGTAGGGCATCCGCGGCACGTAGGAGATCAGGATGTTGCAGAAGATGAGGACGATGTAGACGATGATCACGGCGCTGACGTAGTCGGCGACGTCGCTCCTGGTCAGGGCCAGCGCGATCATCCCCGCATCCTCCGCAACGAGGCCTCGACAGCCGCCGCGAAGGCCTCGCGGGCGCCCTCCCGATCGAGCGCTTCGAGCCCCGCTTCGGTGCTGCCTCCGGGCGAGGTGACCGCCTCGCGCACGGCGGCGGGGTCGTGCTCGCGCAGCAGCGCGGCGGTGCCGACGGCGGTCTCGACGACGAGCTCGCGGGCCAGCTCCGGGTCGAGCCCGGCCTCGGCGCCGGCGCCCGCGAGCGCCTCGACCGCCAACGCCAGGTAGGCCGGTGAGCAACCCATGACCGCGGTCGCCTCGTTGAACTGATCGTCATCAAGGTCGAAGACGTGGCCGAGCCGCTGGAGGGCGGCGCGCACCTCGGGCCCGGCGTCGCCGGCGACGCACATCACCCCCTGCCGCAGCTCTACGCCGACGTTCGGCATCACCCGCAGCACCGCAGCTCCCGGCAGCGCTTGGCAGAGCCGCGACAGCGGCACCGCGGCGAGGATCGAGACCACGCGTTTGGCGGCGCCCAGCTGCGGCGCGACCTCGTCCAGCTTCGCCGGCTTCACCGCGAGGACGAGGAAATCCGCTCGGGCCGCCACCTCCTCGTTGGCGAGCGCCTCGCCCCCGAGCTCGGCGGCCAGCGCCGCGGCGCGGCCGGAGCCAGAATCGGAGAAGAGCATCGAGTCGAGCTGCCCAGCCCAGCCGCGAGCCATCGCGGCGGCCATGTTGCCCGAGCCGATGAAGCCGACGATCATGGCCAGGAGCCTAGTGAGCCGAGCGGGGCGCCCGGCACCTCCCCACCGCGTCGCCTAGGACTGATTAAAGAAGCCCTTGTCGATCAGCCGCGCTCGTTCCTCGGCCGAGACCTCGACGTTGCGCGGGGTCAGCAGGAACATCTTCTCGGCGATTCGCTGCATGCCGCCGTCGAGCGCGTAGGTGAGGCCGGAGCAGAAGTCGATCATCCGCTTCGATAGGTCGTGGTCGGCGGTCTGCAGGTTGAGGATCACCGGGACCTGGCGTTTGAACTGGTCGGCGACCTGCTGGGCATCGTTGAAGTTGCGCGGGATCACCAGGTGAACCTGGATGTCACCGCCGCCGCCGTTGTCGACCGGGCGCAGGGTCCGCGTGCGGCTGGCGGCGATCGGCTCGTCGTCGGCGAAGATGTCGTCGATTTCGTCGCGGCGGGCGCGGCGGGAGGTCGGCAGGCGCCGGACCGAGCCTTCGCTGCGGTCGCGGTCACGATCCCTGTCGCGGTCGCGGCGCGATTCGAAGGCTTCCTCCGAACCGGTTTCGGGATCGAATTCGTCCTCGTATTCGGGACCGTAATCCTGATCCTCGGCGAGGCCGAAGTAAACGAGTGCTCTGTGCCAGGTGTCTCGGAATGCCATTGCCGGGTTGATTCTGCCTTACTCGCCCGACTCCTTTACTGACTTTTCCAGGTTAGCGCCGATCCACACAAAGCGCTCGGGTGGTTGGATCAGGCGAACAGAGCGGTGCCGAGGCGGATGATCGTCGCCCCCTCCTGCACCGCCACCGGCCAGTCCTGGGAGGTGCCCATCGAGAGCCGCTCGAGGCCGTGCTCGGCGGCGAGCTCGGCAAGGCGGGCGAAGTGGCGCCGCGAGTCCTCTGGGTCGGCGGTGAACGGCGGCATCGTCATCAGGCCGCCGACCCGAACCGGGCAGCGGCCGATGAAGTCCCCGAGCGCGGCCGGCGCGACTCCGCCCTTCCCCCCCTCTTCGGCGACGTTGACCTCGACCAGGACCTCGGTCGAGGGGGTGCCGTGGCGCTCGAGCTGGGCGAGGACCGAGTCGGTCGCGACCGAGTGGATCAGCCGCACCAGCGGCAGGATCTGCTTCAGCTTGCGGCTCTGCAGATTGCCGATGAAGTCCCAGGTGAAGTCGGGCCCGTAGCGATCGTGCTTGGCGGCGAGGTCCTGTTGGCGGTTCTCGCCGACCAGCCTCACCCCGGCGGCTGCGAGCGCCCCCATCTCCTCCAGCGGCACGTACTTGCAGGCGATCAGGACCTCCACCCCCTCCCCCGCCTCGGCTTCGACCCGGGCCAGGTTGGCGGCGACCCGCTCCGGGTCGATCCCGTGGATCAGCTCGGCCATCAGCGCAGCTCGCCCATCAGACGGCGCCCGGGAGCGGCTCTTCGCCGGTCGCGAATTCGATCGGGTTGAGCCAGGCGAGGCCGGCCTGGCGCCCGGTCCGGCCGCCGTCGCGGCGATGCGAGAAGAACAGCTCGCTTTCGCAGGAGGTGCAGAGGCCGGCGGCCTCGACCCTGCGGACCCCGGTCGCTGCCAGCAGCCGCCGCGCCACCTCGGGCAGGTCGAGCATGCGCCCCTCGGCGATGCCGGCGCCGAGGTGGCCGAAGACCTCGAGCACCTCCTCGCCGACCTCGTAGCAGCAGGGGCCGATCCCCGGGCCGATCGCGGCGTCGGTGGCGCCGACCGCGGCCGCGCCCCTGGCGAGGATCCCGGCGGCCAGGGGCCGCCAGCCGCAGTGCAGGAGCGCCAGGCCGCCCGGCCCGAGCAGCGCGATCGGCAGGCAGTCGGCGACGAACACGAGCGGGGTCAGCCCGGGGGTGGTGACGACGTGGCCGTCAGCTTCGGGCAGCGGCGTCCCCGGCACCGCGAAAGGGCTCGGCGACTGGGGGCCGGCGTGGACGAGGATCTCGGCCCCGTGAATTTGGCGGGCGATCGGGACGCTCGCCGGATCGATGCCGAGCGCCGCGGCGAGCCGGCGCCGATTCTCGACCACGTTCGCCTCCTCGTCGTCGGTAAGGAGGCCGAGATTGAGGGTGTCGAAGGGCGGCGCGCTGACTCCGCCGAGCCTGGTGGTGAAGGCGGCGTGGGCGCCGTGCATCTTCGCCTCGAGCCAGCGGACACCGTTGCGCTCGCGCCAGTCCATGGCCTAAGTGTCTACCTCAAGCCGGGCGCGCGCCGCCGCCAGGGCGACGGCGAGCTGCTGCTCGCGACCGCGGACCTCACCGTCGAGGGTGGCGCGCCGGGCGGCGCCGAGGGCGCGACCGAGCGCCGGGCCCTCGGGGATGCCCGCCGCGAGCAGCGCGGCGCCGTCGATCTCCAGCGCGACGGAGCGCCACTCGCGCAGGTAGGTGTCCAGCCACTCGGCGCCAAGCGCCCGGGCCAGCACCAGCTCGACCGGGTCGCGGCCGCGGGCCAGCTCGTAGCCATCGCTGGGGCGGGATGGGCTCGCGGCGGCGAGGTCCGCCTCGCCGCGGGCGGGGCCGAGCGCCGCGACCAGGACCGCCTCGGCGTGCGGGGCTTCCTCGCGCCACGGCTCGTCGCCGAGCAGCTCAGCGACCGCCACCGCCAGCTCGGCGCCGCCAGGGCGCAGCTCGACCAGGCCCCACCCGGCCAGCAGCGCCAGCCCGGCGGGACCGCTCGGTTCGGCGGCGAGGCGAGCGAGCTCGGCCCCGCGCCGGTCGTCCGAGACGGTGGCGAGATCGGTGGCGCGGAGCAGGTCCTCGGTCTCCGGCGCCAACCGGAAGCCGAGACGGGCGGCATAGCGGGCAGCGCGGATCGCCCGGGTCGGGTCGTCGGCGAAGGAGCGCTCGTGCAGCACCCGCAGCAGCCGCGCGGCGACGTCGGCGACGCCGCCATGGGGGTCGATCGGCGCGCCTCCGGTCAGCGGGACGGCGATCGCGTTGACCGTGAAGTCGCGGCGGGCGAGGTCGGACTCGGCGTCGGGCGCAGGGGCGACCACCGGCAGCGCCCCCGGCGCCGGGTAGGTCTCGGTGCGGGCACCGGCGATGTCGATCCGGTGGCCGCCGAGCTCGACGGTGGCGGTGCCGAAACGGTCGTGGCTGGCGACCGGGTGGCTGCTCAGCGCCGCCGCCAGGCGCTCGGCGTCGCCGAGGACGAGCAGGTCGAGGTCGCCGCGGTCGCGGCCGAGCAGGGCGTCGCGGACGGCGCCGCCGACGACGTAGGCCGGGACGTCGGCGACGTCGGCGATCTGCGCCAGCTCCGGGTAGAGCTGGCGCAGCGCTTTCCCAAGCTCGGCGAGCGGCTGTGACGCGGCGTCCATCATCGTTGCCTACCATGATCGCCGCCGCGGATGGTCGACGAGTCGAGAGAGCCGCAGTGGGAGGACGAGCGCCGAGCCAAGCTCGAGGCCCGGCGAGCCGAGCGCCGCCGCCAGGTGCGGCGGCGGCGCATCGTTGCGCTGCTGGCGCTGGCCGGGGTGGCCGCCGCGATCGTCGTCGTCGCGGTCGCGAGCAGCGGCGGCTCGGGCTCCGGCGGCGGCAACGGCGGCGCCAAGAAACAGGCGGGCGGCGGCGGCGCCACGACCAACGCCAAGAACGGCAAGGGCAAGGGGACGCGGGGCGAAATCGAAGGCGAAGGCGGCAAGGTCCGCAACGCGACCCCGCAGCCGGACTGGCAACCGCACACGGGTCCGGTCCCGATCCTCGAGTACCACGTCCTCGGCGAACCGCCGGAAGGCACGACCTACCCCGAACTCTTCGTCCGCCGACCCGACTTCCGCCACCAGCTCGAATGGCTCGACAAGAACGGCTACGAAGCGGTGACTCTGGAACAGGTGCAGGACGCCTGGTACCGCGGCGGAACCCTGCCGACGAAGCCGGTCGTCCTCTCATTCGACGACGGCTACCGGCCCCAGTACACCTTCGCCCTGCCGCAGCTGCGCAAGCACGGCTGGGCCGGGGTCCTCAACCTCAAGGCCGAAGGCACGGAACTCTACGAAAGCAACGTCAAGGCGATGATCGCCGCCGGCTGGGAGCTCGCCGCGCACACGATCCACCACCTCGACCTGACCGAACTCGGCCCGGAAGAACTCGAAGAAGAAGTCGCCGGCTCGCGCAAGATCCTGCAGCGCGAGTTCCACGTCCCGGTGAAGAACTTCTGCTACCCGGCCGGGCGCTTCGACCCCACGGTGATCGAAGCGGTCGAAGCGGCCGGCTACGAAGGCGCGACCACCGAGATCCCGGGCTACGCCGCCAAGGACAAGCCCTTCGAACTCGCCCGCTTCGAGATCCTCCGCGAAACCGGAGTCTCGGGGCTGGCTGAAGATTTACGCGCGGGCGGGTAGGGATCGGGGCTTGGCGTGAGGGGCGTCGGGGCCCCCTCCCAGAACGCTCCGCCTGCGGCTCCGCTGGAGTGTTTTGGGACGGGACCCCGACGCCCCTCCAACGAAACCGAAATCACCACCCCCCCTTTGTCTAAAGCTGACAAGGGACGAATCCCCTGCGTAGCTCGGCGAGCGGCCGCCGCACTCCGGTGACGTTGTCCCCGCTATGCGGGGACAACGTCACGGAAGTCACCGACCAGCCCCCGTCCCTTGTCAGCTCTAGAGAGTTTGAGCGCTCTGTCCCTTGTCAGCTCTAAGCGAGAGCTGGGGCGCTTTGTCCCTTGTCAGCTCTAGAGAGCGCTGACCAGCTCCCGTCCCTTGTCAGCTTTAAGAGAGATGGGGTGGCTCGAACCCTTGGAGGCTCGCTGGAGCGCTTTCCGTAGCGGGGCACTTGGCACTCCTCCCCGGGAATGTCGCCGAAGGCGGCGGAAATGCAATCCGATTCCTGATCCCCATAGGGGATCAGCATCA
>JAFDWC010000240.1 GCA_018268655.1 Actinomycetota bacterium
GGCGCGGTCTTGTCCTCGGCCAGCTGCAGCGGCACCACCTCGTGCAGCGGCCGGTCGGCGATCACCACCGCGGCGGCGTGGATCGAGTTGTTGCGGATGATCCCCTCGAGGCCCTGGGCGACGTCGACGATCCGTTTCGCGTCGGGCTCGGCGTCGTAGGTTTTCCTCAGCTCCTGGCCCGGCTTCAGGCATTCCTCGAAGGACGGGCTGCGGCCCATGATCGGCTCCGGGATCAGCTTCGCCAGGCGGTCGCCGGTGGCGTAGTCGAAGCCGAGCACGCGAGCGGCGTCGCGGGTAGCGGCGCGCGGCGCCATCTTGCCGAAGGTGATGATCTGGGCGACCGACTCGCGGCCGTACTTCTCGGCAACGTAGCGGATCATCCGCTCGCGCCCGCGGACCGAGAAGTCGATGTCGATATCCGGCATCGATTTGCGGCCCGGATTGAGGAAGCGCTCGAAGATCAGCCCTTCGGCAAGCGGGTCGACGTCGGTGATCCGCAGCGAGTAGGCGATGATCGAACCGGCGGCCGAGCCGCGGCCCGGGCCAACCGCGACGCCGTTCTCCTTCGCCCAGCGGACGAAGTCCCAGACGATCAGGAAGTAGGACGGGAAGCCCATCTCCTCGACCACGCCGAGCTCGAACTCCATCCGCTCGACCGCCTCGGCCGGCGGCGGGTCGCCGTAGCGCTCGCGCAGCCCCGCGGCGGCGATCCGCCGCAGCATCGCCTCCGGCTCCTCGCCGTTCTCGGTCGGGTAGCGCGGCAGCAGCAGCTCGCCGAGCTGAATGTCGAGCGAGCACCGTTCGGCGATCTCGAGCGACATCGGGACCGCCTCTGGCCACTCGGCGAAGGACTCGTGCATTTCCTCGGAGCTCTTGATGTAGAACTCGTTGGTGTCGAAGCTCATCTTCGGCGCCTGCAGGGTCGACTTCGTCTGCACGCAGAGCAACGCCGCGTGGTTGTCGAAGTCCTCGCGCCGCAGGTAGTGGACGTCGGCGGTGGCGACCAGCGGCCGACCGAGCTCGCGCGCGAAGCGGACGATCCCCTCGTTCGCCTTGTCCTGCTCGGAGATCCCGTTCTTCTGCACCTCGAAGTACACCTGGTCGGGGCCGAAGGCCTGGATCAGATCGTCGAGGTGGGCACGGGCGTCATCGTGGCGCTCTTCGATCAGGCGGCGGCAGAAGCGCGACTGCAGGCAGCCGGTGAGGACGATCACCCCCTCCGAGTGGGCGGCGAGCAGCTCCATGTCGACGTTGGCCTTGCCGCGCGAGAAGCCTTCGAGAAAGCCTGCGGAGGTCAGCTTGACCAGGTTCGAGAAGCCGGTATCGCTCTCGGCCAGGAGGGTGAGGTGGTTGCGCTCGTAGCGCGTCTGCTCCTTGATCGCCTTGCGGTCGTCGACCAGATAGGACTCGAGCCCGACGATCGGTTTGATCCCGTGCTTCTTGCAGGCCTTGTAGAGGTCGACGGCGCCGTTCATCACGCCATGGTCGGTCAGACCGAGGGCCGGCTGGCCGAGCTCCGCCGCCCGCGCCGCCATCGCATCGATCTTGCAGGCGCCGTCGAGCAGCGAGTACTCGCTGTGAGCGTGGAGGTGGACGGCCGCGGAGGTGCTCATCGGGGTTTCCGATCATCGCAATCGGAGCGGATGAAACCGGGGTGCTTTGTCGCTAACTGCGCCCTGATTCGAGCGGCGACCGCGGCTCAGAGCGCCTGCGCAACCAGGACCGCGGCAACACTCGCGACGATACTGACGATGAACGCCAGCATGCCCCGGAACAGCAGGTGGTGAAGTGAGCGGAGCTCGCCAACCATCTCCGCACGGAGGTCCTTGATCTCGGCCGAGAGGTCGGTGCGCACCGTGCCGATGTCTGCCCGCACAGCGGTGATCTCGGCACGGACCGCGGCGAGGTCGGCGCTGAATTCGGCGCGGACCGCGGCGAATTCTTTGCGGACCGCGGCGAATTCAGCGCCGACGTCGGTCCGGAGAGCACGAATTTCGGTGCGGATTTCGCGGTGTTCTTCGCGGTTGCGCTCCTCCGCTCGTTCGAACTGCAGCGAGAGGTCGTCAAACCTCTGCTCGAGCTGGGCCTCTTTCACGGCGTCCATGATTGCAGATCCTACGGAATGTTTTGTCGTCAATGGTGCGCGGAGCGAAAATCTTGCTGCGCGACTCTGTGACGAAAGGTTGACGACGCGGCGGCGAAGACGGAGGCTCAGCCGCAGACCCAGGCGCTGGGGCCGGAATCGGCCCAAATTTCGCTGGCGATCCGGTCCTGTTCGGCCTTTGGCGCGTTCTGGGGTTCGCCCTGGCCGCCATAGAGTTCCCAGGTCGAGGGCAGGATCTGGTACGCGCCGCCAGCCCCGCTCGAGGGGTTGACGGCGCCATAGTCGCCGCCCGACTCGCACATCACGATGTAGGTCGGAATCGTGTACGGGCCGCCGAGCCAGCGACCGACTTCTTCTTCGGCTTCGGCGGCACTTGCGGCCCGAGCTTCGGCCGCGCGGATCTGCTGGACCTGCTTGACCCAGGTGCCGATGTCGCCCTTCAGCGCCGCCAGGGACGATTCGCGGCTGGCGCTGACAGCCGCCAGATGGTCAGCCGCGGCCTGGGCGGCGGCCCGAACGGAGGAGATTTCTTCTCGGGCCGCGGCGAGCCGTTCGTCGTAGGCGACCGCCCGCCGGTGCAACACCTCGACCCGCACCGTGGCTCGCTTGACCTCGTTGCGGACCTGGGCGACCCTGGCGGCGAGGGAGGAGTCGGCCTCCGAGATCAGGCGCAGGTAGTCGGCCTGGGTGACCAGTTCTTCGAAATCCCCGGAGCCGAGCACGAGGCTGGCCGGATCGGCGACGCCGGTCTCGTAGATCGCGACGAGGCGGTTGGCGAGCGCGGCTCGGGCCCGCTGCAGCCGCGCCCGTTCGCGCGCCAGCCGCGCCTGCGTGCGCTCGGCCTTGCGTTCGAGCTCGGCGGCGTGCGCTTCGCCTTCGGCCAGAAGTTCGGTCAACCGCCGCTCGTGGTTTTCGGCCCGCTGCGCTTCGGCTTCGGCACCGGCGAGCTCGGCGTGCGACTGCTGCAGCCCGGCGGCGATCGAGCCGGCTTCTTCGCGCGCCGCCGCCAGCTTCGATTCGAGCTTGCCACGATCGGCCGCGCCCGCCGGCGGCACCACCAGAATCAGGATCGCCAATAGAGCAGCCAGCGATGCCGCCACGCCAAGCGGCGCCAGGCGCGGTTTCGAGCGAAGCCCGGGCACGAGCGACGAGGGTACGGGGTCGGAGCGGGAAATCCTGCTGGGGGACGATAAGGCGCAAGGTGGCTTGCGGCTGGGGTGGCGGGACGGCCGGGGGGAGGGCCGGCCGTTTCTCGGGACGGCCGGCTGCGAGGGACGCCCAGGGACCAAGGTCTCGCCTAGGAGGCGCCCTGGGGGTCCTCCAGGCGAGTTCAGTCGCGCGCCCTTCGGGCGACGCTCCGGATGATGCTGATCCCCGATGGGGATCAGGAATCAGATTGCATTGCCGCCGCCTGCGGCGACACT
>JAFDWC010000241.1 GCA_018268655.1 Actinomycetota bacterium
CCGCCGGCGTCGACATCGAGATCAGGTTGTAGATCCGATGGTCCCCTGCAGCGAGCGTGCATATCTGATTCTTCGCGAGCGGACCATGACGGTCGGGCTGGTGTTTTGATCATGGCGGCGATCGTTGGCAAGAAGCTCGGCATGACCCAGGTCTTCCAGGAGGACGGCACTGTCGTCCCGGTGACCGTGATCGAGGCCGGCCCCTGCAAGGTGACCGCGGTCCGCGACGCCGAGCGCGACGGCTACGCCGCCGTCCAGCTCGCCTTCGGCGAGGTCAAGCAGGGCAAGCTCTCGCAGGCCGAGGAAGGCCACCTGAAGAAGGCCGGGGCGCCGCCGATGCGACACCTGGTCGAGTTCCGCGATGAGGACCTCGGCAAGGGCGGCGACGATGAGGCCCCCAAGGTCGGGGACGACGTCACCGTCGCCGGCTTCGAGGCGGGCCAGAAGGTGAAAGTCGCCGGGATCACGATCGGCAAGGGCTTCCAGGGTGGGATCAAGCGCCACAACTTCTCCCGCGGCCCGGTCACCCACGGCTCCCACAACGTCCGCGCCCCGGGCTCGATCGGCGCCAGCGCCTTCCCGGCCCGCGTCTTCAAAGGGATGCGGATGCCTGGCCAGATGGGCAACGTGCGCCGCACCCAGCGCGGGCTCGAAGTCGCCTCGGTCGATGCCGAGCGCAACCTGCTGCTGATCAAGGGGTCCGTCCCCGGTGCCAAGAACTCGATCGTCGAGGTCCGCTCCGATGGCTAGTCCGAAAGCTTCCGTCCTCGGCAAGACGACCAAAGCCGACCTGCCGGAGTTCTTCGGCGAGCCGTTCCACCAGTCGCTGGTCCACGAGGCCGCCCGTGCCGACCTCGCCTCGCGCCGCCGCGGCACCGCCTCGACCCTGACCCGCGGCGAGGTCTCCTTCACCACCGCCAAGGCCTGGCGGCAGAAGGGCACCGGCCGCGCCCGGGTCGGCTCGCTGGGCGTCCCCAACCGCTTCGGCGGCGGCGTCGCCTTCGGCCCGAAGCCCCGCAGCTACGTGGTCAAGGTGAACCGCAAAGCGCGCCGCCGGGCGATGCGCTCCGCCTTCTCGGTCCATGCCGAGCGCGGCTCGGTCGCCGTCCTCGACGCCGCCAGCTTCGAGGCGCCGTCGACCAAGACCGCCGCGCAGCTGCTGGAGAAATGGGGCGGCCGCGGCCCGCTCGTCGTCGTCCTCGCCGCCGAGGAGACCAACGCGATGAAGAGCTTCCGCAACATCCCCCGCACGACCGTGCTCGAGGTCGGCGCGACCGGCGTCGCCGACGTCATCGGAGCCGCCTCGATCGTCCTCTCCGAGGGCGCCCTGAAGACGCTCGAGGAGCGGCTCGGGACGAAGGAGGCGACCGCCTGATGGACGCCCGCACCGTTTTGATCCGGCCAGTGATTTCGGAGAAGAGCTACGCGCTGATCGCCGAGGGCAAGTACACCTTCCGGGTCGACGACCGCGCCCACAAGACCCAGGTCGCGCAGGCTGTCGAAGAGGTCTTCGGGGTCGGCGTCGCCGCGGTCCGCACCGCCAAGGTGCGCTCGAAGCCGAAGCGCCGCGGGCTCAACAAAGGCCGCAGCCGCTCCTGGAAGAAGGCGGTCGTCCAGCTCAAGCCGGGCGAGCGGATCGAGCTGTTCGAGGGCGGCCAGACCGCCTAGGAGAGAGAAGGAATGCCGAACCGCAAAACCAAACCGACCAGCCCGGGACGCCGCTTCGCGACCTACCCGCTGCGCGAGCAGCTGACCGCGAGCGAGCCGGAAAAGAAGCTGACCGAGGGCCTTCGCAAGTCCGGCGGCCGCAACGCCAACGGCCGCGTCACCGCCCGCCACCGCGGCGGCGGCGCCAAGCGTCGCTACCGCAAGATCGACTTCAAGCGCCTCAAGGACGGGGTGCCGGCGAAGGTTGCGACGATCGAGTACGACCCCAACCGGTCCTGCTACATCGCCCTGCTCAACTACGCAGACGGTGCCAAGAGCTACATCCTCGCCCCGGCTGCGCTGAAAGTTGGCGACGTCGTCAAATCCGGCCCCGAGGCGGACATCAAACCCGGCCACGCGATGGCGCTCGGCCAGATGCCGACCGGTACCGTCGTCCACAACGTCGAGTTGATCCCCGGCCAGGGCGGCAAGCTCGGCCGCGCCGCCGGTACCGCGATCCAGCTGGTCGCCAAGGAGGGCGAGATGGTGACGCTGCGGTTGCCGTCCTCGGAGATGCGGATGGTCCGCGCCGAGTGCCGCGCCTCGATCGGCGTTCTCTCCAACTCCGAGCACCAGAACCTCAAGGTCGGCAAGGCCGGTCGCAGCCGCCACAAGGGCAAGCGCCCGCAGAGCCGCGGCGTCGCGATGAACCCGGTCGACCACCCGCACGGCGGCGGCGAGGCCCACCACACTCCGGGTGGCCACCCGGTCACCCCCTGGGGCAAGCCGACGCTCGGTTACCGGACCCGGAAGAAGGGCAAGGCCTCGAGCCGTTACATCGTCCGCGAACGTCGTCGCGGCAAGAAGAGGGGCGGTCGCTGATGGGGCGCTCGACGAAAAAGGGCCCGTGGGTGGAGGAGCGCCTGATGGGGCGGATCACCTCCCTCAACGAGGCCGGCAAAAAACAGATGGTCAAAACCTGGTCGCGGACCTCGACGATCTTCCCGGAGATGGTCGGCCACACGATCGCCGTCCACGACGGCAAGAAACACGTCCCGGTCTTCATCTCCGAGTCGATGGTCGGGCACAAGCTGGGCGAGTTCGCGCCGACCCGCACCTTCCGCTCGCATTCCGGCGGCAAGGACTGAGCTGACTGACGATGGCCGACGAGAAAACCGACAAAAAAGCCAAAGCCGACGCCGAGAAACCGGCGCAGAAAGCCGCGGCGAAAAAAGCCGAGTCCCCGTCGGGCAAAGAGACGAAGGCCGAGACGAAAAAAGCCGCTGCGAAAAAAGACGCGCCAAAGGCCGAGGCGAAAGACGAGGCCAAGGTGGAGTCGACAGTCGACTCCAAAGCCGAGAAAAAAGCCGCGAAGAAAGAGTCGAAAGCGGCGAAAAAAGAGGCCAAAGGCAAGGAAGAGCCGGCCAAAAGCGAGACCAAGAAAGCGGCGAAAAAAGAGCCGGCGAAACGGGGCAAAGCGAAAGCCCCGGCGACGCCGCCCGTCGTTCGCGCCAAGGCCCGTTATGTGCGCGTCGCCCCGCGCAAGGCCCGCCTCATCGCCGACCAGGTCCGTGGCCTCCACATCGAGCAGGCGCTGGCGCTGCTGCAGTTCTCGCCGCGCGGCGCTTCGCGCGACATCCAGAAGCTGATCGAGTCCGCCGCGGCCAACGCGGAGAACAACCACGACCTCGTCGGCGACGAGATGCGCATCGCCTCGATCACCGTTGACGAGGGCCCGACCCTGCGACGCTACCGCCCGCGCGCGCTTGGCCGAGCGACCCCGATCAACAAGCGAACCAGCCACATCGCCGTGGCCCTAGTTCCCGACGAAGAAGGCTGAGGACCGAGTAGCAGATGACCACCTTCCCAACCGAGCA
>JAFDWC010000242.1 GCA_018268655.1 Actinomycetota bacterium
CCGTATCCTGGACCGATGGGACAGGACCCTGGAAAGACCGGCGCCGAAGGCCCAGGACGGAGCGTCGCCGCCACCGTGCGCGAACGCGTCGCCCAAGGCAAGACCGATTACTGGCGACACTCCGACTTCGCCGACCTCCCCGCATCGGCGGTCGCGATGACGCTCTCCCGTATGGCCAAGGAGGGGGTCCTGGACCGGGTCGGCAAGGGGGTCTACTACCGCCCGCACCAGACCGCGTTCGGCGCCAGCGGTCCGGCGGCGAGCGCCGTCGCGGCCCAGACCCTCCGTGCGTCGGTGCATCCCGCCGGCCTGAACGCCGCCAACGTCCTTGGCCTCACCACCCAGAATCCGCATCGGCCCGAGTATGCGACCACCGCCGCGGCACCGCCGCAGGCCCTCGGCGACGCCGTCGTCCACACCGGGCGCCCGGCCGCCAGGGCCGGCCTCTCGGCCGAGGACGGGGCGATCCTCGAGACCCTCCGTGAGCGAGCCCGCCACAGCGACCTCCCACCGCAGCGGACCATCGATCGCCTGCGTCGCCTCCTGGCCGACGAGGATCGCTTTCGGGCCCTGGCAGCCGTCGCCCTCGAGGAGCCGCCGCGGGTGCGGGCGATGCTGGGTGCGCTCGGCCAGGACCTCGGGATGCCCGAGAGCGTCCTCTCGCCCCTGCGGGCGAGCCTCAACCCGCTCAGCCGCTTCGACTTCGGGGCCCTCGCCTCGTTGCGCTCCGCCGGGGAGTGGCAGGCGAAGTGAGGCTCTTCGAACACCCGGACTTCGAACAGGCGATGCTCCGTGCCGCCCGACATCACGGACTCAGCGAACAGTTCATCGAGAAGGACTACTACATCACCGAGATCCTCCGGATAGCCGTTGCCGAGCTGGGGGAGAAGGTGGTGTTCAAGGGCGGTACCAGCCTCTCGAAGGGCTGGGGGCTGATCAGCCGCTTCTCCGAGGACGTCGACCTCTTCGTCAATCCCGAGCTGTTCGATCCGCGGCCCGGCAAGAACAAGATCAACAAGATCCTGAAGAGCCTCACCGAATCGGTGGCCGCCTACCCGCCGCTCGACTGGAGACGCGAGGAGGGGGAGACGATCAAGGGCCTCGGGCGAAACGACGTCCTCGCCTACGAGAGCCGCTTCGCGGACCTGCCCGGGCTGCCCTCCGCCATCCGTCTCGAGCCGGGCATCCAGAGCGGGACCTTCCCGACGAGCGAGGAGCCGATCACCTCCCTCCTGGCCCAGTATCTGAAGGAAGCGGCAGTCGAGGATTTCCTCGACCTGGAGGACATCGAGGGGTTCGAGATGCACCTCCTCCACTTCCGCCGCACCTTCGTCGAGAAGATGTTCGCCCTTCATGGCAAGGTCGAGCGTCTCCTCGGCGAAGACCATCCTCTCGGGCGCGACGCCCGCCATTACTCCGACCTCCACGTTCTGGTCGACCAGCATGAGGTGCGCTCGATCTCGCCTCCCCGGAGTACGAGGAGATAAGGCGGGACTACGACGAGCGCAGCCGTCGCTTCTTCCCGAAGGCCTACCGACCGCCGCCGGAACTCTCCTTCAAGGACAGTCCAGCGCTCTTTCCTGACTCCGATCTACGGGCCCGCCTCGAACCCGAATACGAATCGGAGTGCGCCCTCCTCTTCTCGGACCAGGATTTCCCGAGCTTGGAGGAGGTCCTCGCCCGCTTCGTCGAGGTCCGCTCCCTCCTCTGACCCGCGCTCCTCCGCCAGGTCCATCGGGCGCCTTGAGCCGACCTGCGATCGGGCTTCAAACTTCTTCGATCTCTGAAGATCTGCTACCTGGCGAAATGATCCGCGACTCGTCGGGGCGCCCGGATTTGAAACGCGTCGAACGTCGCCAGCAGGCGCATCTTCGCGCAGTTCGAGATGTTCTCAGATGTTCTGAGATTCGCTTGTCAACGCCGGTTGAAATCTGACCCCTTTCTGCCGGTTTAAAACTGACCCCCTCGCAGAGCGCGCAGGAAGCGGTGGAGGTCCCGCCCGCGGAGCCGAGCCCGGAGGGCGAGGCGGAGCGGGCGGGAGCGCGGTCAGTCCCGCGGTGGTGGCGAGCCCAGGTCCTTGTCCCTGAGGCGATAGGTCGCCCTTCAGGCCGAGGATCTCGGCGTGGTGCACCAGCCGGTCGATCATCGCCGCGGCGACCACCTCGTCGCCGAAGATCTCCCCCCAGGCACTGAACGGCTTGTTGGAGGTGACGATCAGCGAGGCGCGCTCGTAGCGTGCCGAGACCAGGCTGAACATGAGGTTGGCCGCCTCGGGGTCGAAGGGGATGTAGCCGACCTCGTCGACGACGATCAAGGGCACGAAGGAGAGCCGGCGCAGCTCGGCCTCGAGATCACCGGAGCGCTTGGCCTCGCCCAGACGGGCCACCCACTCGGTCGCGGTGGCGAAGGCCACCCTCCGGCCGGCCAGGCAGGCGCGGATGCCGATCGCGATCGCCAGGTGGGTCTTCCCGGTCCCGGGAGGCCCCAGCAGGACCACGTTCTCCTTGCCGTGCAGGAAGTCGAGCTGCCCGAGGTGCTCCACGACCGGCTTCTTCACCGAGCGCTGGAAGGTGAAGTCGAACTCCTCCAGGGTCTTCCTGGCCGGGAACCGTGCCGCCTTGATCCGGCTCTCGCCACCGTGGCTCTCGCGCGAGGCGACCTCGGTGGAGAGCACGGCCTCGAGGAAGCGCTCGTGCGACCACTCCTCCTCGCGGGCCCGCTCGGCGAGGACCGGCACCGCCCTTGCCGCCGCCGGCGCCTTCAGGGCGCGGAAGAGGTGGGCCAGCTCGGCGGCCTTGGTCATGCCGGGATCAGCTCGTCGTAGCGGGCGAGCGGTCGGGTCTCGACCTCGACCCGGGGCCCGCGGCGACGCTCGCCGCGCAGCCGGTCGAGGAGGATCTGGTGGGCGGGGTCGGTGAAGGTCAGGTGCTTGGCGAAGGAGCGTCGGTGGGAGGCGACCAGGGCGCCCGTGCCCAGCTCGACCGCGACGATCTCGCCCTGGGAGGCCCGCACCTCGACCCGCATCCCCGCCGCCCTGGGGTCGAGCGAGTAGTCGTTGGTGTCGAGGCGCAGGTAGGCTGTTGCGGGACCCTGGTGACGAAGCGCCGGTCCGTCTCGGGCATCCGATCCGGCAGCGGGCGCATCCGCTCCCGCTCTTTCTCGAGGCGCTCGGCGGGGACCGCCCGGATGCCGCGGTGGAGGCGGCGATCCGCCTTCTCGAACCACTCGTCGAGCTCGGCCTGGAAGTGCCCGGGGGAGGCGAAGGACCGGCCCGGCTCGAAGTTCGAGCGCAGGTAGCGGTGGCTGCGCTCGAGCAGGCCCTTGGACTCAGGGTCGGCGGCCTCGCAGATCGACCACCCCACCGGCAGGGCGCCGCAGAAGGCGGCGAAGGAGTCGGTCGGCCTCCCGCGTGGGGCGATCGCCGCCTCGCGGTCCCAGACCACGGTCTCCGGCAGCGCCCCGAGCCTCGCCAGGCAGCGCGCCATGCCCCAGAGGATGTCGGGCGCCTGCCTGGCGAAGATCA
>JAFDWC010000243.1 GCA_018268655.1 Actinomycetota bacterium
CGAGCAGCGCCGGCGCCAGCAGCGGCAGGTCGCAGGCAACCGCCAGGACCGGCCGCCCGCCCGCGTGTCGCAGCGCGGCGACGATCCCGAGCAGCGGATGGCGCGGGGCCGCCGGCTCGACCACGACCGGGACCGCGAGCCGCGGCAGCTCCGTCTCCGCCTTCGCCACCACCACCGCCTCGACCCCAGCCGCGGCGAGGGCCGCCAGCGGGTACTCGACCAGCGCCCGTCCCGCCAGCTCGGCCGTCGCCTTCCCTCCGCCGAGCCTCGTCCCCGCCCCACCCGCCAGCACCGCCCCGAGCGTGGTTGTCCTTCGTCCGGCGAAACCGAGTGTGGTTGTCCTTTGTCCTGCCATACATGACAAAAGACAACCACGCTGGCGCGGACCTGACAAAAGACAACCGCGCGTCGGGGTTGGGGGCGGTGCGGGAGAATCCGGGGCGATGGCCGCCGAGGGACCGATCTCACTCGAGGACGCGCGGGCCGCGGTGCTGGCCGCGGCGGCGCCGCTGGCCGCGGTCGAGGTGCCGCTTGGCGAGGCGCTGGGGATGCACCTGGCGGCGGACGTGGTCGCCGACTCGCCGCTGCAGCGCTTCGACAACTCGGCGATGGATGGCTACGCGGTCCGTGCCGCCGACCTCAACGCCGCCGGCCCCGCGTCGCCGGTGGCGCTCGCGGTCGCCGGCGAGGCCCGGGCCGGGCACCCGGCCGAGGCCGCGGTCGGCGCCGGCGAGGCGATCGCGATCTCGACCGGGGCGATGCTCCCGGACGGCGCCGACACCGTGGTCCGGGTCGAGGACACGAGCCGCGCCGACGGCCGGGTCGAGATCCTCGTCGCCCCCGCGGCCGGCGCCAACGTCCGCCGCGCCGGCGAGGACGTCGCCGCCGGCCAGACCGTGCTCCGCCGCGGCGACGCGCTAGGCCCAGCCGCACTGGGGCTGCTCGCCGCGCTCGGGGTCGAGGCCGTGGCCTGCCACCGCCGCCCCCGCGTCGCCCTCCTCACCAGCGGCGACGAGCTGGTTCCCCCCGGGGAGCCGCTGCCGCCCGGCGGCATCCGCGACTCAAATTCGACGACGCTGGCGGCGCTGGTGACCCGCGCCGGCGGCGAGCCGCAGCGCCTCGGCGTCGCCGGCGACACCCTCGCCTCGACCGTCGCCGCGCTCGAGCCGGCGCTCGCCGCCGACGCCGTCATCGTCTGCGGCGGCATCTCGGTCGGCGAGCACGACCACGTCAAGGCGGCCCTCGAGCAGCTCGGGGTCGAGCGGTACTTCTGGCGGGTGGCGCTGCGACCGGGCGGCCCCGCCTTCTTCGGCCACCGCGGCAGCACCCTCGTCTTCGGCCTCCCGGGAAATCCGGTCTCCGTCTTCGCCACCTTCACCCTGCTGGCGGCGCCGTCGCTGGCGGCGCTCGCCGGCGGCTCCCCCACTCGCCACCGCACCGTCGCCAGCCTCGGCGCCGCCTACGAGAACGGCAGCGGCCGCACCGAGGCGGTCCGCTGCGGGCTCGAGCTGAGCGACCGCGGCTGGGTCGCGACGCCGCGCCCGCGCCAGGGCTCGCACGTCCTCACCTCGCTGCTCGACGCCGACTGCCTGGCGATCGTGCCGCCGGAGGCGAAACGCCTCGAGGCCGGCGACCGGGTCGAGATCGAGCTGCTGCCCCGCTTCCTCGGCTGAGCCGCCGCTTCGGGCCCGCGCGGTCGTCCCCGCATAGCGGGGACAACGTCACCGGAGTGGCGCCGCTCAGTCGGCCTGGGTCAGCGCCGGCGTGAACGCCGCCTGCTCGCCGATCGGCCGCACGTCGACCGCGACCACCTTGTACTCCGGGCAGGAGGTGTTGACGTCGGCGGACTGCCCGACCAGGAGGTTGGTGCGGGTCTCCGGGAAGTGGAAGCTGGTGAAGACGTGCCCCGGCTCAATCCGCTCGGTCACCAGCGCCGCGATCTCGGTCCGGCCGACCCGGCTCCGCACCGAGACCTTGTCGCCGTCGGAGATCCAGAGCCGCGCCGCGTCCTCGGGGTGGATCTCGAGCACGTCGCGCTCGACGATCTCGGCGTTGGCGGTGCGGCGGGTCATAGTGCCGGCGTTGTAGTGCTGCAGAACCCGCCCGGTGACCAGGACCAGCGGGAACTCCTCGTCGGCGGCGTCGCCGGGCTGCTTGTAGGGGATCGCGGCGAAGTGGCCGCGGCCGCCGGGGCGGTCGAAGGTCGTGTCGTAGAGGGTCGGCGAGTCCGACCCGTCGGCCCAGACCGGCCACTGCAGCCCGTGCCGGCCGATCCGCTCGCGGCTGACCCCGGCGTATTCGGGCGTCAGCCGGGCGATCTCGTCGAGCGCGTCCCACGGCGTCTCCCACCCCATCTCGTGCCCGAGCGCGCGCGAGACGGTGGTGATGATCTCGAAGTCGGTCCGCGCTTCCCCAGGCGGGTCGATCGCCGGCTCGACCAGCTGGAAGCGGCGCTCGGCGTTGATGAAGGTCCCTTCCTTTTCGAGGAAGGCCGAGGCGGGCAGGACGACGTCGGCGTACCTGGTCGTCTCGTTAAGGAAGATCTCCTGGCAGACGAGGAACTCGAGGGCCTCCATCGCGGCGATGACGTGGGCGGTGTCGGGATCGGTCTGGGCGATGTCCTCGCCGAAGATGTACATCGCCTTCAGCTCGCCGGCGACCGCGGCGTCGAACATCTGCGGGATCTTCATCCCCTTCTGGCGCGATAGCGGCACCCCCCACTCGGCTTCGAAGCTGCGGGCGACGTCGTCGTCTTCGACCGAGCGGTAGGCGGTGTAGGTGTCCGGCAGCGCCCCCATGTCGGAGGACCCCTGGACGTTGTTCTGGCCGCGCAGCGGCAGCAGCGCCGAGCCCGGCTTCCCGACCTTGCCGGTCATCATCGCCAGGTTGCAGAGGAGCTGGACGACCTCGGAGCCGTACTTGTGCTCGGTCACCCCGAGGCCCCACAGCAGCGAGGCGCTGGCCGCCTCGCCGTAGAGGTGGGCGGCGGCTTCGAGGTCGGCGGCGGCAATTCCCGTGATCTCCTCGACGGCTGCCGGCTCGTAGGCCTCGAGCAGCTCCTCGATCGCCTCGTAGCCTTCGGTCCGCTCGGCGATGAACGCCTCGTCGACGAGCCCGTCGCGCCGCACCACGTGACAGAGGCCGAGCGCCACAGCGGCGTTGGTCCCCGGCCGCGGCGCCAGGTGGATCGCGCCGTAGTCGGCGAGCTCGATCCGGCGCGGGTCGATCGTGATCAGCCTGCAGCCGCGCAGCGCCGCCTGTTTGATCCGGGCGCCGACGACCGGGTGGCCCTGGGTCGGGTTGACCCCGATCATCAGCGCCACCTCGGCCTGGTCGAGGTCGGTGAAGGAGCCGGTGGCGCCGGAGAGGCCGAACGACCTGCGCAGAGCGAAGGAGGTGGGCGAGTGGCAGACCCGCGAGCAGTTGTCGATGTTGTTGGTCCCGACCGCGGCCCGGATCAGCCGCTGCATCGCGTAGCAGTCCTCGTTGGTCGCCCGCGAGGAGGCGAGGCCGGCGATCGCG
>JAFDWC010000244.1 GCA_018268655.1 Actinomycetota bacterium
CTCGAAGAAGACGGATTTCCTGGTGGCCGGGGAGAGTCCGGGGTCGAAGTTGGCGAAGGCGGAGAAATTTGGGACTGAGGTGGTGGATGAAGAGGGGCTGAAGGTGCTGGTGGGTGGGGGAAGCTAGGGACGGTTAGGCGGGGGGTGGCGAGGGGAGGGTTGCCGGGGTCGGTTCCCAAAACGCTCCGCCTTCGGCTCCGCTTGAGTGTTTTGGGAACCAACCCCGACACCCCTCCGCCAACACGCTCCGTATGACGGCCCAGCCGCACCCCCCCCTTTTTGGTGAGCTGCCGGTACACGGCCAGAGCGCTGCGCTTTCGAATCGCCGCCACGGCCCGGAAGCTCCCGAGAAGAGGTTGGGGGGCACCGGCGGTTTGAACCAGGGGAGGGGATCGGGGGACGGTCCGAACGTTTTGCGGCTGAGGCCGGGAGCTCGATCAGGGCGCCAGCCGAACTCGATCCAGCCGACAGGCCGAGAGAGGACCGTCCACCGAGCCCCTCCCTCGAATTCGCTCTCAGTACGAGGCCACCAACCCCGCGATCCGATCCTGATCGAGATGCGCCTGAGTCGTACTTCCAACCGTCCCCATCAGAATCGAGAACGCCATCACCTTCCCGCTGACGTTGAAGCAGTAGCCCGAGAGGTTGCTGACTCCGGTCAGCGTTCCCGTCTTGACCCGGCAACGGCCGTAGGCGGCCGTGCCTTGCATCCGTTCGTCGACGGTTCCTTCCTCGCCGGAGAGGGCGAGGTCCTGGATGAATTCGGGGCCGACGGGGTTGCTCTGCATCCCCACCAGCAGGTCCACCACCTGTTCGGGCGTGGCGGTGTTGGTGCGGGTCAGGCCGGAGCCGTCGACGGCGTGGACGCCGGAGCCGAGGGAGCGGGCGAAGGCGGAGACCACGGTGGCCCCGGCGGCGGTGGTGCCGGCGCCGCCGAAGCGCGCGCCGAGCAGCTTGATCAGCATCTCGGCGAAGAAGTTGTCGGAGTAGACGTCGGTGGTGTTGACGATCTTGGTCAGCGGCGGCGACTTGACGATCGCCACCTGCTTGGCGCTCGCCGGCGTACGCGCCACGGCGACCCGGGCCGGCACCCTGATCCCCTTGGCGCGGAGGTTGCGGGCGAGCTTCGAGGCCGCGAGCTTGGCCGGTTCGCGGGCGAAGCCGCTGCTGCTGGTCTGGCCGGCGAAGCCCGAGTTGAAGGCGAGGCCGGAGAGCGGGCCGATGTAGGGGCTGGTCGCGTAGCCGGAGTCCTTGACGCCCTTGCGCGAGTCGAAGATCGAGGGGTCGGCGTAGAGGCGGCCGGTGATCGCGGTGATCCCGGCGGCCTTGATCTGCGGGGTGAGCGCGAAGATGTTCGTCCCGAGCCCGGCCAGGTAGCTGTTGTAGAAGGCGGGGGTTCCGAGCGTCGGGTCGCCGCCGCCCTGCAGGTAGAGGCTGCCGTGGAGGACGCCGCCGGCGTCGATCTGTCCTTCGGCCAGGACCCTGGTCGGGATCCGCGCTTCGGGGCCGAGCTTGGCGAGCGCGGTCGAGGTCGTGAACAGCTTCATGTTCGAGGCGAGCGGCCGCGGCGTTGTGGCGGCGCTGGAGCAGACGACTTCGCCGCTCTGGGCGTTGACGACGAGCAGGCCGCCGCCGGAGCCGGTTCCCTGCGCCAGGTAGCCCTTCATCTGGCTGCAGGCGTTGGCGGGCTGGGCGCGGGCGGTCTGGGCGGCGCCCGCGAACAGCAGGAGCAACGCTGCGCAGACGCAGGCGAGCGCGGTCGGGCCTCGGCTCATCCTTCGCTTCAACACGCCAGCACCGCAAGGTAGCGGCGGCGCCGGCTACCCAATACTGCGGGTCCTGTGGCAAAACTGGCTGCCCAGCCGATTGCCCTGGAATACTGGTCTGGGGATGGGCAAAGTCGTCGACATCGAGTCGAAGCCGCGGCGGCGCGCCGGCAGGCGGAAACGACCGTCGAAGACGGCGCTCGTGCTTGGCGGCGGCGGCTTCACCGGCGGCGTCTACGAGATCGGCGCGCTGCGCGCCCTCGACCTGCTGGCGGTCAACAGCACCGTCAACGACTTCGACGTCTACGTCGGCACCAGCGCCGGCTCGTTCGTTGCCTCGATGCTCGCCAGCGGCATCACCCCGGACGAAATGATGCAGGTGCTGAACTCCCGCGTCCCCTCCGAGCTCGAGGACCTCGACCTCGGCAAGGTGCTGAAGCCCAACTACCTCGGCTTCGTCACCAAGGCGGCGCAGCTGCCGCTGCGGACGCTGGAGCTGGTTCGCTCGCTGGCTCGGATCGGCGAGCTCTCGGCGATCGACCTCGGGGTGGGTCTGGCCGAGGCGCTGCCCACCGGCCTCTACTCGGGCGCCGGGATCAACGACTACATCGCCGGTGTGCTCAACGACAGCAGCCGGCCCAACGACTTCCGCCTGCTCGAGACCGAGCTCTACCTGACCGCGACCGACCTCGACACGACCGAGCGGATCGTCTTCGGCGAGCCCGGCTGGCAGGACGTCCCGATCTCGAAGGCCGTCGAGTGCTCGACGACGCTGCCGATCGTCTACAAGCCGGTCGAGCTCAAAGGCCGGCAGCTGGTCGACGGCGGCATCCGCTCCACCACCAACGTCGATATCGCGGTCGAGAAGGGCGCCAAGTTCATCATCGTCGTCAACCCGCTCGTCCCCTACGTCAACGACTTCGAACGGACGATCCCGACCGTCTTCGGCAACCGCGCCCGCCGCGTCTCCGACATGGGGCTGCCAGCGATCGCCAACCAGACCTTCCGCCTGATCGCCCACGCCCGCCTCCACCAGGCCGTTGAACAGTGGGAAGAGAAGTATCCGGGGGTCGACATCATCCTGCTCGAGCCCGACCCGACCGACGAGCTGATGTTCGGGACGCCGATCATGGATTACTCGCGCCGCCTGCAGATCGCCCGCCACGGGTTCGAATCGGTGACCGCGACGCTGGCGAAGGACTACGAGCGCTACGAGGAGATCGCCCAGCGGCACGGCCTCGAGATCTCGGCGCGACGGGTGCGACGGGTGGTGGAGACGGCGAGCGAGGAAGAGGCCGAGCAGACGTCGGCTTGGCGGAGAGTGCTGGAGCAGACGACTTCGGTGTTGTTGAGGCAGAGTGGCGAGGCGTCGTGAGCTGGCGACGGGACGGGGTTGACGGGGGGTTGCCTGGGGAGGGTCGCCGGGCTTCCGTCTGAAAACGCTCCGCCTGCGGCTCCGCTTGAGTGTTTTCAGACGAAACCCCGACACCCCTCCGCCTACACGCTCCGTCTGACGGCCCAGCCGCACCCCCCCTTTTTAAGCTGCCGGTACACGGTGAGAGCGCGGAGCTTTCGAATCGCCGCCACGGCCCGGAAGCTCCCGAGAAAGAGGTTGGGGGGCACCGGCGGTTTGAACCAGGGGAGGGGATCGGGGGACGGTCCGAACGTTTTGCGGCTGAGGCCGGGAGCTCGACCATGGCGCCAGCCGAACTCGATCCAGCCGACAGGCCGAGAGAG
>JAFDWC010000245.1 GCA_018268655.1 Actinomycetota bacterium
CGGCCGCTGCAGCGGCCGCGTCGTCGCGCCGGCCGATCCGGTCGGCGCGCCGTTGGCGGCGCTGGCGCTCGGCCCGTACCAGCCGCACCGCCGCCTCGACCAGGAAGGAGAGCAGCAGCAGCAGGGCGGCGATCAGGGCGAAGAAGCCGACGACGCCGATCCCCGCCGCGAGGGCGATGACGACGATCGCGATCAGGATCGCGATCGAGAGGTCGGCGAGCAGCGAGCGGCGCGCGGCGGCGCCGGGGGTGGCGGGGGTCGGCAGCTTCACCAGCGCTGTCCCGGGCGCAGGTAGACGGAGAAGAAGTCGCGTTCGTCAGGAACCAAATAGCGTTCCGGCGAGCGGAACATTTCCGGCAGCAGGTTGCTCGGTTCGAGCCCGCCGGGGTGGCGGTAGGTGATGAAGCTGGTCCAGTCTTCGTTGATGTCGAGCTCGAGCGCGCGGACCGCGCCGGCCGCCTTCAGGACCTTGGCCAGCGATTCGACCGTCTGGTAGTTGGCGGCGGCGTAGAGGAGGTTGCCGTGGGCGTCGATGCCGATGCCCGAGCGCCACACCCGGACCGCGTTGTTGACGGTTTCGCCCCATTCGGGCCCGTTCGAGAGGTTCGGGTTGAGCTTGCCTTCGTAGATGATCGGCGGCAGGTTCTGCTTCGCGAACCAGACGTTGGGCGGCACCGTGGTCCCCTGGTTCCAGCGGACGATGTTGACGCTGCCGTCGCGGTAGCCGACGATCGTCGCGATCCCGTTGACCATCGTTTCCACCACCTTGCCACGGTAGATCAGGCCGGCGTTCGAGGTTTCCAGCGGGAAGCCGCCGTTGAAGGTGGCGACGAGTCCCTTCCGCAGTTCCGGCGGCACTTCGCCGGAGCCGCGGTGTTCGAGCGGTTCCGGCGGCTCGGCCGTCCCGGGGGTGTATTCGACGTGGGTCCGGTTGCCGTTCATCCAGGCGACGCCGGCGATGAACTGGGGGTATTCGGGGTCGCTGCGGAAGGTCGTCAGCAGCACCGGCGGCCGCTTGCCGGCGTGGGCGCCGGCCGGCTTCCAGACCCCCTCGCCCGGCAGCGCCGGGTGGATCAGCGGGGTCACCCGGGGCGGCCGGTAGATCCGCTTCTGGGAGGCTTCTTCGCCGCCTTCGGCGCCGTTGACGCCGACCTGCGGCAGCGAGGTCAGGGTCGGCCCGCCCTTTTCCGGCGCGTTCAGTTCGTAGTACCAGTTCTCGATTTCGGAGACGATCGGGTTGCCGCCGTTGGACCGCAGCCACTCGACGCTGGAGATGGTGAGCCCGACGTTGTGCTTTTCGGCCATCGCCGGCACGTAGGAGACGGCGGCGGCGAGCAGGCAGGCGGCGGCGGCGAGCACCAGGATCCGCCGCAGCCGCCGCCAGAGCGGGATTCGCGGGTAGGGGCGCTGGCGCCGCGGAGTGGCCATCACCCCCAAGCCTCGCCGACTCAGATGAAGGAGGAATGAGAGGAAACATCGGGATGCCGATATTTGCGGGCCCAGGGCCGAGGCGGGCGAGGTGTCAGAGTTATTTCAAGAAGCCGTCCTAGCCTGGCCTCGAAAGCTTGCAAAGGAGGCCCTTGTGTCCGCACTGAGACGAATCTCGACCCGCCGCTTGCTGTTGCTCTGCGCGCTCTCGCTCGCAGTCGTGGTGGGCGGCACCGCCGTCGCCCTGGCGGCGACCGGAGGGAGCGGACCGAAGCCGCCGCCGAAGCCGCTCGCGAACGCGGTGCAGGACGCGCTGAACGCGCCCGCCGTGCCGGGGATCAGCGCCAACATCGACTTCACCAACAACCTCATCGACGCCTCCAGCATCCAGGGCGCAGACCCGCTGATGTCAGGGGCAAGCGGCCGCCTCTGGGCCTCGCCCGAAGACGGCGGCAAGCTGCGGCTGGAGCTGCAGTCCGAAGAAGGCACCGGCGGCGACAGCCAGGTGGTGGTCG
Organism: Actinomycetota bacterium; assembly: GCA_018268655.1. Lineage (GTDB taxonomy): Bacteria > Actinomycetota > Thermoleophilia > Solirubrobacterales > 70-9 > VAYN01. The sequence goes on from JAFDWC010000245.1 coordinate 1,944, forward strand.
ATGGCCACAAGTTCTGGATCTACGACGGCAGCTCGGAAACCGTCTACCAGGGCACCCTGCCGGAAGAAGAAGGCACGGAAGGTACGGGAGGTCACGAGAGCGTGCCCGGCCTTGGCGAAATCGAAACGGAGATCGGCAAAGCCGAACAGCACGCCGAAATCAGCGGCGCCACCCCGTCCGACGTGGCCGGCCAGCCGACCTACACGGTCCGGGTCGCCCCCAAGCACGACGGCGGCCTGCTCGGCGGTCTCGAGCTCGCCTGGGACGCCGGCAACGGGGTGCCGTTGCGCGGCGCGATCTACGCCAGCGAATCGAGCTCGCCGGTGATCCAGCTCGAAGCGACCGAAGTCAGCTTCGAATCGATCCCCGCTTCGGTCTTCGAAATCTCGCCGCCGGCCGGAGCGAAGGTCGTCAACCTCAGCCCCGAAGGCCAACTCGGCGGCGGCGAAGGCGCCAAGCCGCGCGAAATCGTCGGCGCCCAGGCGGTGTCGGAAGCGGTCGACTTCAACCTCGACGCCCCCAGCACCCTCGCCGGCCTGCCCCAGAACGAGGTGCGGGCGATCGAAGTCGACGGCCACAAGGCCGCCCTGGTCACCTACGGCAAGGGCCTCGGCGGGATCGCCGTGATCCAGTCGAAGAGCGAACCGGGCCAGGGCCATGAAGAAGAAGGCGCCGGCGGGGTCAGCCTGCCGAAGGTCTCGATCAACGGGACCCAGGGCGAAGAGCTCGACACCGCGCTCGGCACGGTCCTGCGCTTCAGCCGCGGCGGCGTCGACTACATCGTCGTCGGCTCGGTGCCCCCGGCCGCGGCGGAGGCCGCAGCGAGGGCGCTCTGAGCGCGCCGCCAGAGGAGGGGAGGGCGACGGACCTCGGCCTGCCGGTCGAGGTCCGCGGCCTCTGCAAGAACTACGGCGAGCTGGTCGCGGTCAAGGACGTCGACCTCCAGGTCGAGCCCGGCGACGTCTTCGGCTACCTCGGGCCGAACGGAGCCGGGAAGACGACCTCGCTGCGGATGATGCTGGGGCTGATCCGGCCCAGCGCCGGCACGGTCCGGCTCTTCGGCCGCGACCCGCAGGCGACCGTGCGGGCGCTCGAGGGCGTCGCCGGCTTCGTCGAAGCGCCGTCCTTCTACCCCTACCTGAGCGGCCTCGTCAACCTCGAGCTGCTGGCGGGGCTCGACGGCGGCGAGGCGGAGCGGCTGATCCCCGAGGCGCTCGAGATCGTCGGCCTCAGCGACCGCGCCAAGGACCGCGTCGGCGCCTACTCGCACGGGATGCGGCAGCGGCTCGGGATCGCCGCGGCGCTGCTGCGGCAACCGCGGCTGCTGCTGCTCGACGAGCCGGCGACCGGGCTCGACCCGGCCGGGATGCGCGACATGCGCGACCTGATCCGCGAGCTCTCCGGCCGCGGGATGACGGTGCTGCTCTCGAGCCACCTGCTGGGCGAGGTCGAAGAGCTCTGCAACCGGGTCGCGATCGTCCGCAAGGGCGGCGTCGCCTACCAGGGCTCGCTGGCCGAGCTGCGGCGCCAGGCCG
>JAFDWC010000246.1 GCA_018268655.1 Actinomycetota bacterium
GGCGTCGGCCCCGGCCGCGGCCGAAGCGGCGAGCTTCGGGAGTAAAGTCCGCCCAGATACAGCGACGGGCCAGCGGTAGCGCGCCGGCCCGGTCGCCTGAGCGACACCAAACGGGAGGTAGCCCCGAATGATGAAGCCTGACCGGCACCATAGCCCGTCCCCGGTGGGGAGGGCCTGATGCCAAGACCAGCGACGGGAACGATGGAGACCCGGTTGCTCACCGACGGCAGCCGTGCGTTCCGCATTCGGGTGCGGATCGACGGCCAGCGCGAGCCCGTGACGCTCCATGAGCGACGCGGCTGCGCCTGTGGATGTGGAGGCGGCTGGGACGAGCCGGGCGCCCGGACCGAGATGGGGAACATCCTGGCGCGGGTGCGGGCGGGAGTCTGGGAGCGACCCGAACCGCCCGCGACCCTGATCCCGGGCGAGAGCGAAGACGATGCCCCACTCTACGACGACTACGCCGACTGGTACCTCCAGGCAAGGATAGACGGGGTGATCGGCAAGAAGCCGATCCGGCCGAACACGAGGAAGAAGGACGAATGGCGGCTCGGCTACTCGAAGCGCTTCTTCGCCGACGTCCCGGTCGATGAGATCGACGAGGAGCTGAGCCTGGAATTCAAGGCGCACCTGCTGGCCGAATCGCGCGAGCAGCGCGAGGCGATCGAAGCCGGCGCCAAGCTCCGCCATCCGAACGGCCGCAAGGTCGTTCCCCTCGGCCCCAGCTCGATCAAGTCGATCCTCGACGCCTACGCCGCGGTCCTCGGCGAGGCGATCAAGGACAAGTACCGCTCCGACAATCCCGGCCGCGGGGAGCGGATGCAGGTCGCGGTGCCGAAGCCCGAGCGGAGCTTCCTGGAGGCCGACGAGCTGGCGGCGCTTCTCGACGCGGCGCGCGATCAGGACGTCGGGCTGCCCGACCTGGCCGAGATCTCGGTCGCAGGCGGGCAGAGCCCCGAGCGGGTCGCCCGACACGCCGCCGCCGGCCGACGCCCGGCGCAGATCGCGGCGGAGCTCTCGATGTCGAAGGCGACGGTCACATACCACTTGCGGCGTCTCGGCATCGACCTCGGCCGCGGCTACGTCGGGCGTCGGGTGATCTGCGAGCTGCTGGGTCGCGCCGGCCTGCGGGTGAGCGAGGTGTGCGACCTGAAGATCGGCCTGGTGCGGATTCACGACGCCGAGGGGATACGCCTGCGGATCGTCGACGCCAAGACCCCGGCCGGCGAGCGGATCGTCGAGGGGACGCCGGAGCTGGCGGAGATCATCGTCGAGCACATCGACCGCCTGCGCCGGACAGGGCTGCCCGCCGGCCCCGAGGACTACCTCGTGCCGAACGCCCGGGGCGGTCGGATCACCCGGCAGCGAGTCGCCAAGATCGTCGCCGAGGCTGCGAAGCTGGCGGGCGAGCGAATGGTCGCCAAAGGGCTGCCGCCGCTGCCACACACCACGCCCCACACTCTGCGCCGGACCTACATCTCGATCGCCTTGCTCGCCAACGAATTCGACGTCAAATGGGTGATGCGCCAGGTCGGCCACGCCGACTCGAAGATGACGATGGAGGTCTACGCCCAGCTCCAGCACCGGGTCGATCGGCGCCACGGTGCCAACTTCGACCGGCTGCTCCGCAGCGCAGGCGAGCGCTTGACCGCAAGCAGCGGCGCTACGCTTTGCCCGTGACCGCCCGCGAGCAAGCCGAGAGGCTCCTCGAGCAGCTGCCTGACGAGCAGGTGCCTGCTGCGCTCGAAGCGCTGGAGAAAGTCGAGCGCGAGGCGCATGTGATCCGGGTGCTCCGAGAGCGCAACCCCGAGAAAAGCGAGCGGGAGCTGATGGAGGACCTGGCGACGATCAGACGAGGGCGCGAGGCCCGGGAGCGGATCGGCGATGCCTTCGCCGACGTCGAGATCGAGGAGGTCGAACGCGAAGCCGTAAAGGCGGTGCGTGAAGTGCGGCGCGAGATGGCAGCCGAGCGCCGAGCCGCCGGTTGAGGCGCCTGGTCGTCGACCCCAACGTCCTCGTCTCGGGCATTCCGTCTCAGGCGCGCCCAAACCCACCGGGCCTGGTGGTCGAGGCGATCGGAGATCAGGTCTTTGAGGCGGTGCTCTGCCCGCGCCTGTTGGGCGAGCTCCGCAAAGCGCTGCGCAAGCCCTATTTCCGAAACCGAGTCGAGAAAGCCGCGGCCGACGAGGTGCTGGCGATGCTCGCGACCGCTGCCTTGATGCTCGACGATCCCGGCGGGATCGAGCCGGTGCTGCGGGACCCAGACGACGACTATCTGCTCGCCTTGGCAAAGGAGGCCGGCGCCGAGGCGATCGTCACCGGCGACAAGGATCTACTCGACCACGCCGGCGAACTTGAGCCGAAGGCAATCAACGCCCGCGAGGCATGCCGAATGATGGGATTGAGCGGCTGAATGGGCCACGTTTGGGCCACGAGGCCCAATTTCGGCCCGACAAGCGACTCCGCGCGGGCGCCCCGCGCAGATCAACAAAAAGGGAGGGAAGCGGCGCATACCCGCTTCCCTCCTTGGATTCCGCATGTCGGAGACGGCTCATGACACTAGAGCCCGGAACGAGACTCGAACTCGTGACCCCTTCCTTACCATGGAAGTGCTCTACCAACTGAGCTATCCGGGCGGGTGCGGCTCCCCGGGGGGCCGCTTGGGTCGCGATGTTAGAGGGTTCTGGGCGGGTCGTGCGGGAGGGCGATCTCACGTTTCGACCGGGGCGAGCGTTTGACTGGATGTATGGCTGAGGTGATGACGGAGACCAGCTGGACGATCTGCGACGGGCCGGTTGGGCCGCTGACGGTGGTGGCCGGAACGGCGGGGGTCCGGGGTGTCTGGTTCGAGGGGCAGGCGCCGCGGCTGGAGGCGGCCGGGCGGCGCCAGATGCCGGTGGTGGCGGAGCAGCTGGCCGAGTACTTCGCGGGCGAGCGCCGGGGGTTCGAGTTGGATCTCGACCTTCGGGGCGAGCCGCTGCAGCTGGCGGTCTGGGGACAGCTTCGGGGCATCCCCTACGGCGAGACGACCAGTTACGGGGAGCTCAGCAGACGGATCGACCCGTCGCTGTTTCCGGCCGAGCTCGAGCCGTACAAGCGGGTCCGGCTGGTGGCGGCGACAATTGGGCGCACTCCAACCCCGATCATCGTCCCCTGCCACCGGGTGATCGGCGCCGACGGCTCGCTGACTGGCTACGGCGGCGGCCTCGGGCGCAAGCGGACCCTGCTCGAGCTCGAGCGCCGCGTCGCCGGCCCGCCCGCCGGGGCCGAGGCCGACCAGCTGGCCCTGCTTTAGACGCTCGACTCACGACCGGGCCCACCCGGATGATGCCCCGGCACGCAATTGGGGCGCTTTATCCGTCCCTGGGACGGGATAAAGCGCCCCAAAATCCACCGCATCCCGCCGGCGCGCCGCCGGTCACACTTGGCCGCGGAATCGCTCTAGCCGCCCATCGGCGGCCGGCGCCGCTC
>JAFDWC010000247.1 GCA_018268655.1 Actinomycetota bacterium
AGGTTGCGACCGACCCCCGGCACGGCGCTGTGGACCGGCAGCCCGAGCGGCCGCAGCTCCTCGGGGTCGCCGATCCCGGAGAGGGAGAGCAGCTTCGGGCTCTCGAAGGCGCCGGCGCAGAGGATCACCTCGCGGTCGGCGCGGAGGATGCCGCGGGCGAGCTCGACCCCCGCGGCGCGGCCGTCCTCGATCAGCAGGCGCCGGACCGGGCTCTCGGTCCGCACCTCGAGCGCCGCCGGCAGCTCCGCAAGCGGGTGCAGGTAGGCGACCGAGCTCGACTGGCGGACCCCGTCGCGCTGGTTCAGCTGCAGCCAGCCAACGCCGTCCCCGTGCGGGTCCTGGTTGAAGCGGACGCGCGGCAGCCCGGCCTCGACCCCGGCCTCGACGAAGGCGCGAGAGAGCGGGTTGACGTCGGCGGCGGTCTCGACCTGGACGCGTTCGCGCAGCTTCGTCCAGGCCGGGGCCAGCGCCGCCGGGCCCCAGCCCTCGGCGCCCCGCTCCTCCCAGGCTTCGAGGTCGGAGTCGAGCGGCTTGAAGGCGATCCCGGCGTTGTGGGAGCTGCAGCCGCCGAGCACGATCGCGCGGGTGTGGCGGAGGCCGCTGTTGCCGTGCGGTTGCGGCTCGAGCTCGTATTCTCGGTTGATCTCGGTTCCCGCAATGTCCATCCAGTCGCGCAGCTTCAGCACCCGCTGGTCGCCCTCGTCGCTGGGCCCCGCCTCGAGCAGGCAGACGCTGCCGAGGCCAGCCTCGGCGAGGCGGCGGGCGACCGCGGCGCCGGCGGCGCCACCGCCGACGACGAGATAATCGAAGCTCTGATCAGACATGAGATATGAGATGCTAAATAGATGAACGCGCCTCGGCAAGTGGGACCTTTGATTTCCGCGGCGGAGCTCGCCGCCAGCCTCGGCGAGGAGAACGTAGTCGTCCTCGACGTCCGCTGGGGCCTCGATGACCGCGACGCCGGCCGCCGCGCCTACGAGGCCGGCCACGTCGCCGGCGCCCACTACGCCCACCTCGAGGACGACCTCTCCGATCCCGACTCCGAGGTCGCCGGCCAGATGCCGGCGCCGGAGCGGCTGGCGCGGGCGCTGGAGAAGTTCGGGATCGGCGACGAGACCATGGTCGTCGCCTACGACGACGACGTCATCTACACCGCGGCGCGAATTATCTGGATGCTGGCCGTCCTCGGCCACGACCGCGCCGCCCTGCTCGACGGCGGCTGGCCGGCCTGGCTCGCCGCCGGCGGCCCGGTCGACTCCGCCCCCGCCCCCGCCCCGTCCCCCGGCAGCCTCACCGTCACCCCGCGGCCGCAGCTGCGCAGCGAGCGCGAGGACGTCGAGCGGGCGCTGGCCGCCGGGCTGCCGCTCTTCGACTGCCGCATGGACGAGACCTGGGACTCTGCGGGCGAGCACATCCCCGGCGCCCGTCGCCTACCGGCCCCCGGCCTCACCGACGCCGCCAGCGGCGGCCTCGAGAGCCCTGAACGGACCCGCGAGCGCCTCGCAGAGCTCGGCCTCGGCCCCGAGGACGAGGTCGTCCTCTACTGCGGCGGCGGCGTCTCCGCCTCCCGCGCCTGGGTCGCCCTGCGCGGCGCCGGCTACGACAGGGCGTCGGTCTACGACGGCTCCTGGTCGGAGTGGTCGGCTCACCCCGAGCTGCCGCGCGAGCGCCACGGCGGGGACTCCGGCTAGGTGGCACCGGTGCGCTTCAGCGACCACCTCCGCGCGGCGGGCGACGAGCTCTGGGAGGCCCAGCTCAACCACCCGTTCATCGCCGGGATCGCCGACGGCAGCCTCAGCGAGGACCGCTTCCGGACCTGGCTGCGCCAGGACTACACCTACCTGCTCCAGTACGTGCGGGTGGCCTCGATCGGCGTCACCCGCTCCCCCGACGAAGCAACGATGAAGCGCTTCGCCGAGACCGCCCACCGGGTGCTCGGGATGGAGCTCGATCTGCACCGCGGCTACGCGGCCGAATTCGGGGTCAGCACCGAGGAGCTGGAGCACGAGGAGATGGCCCCGGCCACCCAGGCCTACGTCGACCACCTGCTGCGAACCGGGCTGCTGGGCGACCTCGCCGAGCTGCCGGCGGCGCTGCTGCCCTGCATCTGGGGCTACTTCTGGATCGGCGGGGAGATCGCCAAGCGGCCGCCCTCGCCGGAGCCGCGCTACGCCCGCTGGGTCGAGCTCTACTCCTCCGACCGCTTCCAGGACGTGGTCGACTGGTGCCGCGAGCTGACCGACCGCCTCGCCGATGAAGGCGGCCCGCGCGCCCGCCAGGGGGCCGAACGCGCCTTCCTCACCAGCTGTCGCTGCGAGCTGGCCTGCTGGGACCAGGCCTGGGACGGCCTCCCTGAATTGACGCGCAGCTAGCGCGACCTGCCTCAAAGCCTGGCTGGATAGGCATTGCCCGACCTTGCCGGGCGCGCTACTGTGCAGAGAAACAGGAGTTGGAAAGGAACGGGACTATGCCCGACTGGAAGATCACCCCGCTCGTTGTCGCGATCGGACCGCAGCGCGAGAAGAGCCGCTTCACCTACATGCACAACTTCGGCGGCAAGGTCGACGTCCCGTACGTCTCCTGGCTGCTCCAGGACGGCAGTCACAACGTCCTCGTCGACACCGGCTGCAGCGCCACCGAGTACGCCGGGAAGATCCGCCCCGACGACGGCCCGCTGCTGCTCGCCGGCGAGACCTTCGCCGACGTCGAAGACCTGGTCCCGCTGGAGAAGCGGCTGGCCGAGCAGGGCCTCGAGCCCGGCGACATCGACCTGATCGTCCAGACCCACCTCGACTGGGACCACACGATGAACACGCCGGCGGTCTTCGGCGACAGCGATGTCAAGGTCGTGGTCCAGCGCGACGAGTGGGACCGGATCCCCGCCCACCCCCTGTTCGCCGGCACCTACTCGCCCAAATCCACCTACGCCGAAATCGAGGCGATGAACTTCGAGACCCTGGAAGGCGACACCGAGATCCTCCCGGGCCTGGAACTGGTGGTGACGCCGGGCCACTCGCCCGCCGGCCAGTCGGCGGTGGTCCAGACCGCGGAGGGGCCGCACGTGATCGTCGGCATGTGCACGATCGCCGAGAACTTCTGGCCGACCGAGGAGGTCCTCGCCAAGGGCACCTACACGGTGATCCCGACCGGCATGCACACCGACGTCATGGCCTGTTACGACAGCATGCTGAAGATCAAGGCCATCCCCGAGGCGAGGATCCTCCCGTTCCACGACATCGCGGTGATGGAGTACGACACGCTGGGCTGAGTTCGGGGTTGGCGAGGGGAGCGGCGGCGCACCCCTCCCGAAAACGCTCCCCCTCGGCTCCGCTTGAGTGCTTTCGGGAGGGGCACCCCACCGCTCCCAACGAATCCATCCCGCACCCCCGCAACGTCCCGCAGCTCACGAGAGAAGCCGGGGGGCGTCCTCTTCGCCTGAGCTTC
>JAFDWC010000248.1 GCA_018268655.1 Actinomycetota bacterium
TGATCGAGGTCACCGCGACCATCTCGGTGGCGGCCTGCTGATCCCAGCGCTCCTGCCAGTGGCGGGCGGCCTCGGCGATCGGGTCGAAGGGGAGGGACGGCTCGCTCATCCGCCCCCATCCTCACCGATCGCCCGGCAGCAGCTCGCCGCGCCGGACGTGTACTCGGACAGGTAGCCGAGGCCGGTGATCGCCCGCGACCCGTACCAGGAGGTCATCTCACCGTCGATCAGCGAGACCGCGGCGCCCGGGACCGCGGCGGCAACCTCCTCCAGATGCCGCTCCTTGAAATGGAACGGCTCGCTGCTCAGCAACACCCGGTCCACCCTCCCGGCGAAGTCCGCCAACTCGACCTCCGGGTAGCGAACCGCCGAACGTTTGTAACCCTCTGGGTTACAAACGTTGGTGGGGGCGGCGTTGAGGGTGGCGGTGGCGGGTTGGGTGTGCCAGTTGAACAGCGCCAGCGTGCGGGAGATGTAGGTGTCCTCGGCCACCGTCATCCAGGGGTCGCGCCAGATCAGGTAGAGGACCCGCTCGGCCGGCCGCTCCGCGGCCGCGGCGGCCGCCGACGCGTAGGCGCGCTCGAAGCGCCGGCAGAGGTGCTCGGCCTCCCGCTCGCGGCCGAAGGCAGCGCCGAGCTGGCGGTAGAGGTCGAGGTTGTCGCGCGGCGCCCGGGGGTCGGTGACGATGACCTCGGGGACGAACTCGGCCAGCGCCTCGGCGTCCTCGCGACGGTTCTCCTCGACGTTGACGATCACGTGGGTCGGCGCCAGCTCGCGCACCCGCTCCAGCCTCACGTCCTTCGTCCCCCCCACCTTCGGCACCCGCCGCACCGTCTCCCAGGGGTGGACGCAGAAGCCGGTGCGGCCGACCAGCCGCGGCGCCAGCCTGAGGTCGCAGACGAGCTCGGTGACGCTGGGGACGAGGCTGACGATGCGCGGCTCGGCGGCCATTGCCCGGGGCTACCCGATGCCTCTACATGTTCCGCCGGTACTCGCCGCCGACCTCGTAGAGGGCGGCGGAGATCTGCCCCAGCGAGGCGACTCCCACCGCCTCCATCAGCTCGGCGAAGACGTTCCCGCGCGCCCGCGCGACCTCGCGCAGCCGCCGCAGCGCCTCCTCGCGGCCGCCGACGCCGAGCTCCTGGAAAACGCGCACCGAAGCGATCTGATCGTCCTTCTCCGCGTCGGTCGAGCGCATCAGCTCGCGGCCCTCGGTCCGCTCCTCCTCGCCCTCCTTCGGGAGGAAGGTGTTGACCCCGATCAGCGGCAGCTCGCCGTCGTGCTTGAGTCGCTCGTAGTACATGCTCTCCTCCTGGATCCTGCCGCGCTGGTACATCGTGTCCATCGCCCCGAGGACGCCGCCGCGCTCGGAGATCCGCTCGAACTCCTCGTAGACCGCGGCCTCGACCAGGTCGGTCAGGCCCTCGATCGCGAAGCTCCCCTGCCACGGGTTCTCGGTGAAGTTGAGCCCGAGCTCGCGGTTGATGATCAGCTGGATCGCCACCGCCCGCCGCACCGACTCCTCGGTCGGGGTGGTGATCGCCTCGTCGTAGGCGTTGGTGTGGAGGCTGTTGCAGTTGTCGAAGATCGCGTACAGGGCCTGCAGGGTGGTGCGGATGTCGTTGAAGCTGATCTCCTGCGCGTGCAGGCTGCGGCCGCTCGTCTGCACGTGGTACTTGAGCATCTGGCTGCGCTCCGAGGCGCCATAGCGCTCGCGCATCGCTCGCGCCCAGATCCGCCGCGCGACCCGGCCGATCACCGCGTACTCGGGGTCCATCCCGTTCGAGAAGAAGAAGCTGAGGTTGGGGGCGAAGGAGTCGATCTCCATCCCGCGGGCGAGGTAGTACTCGACGATGGTGAACCCGTTGGCCAGGGTGAAGGCGAGCTGGGTGATCGGGTTCGCCCCGGCCTCGGCGATGTGGTACCCGCTGATCGAGACGCTGTAGAAGTTCCGCACCTCGCGCTCGACGAAGTACTCCTGGACGTCGCCCATCATCTTCAGCGCGAACTCGGTCGAGAAGATGCAGGTGTTCTGCGCCTGGTCCTCCTTGAGGATGTCGGCCTGGACGGTGCCACGGACTTGGCGCAGGGTCTCGGCAGCGATCCGCGCGTAGGTCTCGGCGTCGACCACCTCCGCCCCCGAGACCCCAAGCAGCCCGAGCCCGAGGCCGTCGTTGCCGGCCGGCAGCTCGCCCCTGTAGACCGGGCGCGGGCGGCCGGCGAAATGCTCGTCCAGCCTCCGCTCCGTCTCCCCCCAGCCGCCGCTCTCCTTCAGGTGCCTTTCGACCTGCTGGTCGATCGCGGCGTTGAGGAAGAAGGCGAGGACGATCGGTGCCGGCCCGTTGATCGTCATCGAGACCGAGGTGGTCGGGGCGCAGAGGTCGAAGCCCGAGTAGAGCTTCTTGGCGTCGTCGAGGGTGGCGACCGAGACGCCGGAGTTGCCGACCTTGCCGTAGATGTCGGGGCGCTCGGCCGGGTCCTCGCCGTAGAGGGTGACCGAGTCGAAGGCGGTCGAGAGGCGGGCCGCCGGCTGGCCCTGGGAGAGGTAGTGGAAGCGGCGGTTGGTCCGCTCCGGTGAGCCCTCGCCGGCGAACATCCGGGTCGGGTCCTCGCCCTGGCGGCGGTAGGGGAAGACGCCGCCGGTGTAGGGGTAGGAGCCGGGCAGGTTCTCCTTCAGCAGGAAGCGGAGGCGGTCGCCCCAGCCGTCGAGCCGGGGCGGCGCGATCTTCGGCAGGCGCTGGTGGCTGAGCGACTCGCGGTAGTTGGAGCCGGTGACCTCACGACCGCGGATCTCGTAGCTGTAGGTCTCGCCGGCGATCGCCTCGAGCCGCTCGTCCCAGCCTTCGAGCAGGGCCACCGCCTCGGGCCCGAGCGCCGCCATCGCCTCCTCGTGGGCGCGCCGCAGCTCCTCGTTCTCGCCGATCTCCTCGAGCGCCCCCTCGAGGTTCTGGGCCCGCGCCGCCAGCGCCGCCAGCCGCTCGACCTCGGCGTTGATGCCGCGCCCCTGCTCGGCGATCTCGGCCAGGTAGCGGGCCCGGGCGCCCGGGATCAGGGCTTGGCCGCGCGGCGCGCGATCGGCCGGTTCGAGCCCCGGGTCCCAGCGCGCGGCCTCGCCGCCGGCGTGGGCGGCCAGCGCCCGGCAGAGGTCGACGAAGACCCGGGTGAGGCCGGGGTCGTCGAACTGGCTGGCGATCGTCGGGTAGACCGGGACCTCATCCTCTGCCAGCTCGAAGGCGACCCGGTTGCGGCGCCACTGCTTGCGGACGTCGCGGAGCGCGTCCTCGGCCCCGCGCTTGTCGAACTTGTTGATCACGACCAGCTCGGCGAGGTCGAGCATGTCGATCTTCTCGAGCTGGCTGGCGGCGCCGAACTCGCTGGTCATCAC
>JAFDWC010000249.1 GCA_018268655.1 Actinomycetota bacterium
GGTCGACGGCGAGTCGCTGGCGCTGACCGCCTTCGTCGGCCTCCCCGACGGCAGCGAGTGGCTGCGCGACGCGATCGAGGCCGACGCCGGGGACCCGCTCGAAGCAGGCACCGAGCTCGCCGAGCGGCTGCTCGCCGCCGGCGCTGCCGAGCTGGTCGCGCGGGCGGAGGAGATGGTCTCGTGAGCGCCCGGGCCGGGGTCGTCTACCTGGTCGGGGCCGGGCCCGGCGACCCGGGGCTGATGACGGCACGCTCGCTGGCGCTGATCGCCAGCGCCGACGCGATCTTCTACGACCGCCTGATCCCGCCGGGTGCCCTCGCCGGCGCCCGCGAGGAGGCCGAGCTGGTCTACGTCGGCAAGGCGCCCGGGGTGCCGTCGGTGCCGCAGGAGGAGATCGGCGGGCGGCTGGTCGCGGCGGCGCAGGCCGGGCGCAGCGTCGTCCGGCTGAAGGGCGGCGACCCGTTCGTCTTCGGTCGCGGCGGCGAGGAGGGCGAGGCGCTGCGCGCGGCCGGGGTCGAGTTCGAGGTCGTCCCCGGCGTCACCGCCGGGGTCGCCGCCAGCGCCTACGCCGGGATCCCGGTCACCCACCGCGACGACGCCTCCGCGGTCGCCTTCGTCACCGGCCACGAGGATCCCCAGAAGCCGGAGTCGGCGCTCGACTGGGCGGCGCTCGCCCGCTTCCCCGGCACCCTCGTCTTCTACATGGGCGTGAAGCGGCTGGGCGAGAACGCGACGGCGCTGATCGCTGCGGGGCGAGCCGCGGACGAGCCGGCGGCGGCGGTCGAACGCGGCACCTGGGCCGGGCAGCGGACCGTGGTCGCGACCCTGGGGACGATCGCGGCCGCGGTCGAGCGCGAGGGGATCGGCGCCCCGGCGCTGGTCGTCGTCGGCGCCGTCGCCGCCCGGCGCGAGACGCTCGCCTGGCTCGAGCGGCGGCCCCTGCACGGGCGCCGCGTCCTCGTCACCCGCGCCCGCGCCCAGGCCAGCGGCCTCGCCGCGACCCTGCGCGAGCTCGGGGCCGAGGTGGTCGAGCTGCCGGCGATCCGGATCGAGCCGCTGACCGAGAGCGAGGAGGTGGCCGCCGCGGTCGCGGCGATCGAGGGTTACGCGCTGATCTGCCTGACCAGCCCCAACGGGGTGCGGCTGCTGTTCGAGGCGCTGGCGGCGGCGGGCAGGGACGCCCGGGCGCTGGCCGGGGCGACCGTCGCCGCGATCGGGCCCGGGACCGCCCGCGAGCTCGCCGCCCGCGGCATCCGTGCCGACGTCGTCCCCGAGCGGTTCGTCGCCGAGGCGCTGGTCGAGGCGCTGGCCACGGTCGAGGTCGAGGGCCGCCGCGTCCTCGTCGCCCGGGCCGCCGAGGGCCGCGACGTCCTCCCCGGGGCCCTGCGCCGGCGCGGCGCCGAGGTAGAGGTCGTGGCGCTCTACGAGACGGTCCGCGAGGCGCCCGACGAGGACGCGGTCGCCGCCGCCCAGGAAGCCGACTACGTCACCTTCACCTCCGCCTCGACCGTCCGCAACCTGGTCGAGGCGCTCGGCGACCGCTTCCCCCCCGGCGCCCGGGTCGTCTCGATCGGCCCGGTCACCAGCGCCACCGCCCGCGAGCTCGGCCTCGGCGTCGACGTCGAGGCCGAGCGCCACGACGTCGACGGCCTCCTCACGGCCCTCCTCGCCGACGCCGATGCCTGAGCCGCCCGCCTGCCGCCGAACCCCTCGTCCTTTGTCAACCTGTGGTTGACAAAGGACGAGGGCACTCCGACCCGCCGGCATTCGGGGCGCCGTGGCGGCACTACGCGACGACCGATTCGACGAATACGCGGGCGCGGGAGCTGGCCGCGGCCGGGGCGCCCGGGGGGACCGTCGTCACCACCGCCGAGCAGACCGCGGGACGCGGGCGCCAGGGGCGGACCTGGGCCGCGCCGGCCGGCAAGGCGCTGCTCTACTCGGCGCTGCTGCGACCGCTCGAGGAGCGCCACATGATGCTGCCGCTGGCGGTCCCGCTCGCCGTCTGCGAGGCGGCCGAGGCGCTGCAGCCCGAGCTCGAGTGCGGGGTCAAGTGGCCCAACGACGTCCTCGTCGCCGGCCGCAAGCTCGCCGGGATCCTGATCGAAGCCCGCCCCCGCGACGGCTGGGCGGTGATCGGCGTCGGCCTCAACCTGACGATCGCCGAGGACGAGTTCCCCGAGGAGCTCCGCGACACCGCGACGTCGGTCTGGCCCGGCGGTCCAGCTGTTCGTCATGCATGCCATTCCGACATAAGGAACAGCCCGGCGGAGGCGCTGAGTGAGCGGCTCGGGTTCTGGGTCGAGGCCGGGCCGGAGCAGGTGCTCGCCGCCTGGCGCGAGCGCGACGCGCTGCGCGGTAAGGAGATCGCCTGGGATGGAGGCACCGGCGTCGCCGACGGGGTCGACGAGCGTGGCTTCCTACTCGTCCGTCTCGCCGACGGAGACCGGGTCGCCCTCGGCGCCGGCGAGGTCCATCTGACCCGCGTCTGAGCCGGCCCCGGTGGCGCTTTTCGCCGCTTTCCGGCGGCGCGTGGCTTTCGCCGCTTTGGCCGGTTTCGCCGCTTTCCTCGCTTTCGAAGCTTTCGCCGGTTTCTCGGCTTTGGTCGATTTTGCCGCTTTCGCCACCGTCCGTTTGCGCCGTTTCGGTTTCGCCGCGGCGTCCTCTGCCTCCTCGGCCGGCTCCACCTCCAGCTGCTCCTCCGGCTCCTCCGCGCCCCCGTCATCGGCCTCGGCCTCCGGCTCCGCGCCGTTCGCGCTCTCCTCCGGCTCGCCGCCGTTCACCGACTCCTGGCCGCGAAGCTCGTCCGCGTCCTCGGCCCCCGCCAGCTCCAGCGCCTCGACCCCCTCGGCCGCGCCGTCGACGGAGCCGTTCGCCTCGCCGTTCTCGCCACCGCCGTTGCGCTTGCCGCGCCGGCGCCGGCGCTTGCCGCCTTTGGGGAAGTTCCGCAGCAGCTCGCGGGCGACCCCGGACGGTTTCCGCGCCATCCGCATCCGCGCCCCGCGCAGCACCTCCTCGCCCTCGGGAGTGTGGGAGACCGCCGCCGCCAGCAGCGAGACCGCCAACCGCCGGTCCTGTTTGCGGGCCGCGTGGACGAGCCGCCGCGCGTTGCGCCCATGCGCCCGCCCGGAGGAGTTGACCAGCAGCCCCAGCAGTCGCTTCGTCTCCGGCCAGCGCTGCACCGCGTACTCCTCGTGCAGGTCGCGGGTGTAGGAGGCGAGCCGCCAGACCCACGCCTGGGCCTGGTCGCGGCGGCCGATCCGCTTGTCGATCAGCGCCTGCAGCAGCGTCTTCGTCCCGGCGCGCTTGTCCTCGCGGCTCCAGGTGCCGACGATGTCGATCGCGTCGTCGAAGGCGTCGGCGTCGCCGAGGTCGGCGATCTC
>JAFDWC010000024.1 GCA_018268655.1 Actinomycetota bacterium
TCCCCGGACACTCAGGAAACCAGCCGAAGGCTGTCGTTTCCGTCCGGGGAGGGACCCCCGATCCCCGCCCTCGAATCCGCAGCGAAGGCGGTTCGTCCCTCGGCCGCCGCCCCTAAGCAGCCGCCGCCTCAGGCACACCGGCCGCCTCACCCGGCGGCGCGGGAGGCGTCGCCCGCCCGAGCGCCTTGGGGACCAATAGGCCGGCGCCGAAGCAGAGCGCGAGGAAAGCGGTCGCCATCCAGTAGGACTCGGTGAAGCCGGTCACGGTCGGAAAGCCGCTGGCGGCGACGTTGGAGGCGATGAAGGTCGCCGAGAGCTGGCCGCCGACGGCGCCGCCGAGCGTCCGCATCACCGTGTTGACGCCGCTGGCGACGCCGGTCTGCTCCGGCGGCACCGCCTGCACGATCAGGTTGCCGAGGGCGGCGAAGGAGAGGCCGATTCCGACCCCGAGCAGCGTCGCCGAGGCGAGCATCTGCCAGGGGTGGCTGTGGGCGAGCGCGAGCAGGAGGAAGGAGGCGAAGGTGAAGGCGGTGCCGGTGAGCAGCGCCCAGCGCGAGCCGAAGCGAGCCGAGATGCGGCCGGCGGAGATCCCCAGCAGCGCCATCCCCACCGTCGCCGGCAGCAGGTAGAGGCCGGAGACGATCACCGAGGCGCCGAAGCCGAAGCCGGTCGACGTCGGCAGCTGCGCGAACTGGGGAAAGACGATGAAGGACGCGTACATCCCGCCGCCGAGCAGGAAGGCGGCGGCGTTGGTGGTCCAGACGCCGCGGATCCGCATCATCGTCATGTCGATCAGCGGCGTCTTGCTGTGGACCTCGACCGCGATCCAGGCGACGATCACGGCGACGCCAAAGGCCGCGAGCAGCAGCGTCCTCGCGCCGCCCCAGCCCCAAACCGTGGTCTCGCTGACCGCCAGCAGCACGGCGGAGACGCCGATCGTCATCAGCGCTGCGGCGAGCCAGTTGACCTTGCCCGGCGTCCGCACCGGCGATTCCGGCACCAGCCTCCAGGTCAGCACCGCCGCCGTCACCGTGGTCGCGAGGGGGATCCAGAACAGCCAGTGGTAGTTGAGGTTCTCGACGATGACGCCGGAGAGGACGATGCCGACGCCGCCGCCGACGCCGAGGATCGCCGAGAGCAGCCCGATCCCGCCGGCGACCTTCTCGCGCGGGAACTCGTCGCGGACGATCCCGAAGGCGAGCGGGAAGATGCCGCCGGCGGCGCCCTGGATGAACCTGGCGACGATCTGCAGGGCAAGGGTGCTGGTGACCGCCGAGAGGAAGGTGCCGCAGGCGAGGATCACGAGCGTCCACAGCAGCAGCCGCTCCTTGCCGTACATGTCGCCGAGCCGGCCGAGGATCGCGGTGCCGACCGAGGCCGCCAGCAGGTAGCCGGTCAGCAGCCAGGTGACGCCGGTCTCGTTGGTGTTCAGTTCGCGCATCATCGTCGGCAGCGCCGGCACCACCATCGAGCTCAGGACCGCGTAGGAAAGGCCGCCGAGGGCGAGCACGGCGAGGGTGACGTTGGGATGGGTGCGCTCCGGGCCGGCGGCGGTCATCTGGGCTTTCTGCTCGGGGGAAGGAGGGGAAGCGGCTACAGTAGCGGAATGGCCATTCCGCCTCCACCGGAGGCCGCCGAGTGGGGGGCTCTCGACGGTCCCGCCAAACGCGCGCGCCTGCTCGCGGTCAGCCACCTGGTCTTCGCCCGCGACGGCCTCGAGGCACCGATGCCGGCGCTCGCGGCCGCCGCCGGGATCGGGGTCGGCAGCCTCTACCGCCAGTTCCCCTCGAAGCGCGAGCTGCTGGCGGCGCTGGTGATCGAGCGGCTGCGGGAGGTGACGGCGGACGTCGAAGCCGCGCTGGCCGGCTCGACCGGAGCCTGGGCGGCGCTGAAGGCGTTCCTCTGGGAGCACTCGGAGCGCTCGATCGGCGACGGCGTCCTCGCCGAGGCGATCGCCGCGACCCAGGTCGACCCCCAGGTGAAGCGGGCCCGCGCCTGCCTCAACGGCGCCCTCGAGCGCCTGCTCGACGCCGCCAGGCGCGACGGCGACGCCCGCGAGGACGCCACCGTCCTCGACCTGCGGCTGGTCTTCGCCGCGGCCCGCGCCGCCGAGGGCGTCGAGCCCGGGGCCTGGCGGCGCGCGCTCGAGCTCGGGATCGACTCGCTCTCCCGACGGGGTCAGCCGTCGGGGTAGGGCTGGATCGGGATGCCGTGGTCGGTCTCACGCATCCCCAGCTCGTAGGCGCCGGCGGCGGCGAGGGTGAGCTCGCGGGGCGGCAGGCCGGGGCGTTCGACGGTCAGCTCGAGGTCGGCGACCGAGCAGTTGACGGTGTGGTGGTCGGGACCCTTCGGGTCGGCGTAGACCCAGCCGACGAAGTCCTTCTGCGGCGCCGCGACCCGGCCGTGGACGGCGATGCCGTCGCCATGGAGGAGGAAGGAGCAGACCGTCGGCGCCTCTTCGATCCGCGAGGAGCCGATGCCGCCGAGCCCGCCGAGCCGGTGCCGGACCCCGTCGAGGACGAGCATCCCGGAGGGGATCCAGGGGCTGACCCGGGAGCCGAGGCGGACCCGGGCGGCGCCGGCGTCGAAGTAGGTGCCGGGGGCGTCGGCGAAGCCGGTGCCCTCGATCCAGAGCCAGCGCTCGGCGTGCTCGGAGCCCCAGTTGTGGCCGATCATCCCCGGCCAGCCGGCGATCTCGATCGAGGTGTCGTCGATTTCGAGCCGGCCCTCGAAGCGGGCGTCGGGGAGCGGCGCGACGAACTTGGTCCGCGGCAGCGGCGCCTCGTAGAGCCAGTCGACCGGGAGGTACTTGGCGGCCTCGCGGTTGCCGTCGAAGGTCAGCGACCAGGCGGCGCTGAGCGCCCCGGTGTCGAGCGAGCCCTCCGCCTCCCCGGGCCCGATCTCGGCGTCGCCGACCCGGATCCAGGAGCCGTTCGGGACCGACAGCCCGGTACCGGCCGGCAGCGTCAGCTTCGCTGCTCGCGGGCCGTCGGCGCTGCGGTCGAAGAGGGTGAACCAGACCGAGCCGGCCGGCTCGGCCCCGGGGCGCTTGTGGACGGTATGGCGGATCCAGACCCCGACCCCGCCGTCGGGCCGGCATGCCTTCAGGTAGAAGCTCTCGTAGTGGCCGGCCCTGGCGGCCACGTCCGGGAAGCGCGCCCGTTCCTCCATGGCGACAGGGTAGATCAGGGGTGGCGGGAAGCCCTCGGACATCCCCGCCCGGACCCTCGTCTAGCTAACCTCGACCAATGCGAATCTTCCTGGCCGGGGCGAGCGGAGCGATCGGGCGGCCGCTGGTGCCGCTGCTGATCGGAGCCGGGCACGAGGTGGCGGGGACGACGCGGAGCGAGGAGCGGGCCGGGCTGGTCCGCGATCTCGGCGCCACGCCGGTGGTCGTCGACGTCTACGACGAGGCGGCGCTGCGCGAGGCGGTCGTCGCCTTCGCCCCCGAGCTGGTCATGCACCAGCTCACCGACCTCCCCGACGACGCCGCCGAGCTGCCGGCCTCGATGGCGGCGAACACGCGTATCCGCGACGTCGGCACCGCCAACCTGATCGCCGCCGCCGGCGCCGCCGGCGCCAGCCGCCTCCTCGCCCAGAGCATCGCCTGGATCCCGGCGGGCGGCGCCGAGTCGCGCGAACGGCACGAGGCGCAGGTGCTCGAGTTCGGCGGCGTCGTCCTCCGCTACGGGATGTTCTACGGCCCCGGCACCTACCACGAGGACGGCAGGCCCGAGGACGGCTCGCCGCGAATCGAGGTGACCGCGGCGGCGCGGCGGACGCTCGACTACCTCGAGGCGCCGAGCGGGATCGTCGAGATCGTCGAGGACTAGCCGCCGGCGGTCGGCCGCCGACGGGACGCCGCTCAGAGCAGGGCGGCGAGCGCCTGGGTCGCGGTATAGACCGCGGTGGCGACGACGACGACGGCGAACCAGCGGGTGAGGACGCGGCGTGGCAGGCGGCCGCCGAGCCAGGTGCCGACCAGGACGCCGGCCACCGCCGCGGCGGCGAAGGGTCCGATCACGGCCCAGTCGACGGCGCCGCTCTGCAGCCGCTCGGCGAGCGCGACGGCGCTGCTGATGATGATCACCAGCAGGCTGGTGCCGACCGCCTCGGTGAAGGCGAAGCCGAGACCGACCACCAGCACCGGCACGATCACGAAGCCGCCGCCGACCCCGAAGAGCCCGGTCAGGCAGCCGACCGCGAAGCCGAGCGCGGTCACTTTCCGCACCGAGTCGAACCGGATCTCGACCCGCCAGGGCTGGAAGCTCGACTCCGCTGCGGCGCGCTCGGAGACCATCGCCACCGCCCCCAGCACCATCACCGGCGAGAAGGCGAGCAGCAGCACGTCCGGGTTCAGCTGCCGGCTCAGCAGCGAGCAGGCGAAGGAGCTGACCCCCGCCGCGAGGCCGAAGGCGGTGCCGGCGCGCCAGCGGACCTCGTCGCGCCGCAGGTAGGCGGCGAGGCCGATCGCCGAGGCGACGACGATCACGATCAGCGAGCCGGCCTGGGCGCCGCGGACGCTCTGGTCGCCGATGTAGACGAGCGCCGGGACCGCGATCAGCGAGCCGCCGCCGCCGACCGAGCCGAGCAGGACCCCGATCGCCGCCCCGATCGGCAGCAGCAGCAGCTCACTCACGGCGCTATCTCAGCGCCAGCTGTCGGTCGCTCAGGCGACCGACGCCTCGAGCGTCAGGTCGGGCCACTGTTCGAACGTGTACGCCATCTCCCAGAACCCGAGCTCGAGCCGGGCGCCGTTCCTGAAGGTCTCGAGCAGGAGGCCTTCGTCGAAGCGGCCGGCGGCGGCGAAGGACTCGATCTTGGCCTTCAGCCCGTCGACGATCTCCGCGTACTCGTCGCTGGCGAAGAAGGCGATCCAGCTGCGGTAGACCGGGTGGTCGTTGGCGTCGAGGTCGAGGCCGGCGGCGATCTCGCCGTAGCTCCAGGCGCAGGGCATGATCGCGGTCATCACTTCGAGCGGGCCGCCGCGGAAAGCCGCCGCCAGCAGGTAGCTGGTGTAGGCGAGGTTGGCGGGCGCCATCGCCAGGGTCCCACCGCGATCCTCGGCGCCGAGCTCGATGATCTCGCCCAGACGCGCTTCGTTCTCCGGGATCTCGGTCTCGACGATGTTGCGCAGCGAGGCGGTGAAGGCGCTGAGCTCATCGGAGTCGCGCGAGTTGGCGGCGCCGAGCGCGAGCGCCCGCGAGTACTCGGGCAGGTACATCAGGTTCTGCTCGACGTAGAAGCGGAACTTCTCCCCCGGCAGCGTCCCCGCCGCCAGCTCGAGCAGGAAGGGGTGCTGGTGGAGGGACTCCCAGACCGGCAGGCAGCCGGCGCGCAGGCGGTCGCAGAGCGAGTCGGTCAAAACGTTGCCTCCTGTTGCCGGTTCTCCTCGCGCAGGGCGTGGAGCAGCTCCGCCTCGAGTTCGGTGAAGCGCGGCGTCGTGATTACGTCGATGTTGCGTGGCCGCGGCAGATCGACCGAGACCTTCATCCGCACCCGCGCCGGCCGCGCCGTCATCACGTAGATCGTGTCCGAGAGGTAGATCGACTCACGGATGTCGTGGGTGATGAAGACGATCGTGTGGCCGAACCGGTCCCAGATGTCGAGCAGGAACTCCTGCATTTCGGTCCGGGTGAGGGAATCGAGGGCGCCGAAGGGCTCGTCGAGCAGCATCAGCGGCCGCTCCTGGATCACCGTCCGCATCAGCGCCGCCCGCTGCCGCATCCCGCCCGAGAGGGTGAACGGGTAGGCGTCCTCGAAGCCCTCGAGGCCGAAGACCGGGAACAGCTTCCGCGCCCGCTCCATCGCCTCGGACTTACCGACGCCGCCGATCTCGAGCGGCATCGTCACGTTGCGGATCACCGAGCGCCAGGGCAGCAGCAGGTCCTTCTGCGGCATGTAGGCGACCGGGTTGTCGGCGGGGTCGACCGGCTTGCCGCCGATCTCGGTGGTCCCGGTGTCGGCGCGCTCGAGCCCGGCGACGAGCTTGAACAGCGTCGACTTGCCGCAGCCGCTGGGGCCGATCACGGAGACGAACTCGCCGGGCTCGGCGGTGAACTGGATGTCCTTCAGGACCTGGACCGCGCGGCGGCCGTTGCGGAAGGTCTTGGAGACGCCGTGGAGCTCGACCCCGGTCGAGATCCGGCCCGCCGTCGCCGCCTCCATCAGCCCTTCCTCCGCGCCGCGTAGTGCCAGGGCATGACGAAGCGGGAGATGATCGCGATCAGGGCGAAGAGGGCGATGCTGATCAGCGCGCAGATCCCGATCGCTCCGAACACGAGGTCGGTCCTGAACGAGCTCTTCGCCTGCGACATCCAGATCCCGAGGCCGTGGTAGGCGCCGACGTACTCGGCGAAGATCGCGGCGAGGACGGCGTAGGTGGCCGAGATCCGCAGGCCGGTGAAGAAGTTCGGCAGCGCGCCGGGGAAGCGGACCAGGCGGAAGGTCTGCAGCCGCGAGGATCCCATCGTCTTCAGTAGGTCCATCGCCTCGCGCTCAGTGGCGGCGAAGCCGTCGAGGAGGGCGACGACGATCGGGAAGAAGGTGACGAGGATGATCAGCAGCACCTTCGGCAGCAGCCCGAAGCCGAACCAGATGATCATCAGCGGCGCGATCGCGATCACCGGGATCGTCTGCGAGGCGATCAGCGTCGGGTAGAGCGCGTTGCGGACCCAGCGCAGGTTGTCCATCACGAAGGCGATGACCAGGGCGACGATCACGGAGAGGCCGAACCCGACCACCATCTCTTCCAGCGTCTGGGCGGTGTTTTCCCAGGCGATCGAGCGCTGTTCGTAGAGCTGGGTGACGATCCGGATCGGGGTCGGCAGCACGGTCGGGTCGACGTTGGCGGCCGAGACGTAGAGCTGCCAGATGACGAGGATCGCGATCGGCAGCAGCAGGCCGGGCAGGAAGACCATCGCCTCGCGCCAGCGTTCGCCGCGCGAGGGCACCCACTCCACCTCGGCCCCGCCGCCGTCGGCGGCGACCACTCCAGTTGCGCTTCTTGTCCGAATGTTGGAAATGATGCTCATCTCTCTTCCGAAACGGCGTGCCCAACCGCCGAAACCCACAGTTAGAATATCATATTCTATCTTTGGAGCCGCGACCCGATTGGCCCTGGCGCTCGCTCCGCCCAGGCGCGGGCGGCCGCGGCCGTGGTGACCAGGTTGGCACCGAGGGCGACCGCGTGGGCGATCATCGCGGCGACGATTCTGATCCGCGCTCCGCGCCCGATCACCTGCGGGTGGAAGGTCATCGTGAAGACGCCCCCGGGGACCGCCTCGGCGGCGAAATCCATGTCGGCGAGCCAGCGCGCCTCGACCTCGCGCGGGTTCTTCGCGGCGGGCAGCACCAGCGGCGGAGCGTAGACGTACTCGAGCTCGACGAAGTCGTCGAGCGACCAGGAGACCGGCAGCTCCACGAGCGCGATCTCGGGCCCGAATTCGAAACCGCGGTCGGGCGGCATCCGGTCGCCGGTGCGGCACCAGTACGGCTCGAAGTCCTGGGCCATCATGCTCGACTCGTACTCGAACCCGTACTCGACCAGCAGCCTCGTCGTGTTCGCCGAGAGATCCCAGGCAGGCGAGCGATAGCCGGCCGGGCGGTAGCCGTCGAGCTGCCGCTCCATAGACTCCAGGCCGCGCTCGAGCACCGCCCGCTCCTCCCCCTCAGAGAGGGCCACCGGGCCCTCGTGGAGGTAACCGTGGTGGCCGATCTCGTGCCCCTCGGCGAGGATCCGCCGGCACAGCTCCGGGTAGGTATCGATGGTGTGCCCGGGGACGAAGAAGGTTGCCTGCACCTCGGCCTCGGCGAGCAGCGCCAGCAGCCGCGGGACCGCGACACGAGCACCGAACTCGCCGCGCGAGACCGGGGTCGGAGAGGTCTGCCCGATCGCGCCCCAGAGCGAGATCGCGTCGAAGTCGAAGCTGAGGCAGACATCGAGCGGGCGCGCCGCGCCGGGGGGCGCGGCCGCGGCGTCGCTCACGCGCTGCCGCCGGCGGCGAAGGCCGGAACCAGCTCCGCGTACTCGTTGGCGCTCGGGGGACCGGCGGTGACCGCGGCGCTGCGAGCGGTCAGGTCCATCACCACCGAGGTCACTGTTTCACCCTGCAGGACCGGGTGGAAGTCCGGGTTGGCGAAGCGGGAGATCGCGTCGGGGTGACCCTCCTCGTCGCTCAACGCGGCCTTCACCGTGTCGACGGTGATCGCGCCACGGCGCGGGCCGAGGAAATCGTCGATCGTCCTCAGCCTGGCGACCGAGTCGGTCCACATCTCGACCCCGACGTCGTGGAACGGAACCGTGCAGGTGAAGTGATTGGTGTGGAAGAGGAGGTCGTCGACGGGATGGACGACGCGCACCCCCTCGATCCCCCCGGGAGCCGTCTCGAGCGCCACCCCGGCCCCCGCCGCGCTGGCGATCGTGTAGGTCGCCGAGGCGCCGCGACGGGCGCGCACGACCGCCGCGAAGGCCTCCTCGACGGTGGTCGAGTTGAGGATCCCGCGGAGCACCGCGTGGGTCGGCAGCAGACGCTCGCCGCGGTCGCGATCGGTGACCAGCGAGTTGATCGTGACCCCGACGCCGTGCTCGTTGAACCCCGTCTTCCCGACCACGCCGGCCTCGGCGACGGCGGTGAAGCTCGGCAGGTCCGGGCCCTGGCCGATCTCGAAGATCGTCACCGTCTCGCTCGTGCGCGGACGCCAGTCCCAGTTCTGGCCGAGCAGGACGTGGCCGTCCGCGGTCGCCGTCGGCCCGGCGAAGAAGACGGTGCACTCGGGCTGGGCGGGGGCGCCGAGGCCGAACATGATCTCGCTGCGGGCGTTGACCGCGAGCAGGTCGCCGCGGCTCAGCGAGGCGCCCTCGGCGATCCCCTCGATCTCAGCCAGGATCGCCGGGTCGTAGGCCGCGATCGGCGCCGCGAACTCGAGCGCCAGCGCCGTCACCTCCTCCCAGCGAAGGCCGGTGTAGTGATCGAAGGTCTCCTGGTAGATCGCGACCGACTCGGCGACCCGCTCCCGCACCTCCTCGCCGATCATCCGCCCGCGCTCGCGCGGATCCGGCGAGGCGACTCGTACGAGCGGGAAGGGAGCCTCCATTCAGGCTCTCTCCCCCGCCTCGTCGAGCTGCCGCGCCAGCGATTGCAGTGCGTCGCGTTCGATGCTCCGCATGTGAACCCCGGTCGCCGTTCGCGCCGCCGCCGGGTCGCCGGCGGCGATCGCGTCGAGGATCGCGGCGTGCTCCTCGATCGAGCGCTGGCGGCGCCCGTCGGTGCTTTCGGCGATGTTCGCCATCAGCGCCAGGAAGTTGCGGAGGCGTTCGCCGACGTCGACCGCGAAGCGGTTGCCGCTGTGGGCGAGCAGCATGTCGGAGAAGGCGTTGACCGAGGCGACGTAGGCCGCGAGGTCGTCGCCGTCGAGCGCCCGGCGGGCGCGATCGACGCTGGCGGTCAGCTCCGCGACCAGGGTGCTGTCGTCGGCGACCGCGCCTTCGACCGCGATCTCGCCCTCGAGCCAGGTCCGCAGCTGGCAGACCTGGCGAATGTCCTCGGGCCTTGGCGTCGCGACCCGGGTCACGTGGTAGGGCACCTGGTCGACGAGACCGTCGCGGCCGAGCGCGATCAGCGCCTCGCGGACGGGGGTCTTGCTGATCCCGAATTCGGACGAGAGCTGAGCCTCGACCAAGGGGTCGCCGGGCCTCAGCTCGCCGGCGACGATACGGTCGCGAATCGCCTGGTAGACGGCGGCGTCGAGCGCGCGCGCCTGCAATTTATTCGACGCCGCCATCTAATACATCATACTCCGTCTCTGGGCCCATTCTCGGTGGCCGGAGCCGCCGGATCGGCCTCCGGCGCCGCCCCGTAGCCGCCACCGCCGCTGCTGACGAAGCTGACCAGGTCGCCCTGCCTCAGGTTCACGTAGCCCTTCGAAGGCAGCGCCTCCTCGACCTCGCTGCCGGCCCTCTTCACGGTCACCTTCGCGGTCGCGCCGGGGGAGCCGCCGTCACGGCCGCCGGGGGCGGCGTGCTCGCGGGTCTGCTCGACGTAGTAGGTGCCCTCGCCGCGGGTTCCGAGCAGCCGGTAGTCGCGGCGGATCGCGGCACCACCGCGGAACCGCCCGCCGCCGCCGGAGCCGTCGACGAGCCGGGTCGATTCGATCCGCCACGGGTACTCGAGCTCGGTCAGCTCGGCGGAGAAGAGAGCGATGTTGCCGGTGTAGGTGTCGATCGCGTCGTCGCCGTCGCGGTCGGGCCGGGCCCCGCCACCGCCGCCGAGGATGTCGGTGAACAGGGTCCGCCGCCCGTCCTCGTCGTCGGCCTGGAAGACCAGCGCCGGGAAGGCCACCTGGCTGCCGGCGATCGCCCGCTCTGGGACCAGCTTCCCGAGCGCGTCGACGAGGACGTCGGCGAGGCGCTGGACGGTCAGGTGGCGCCCGCTGACCCCGGCCGGGCGCCGCGGGTTGAGCACCGAGCCAGCGGGGACGACGAGCCGGACCGCGTCGTCGAGGCCGACGCTCTGGGAGAGCCCGTCGACGAAGCAGCGGACCGCGAACAGCGCCGCCGCGTGGGTGCTCGAGTAGGGGACGTTGATACTGGACTCGAGCTGCGGGTCGGTCCCGCCGAGGTCGATCAGGAGGCGGTCGCCCTCGACGCTGATCGCGACCCGGATCGCCGCCGGCTCGAGATCCGGGAAGCCGCCGTCGTCCATCAGGCCTTCGGCGCGGACCGTCTCGCGCGGCCACCGGGCGAAGCTGGCGCGGGCGCGGGCGGCGTTGAGCTCGAGCAGCCGCGGCATCGCCGCGACCACGGTCTCGACCCCGTAGCGCCCGCACAGCGCCTCGATCCGCTCGACCCCGCGGCGGCAGGCGGCGAGCTGGGCGTCGATGTCGCTGAGCGTGGCGGCGGGGTCGCGGACGTTGGCGGCGATCAGCTCGAAGACCGCCTCGTTGCGCTCGCCGGCGGCGACCAGCTTGATCCCCGGGAAGATCAGCCCCTCCTGGAAGATTTCGGTGTTGTGGGCGCTGACCGTCCCCGGCACCCGACCGCCGATGTCGATGTGGTGGGCGATCGAGCCGCTCCAGCCGACCAGCTGGCCGGCGACGAAGATCGGGGTGAAGATCTGCAGGTCCGGGGTATGGGTCCCGCCGAGGTAGGGGTCGTTGAGGATCAGCGCGTCGCCGGCGGCGATCCGCGACTCGCCCCAGCGCTCGATGATCGCCTTCAGCGCGAACTGCATCAGGCCGAGCTGGGCCGGGATCTGCTCGGAGTGGGCGATCATCGCTCCCTCCCGGTCGAACAGACCGCAGTTGAAGTCGAACATCTCGCGGATGATCGGCGAGAAGGAGGCCCGGTACTCGACGATCGACATCTCGTCGGCGATCCCGCGGAAGGCGGCGGCGAGGACCTCCTGGGTGACCGGATCGGTCCTGGTCGCGCTCATCGCTCCTCCTTCACCAGTCGCAGGGCGCCGGAGGCGTGGACCGCCCCGGTCCAGCCCTCGTTGACGAGGATCGTCGTGTCCTCCTGCTCGATCACCGCCGGGCCGGCCAGGGCCTGGCCCGGCGCCAGCTGACCGCGGTCGAGCACCGTCAGCGGCCGCCACTCGCCGCGCTGCCAGATCTCCCGGCCGGGCGGCTCCGCGGCGGCTGCGGCGCCGCCGCCGTCCTCCCAGGAAGCGGAGCCGACGTCGCCGACGGCCTGGGCGCGGAGGGTGACGATCTCGATCCCGGCGACCGCCGGCGTGTAGCGGTAGAGCATCCGGTGCTGCTCCTCGAAGGCCTCGACCGCGGCCGCCAGGGTGGCCGCGTCGACCGGCCGCGGCGCCAGCGGCACGGTCAGGTTGTAGGCCTGCCCCTGGTAGCGCATCTCGAGCTCGAAGCCGACCGCGGAGGCGTCCTCACCGTGGCCCGATTGCTCGAGCAGCTCGCGGGCCCGCCGCTCGAGCTCGCCGAGCTCGGCGTCGAGGTCGGCCGGGTCGAGCGCCGCGACCGAGCGCAGCCAGCTGCGGCCGACGTCGTGGCGAACGTCGCTCAGCAGCAGCCCGAGCGCCGCCCCGACGCCGGGGTGGCGGGGGACGACGACGCGCGGGATCCCGAGCTCCTCGGCGAGGTCGCAGGCGTGCATCGGCCCGGCGCCGCCCATCGCGACCAGCGCCAGCGCGCGCGGGTCGTGGCCGCGGGCGACCGAGATCGCGCGCAGCGCCTGCGCCATGTTCGCGTTGGCGACCCGCAGGATCGCCGCCGCCCCCTCCTCGACCGAGAGGCCGAGGGGGTCGGCGACCTCGCGCCGCACCGCCTCCGCCGCCGCCTCGCCGTCGAGGGTCAGCTCGGTGCCGAGCAGGCGACCGCTGCGCAGGACGCCGGTGACGACGTGGGCGTCGGTGACCGTCGCCGCGGTGCCGCCGTGACCGTAGGCGGCTGGGCCGGGGCGAGCGCCGGCGCTGCGGGGCCCGACGGCGAGCGCGCCGAACTCGTCGACGCTGGCGATCGAGCCGCCGCCGGCGCCGATCGAGAGGACGTCGATCTGCGGCAGGTTGACGGGCTGGCCGTCGTGCTCGCCCTGGAACCGCTGCAGCGGCCTGCCCGCGAGGACGACCGCGACGTCGGCGGTGGTCCCGCCCATGTCGAAGCTGACCAGGTCGGGCTCGCCGACCGCGTCGCCCTGGCGGGCGGCACCGATCACCGCCGCCGCCGGCCCCGAGGCGATCAGCCCGGCCGGCAGCTCGCCCGCCCGCTGCGCGGTCGAGACGCCGCCGTTCGACTGCATCAGGTGGACCGGGACGGTGACCCCGCGCTCGCTCGCCGCCGCCGACAGGGCGCGCACGTAGCGGCCGACCAGCGGCAGCAGGACGGCATTGAGGGCGGTCGTGTTGGCGCGGTGGTACTCGCGGAATTCGGGGGCGACGTCGACCGAGAGCGTGACCGGCACCCCGGGCAGCTCGGCGCGGAGGATCGCCGCGACCTCGTCCTCATGGCGGCGATCGACGAACGAGAACAGCAGCACCACCGCGACCGCCTCGACTCCGGCCTCGCGCAGCTCGCCGGCGACCCGCCGGACCCCGTCGGCGTCGAGCGGCTCGACCTCGCTGCCGTCGGCGGCGAGGCGGCCGCGCACCTCGTAGCAGCGCTCGCGGGGGATCAGCGGGCTTCGCGCGGGCGCCTGCAGGTCGTAGAGGCGGGGGCGCTGCTGGGTGCCGATCGCCAGCACGTCGCGGAAGCCGGCGGTGGTGACCAGCGCCGCCCGCGCCAGCGCCCCCTCGACCAGCGCGTTGGTTGCCACGGTGGTGCCGTGGGCGACGTAGCCGAGGTCGCCGAGCGCGAGCCCGGCCCGCTCCGCCACCCCGGCCAACCCCACCGCCGAGCCCCGCGCCAGATCGGCGCGGTCGGTCGGCACCTTCAACACGTGCAGCTCGCCGGCGCCGTCGATCAGAGCCCCGTCGGTGAAGGTGCCGCCGACGTCGATCCCGGCCCGGGCCGGGCCCATCAGGCGCCGCCGGTGTCGCGCTCCGGCCCGCTCGTCGTGTTGTAGGAGTACCCCGGGTCGGTCGGCATGTCCGTCCAGCGCCGGTAGAAGTCGAGCACGTAGGGCTCGAGCTCGCCCGGCAGCTCGAGCACCCAGCGCCGCTCCTGCGGCTCGGCGAACTTCCAGAGCCGGTTGGCGGCGGCGTCGGCGTAGGCCTCGCGCACCTTGCGCTCGTCGAAGCTGACGATCTCGCCGCCGCGGAGCAGGGAGCGGCCGCGGACCATGACCGTGTCGATGTCGCTCTGGTCGGCGCGGTCGACGATCACGTCGAGCGGGTCCGAGCCGGCGTAGCGCTGCGGCGGCCAGAAGACGTGGTCGCGGCGGAGGACCAGGAGGTCGGCGTCCTTGCCGGGCTCGAGGCTGCCGAGGCGGTCCTCGGCGCGGACCGCGCGGGCGCCGCTGGTGATCGCCGAGCGGAACAGCTTCGAGGAGGAGATGCGACCGGAGGCCAGCTCCATCGGCCGCCGCTGCAGCAGCGCCGCCAGCCGGATCTCGTCGAAGAAGTCCTCGCGGTCGCCGAAGCTGATCCCGTCGGTCCCGAAGCCGGCCTTGCCGCCGCGGTCGATGATGTCGCGGACCCGGGCGATGCCGGAGCTGAGCCGCAGGTTGGAGCCGGGGTCGTTGGAGGAGACGCTGCCGGTCTCGACCAGGAGGTCGATGTCGCGGTCGGTCGCCCAGACGAAGTGGGCGAGGCTGGTGTCGTCGCCCAGGACCCCGAGCTTTTGCAGGCGCTCCATCCCGCACATCCCGTAGTGCTCGAAGTTGAAGCTCATCTCCGACCGGGTCTCGAGCGCGTGGGTGGTGATCCCGGTCGCGTACTCGTCGGCCAGCCGCCGCGTCTCCCGGTAGAGGTCATCCGAGCAGGCCGGGGTCCAGTCCGGCGCCAGGATCACCCGGATCCGGTCGTCGCGGCCGTCCCAGCGCTCGACCAGGTCGCGGTAGGTGCCGAGGACCTGGTCCAGGGGCCAGGTGTAGCCGATCGGCGAGCCGGCGATCTCGGTCGCCAGCTGCGCCGGCAGGCAGCTGCGGAACTCGGCGTCGTCCTGGTGGACGTAGCGGTTCTGGTCGCGGGAGACGAGCCCGAAGGCGACCCGAAGGCCGCTGTCCTCCCAGGCCGAGAGGGCGACCTCGGTACCGAAGCCCGGCAGGGTCGGGTTCCCGTAGTACATGTCGACCGCCGCCGTCTGGCCGCCGCGGATCAGCTCGGCCAGGTGGACGAGGACGGCGTGGTAGAGGTCCTCTTCGGAGATGCTGGCGAACATCCCGTGCATCCAGATGTTGGCGCGCTCGAAGATGTACTCGTAGACGCCCTGACCCAGCGCCACCTCACTGTGGTAGTGGCAGTTGACGAAGCCCGGCATCACGAAGTGGTCGGGGGAGCCGATCACCTCGTCGAACTCGCCGCCGGCGAAGCGCTCGCGCGGTCCGACGTCGACGATCGTGCCGTCCTCCACCACCAGGGCGCCGTCCTCGATCACGTCTGCCTCACCGAGCAGGACCAGCGGGTTTCCGATCACCAGGGTCTTCATCGCGGCCTCCTAGCTGCGATCGCGGGCAGGGTCAGGGGACGAGCACGTTGCGGCCGTTGACTTCGCGCGCCCGCAGGCGCGTGATCGCCGTGTCGACCTCGTCCAGTGGGTAGGCGGTGTCGATCGCGACCGAGAGCTTGCCTTCGCCGGCGAGGGCGATCGCCGTCTCCAGGTCGTGGCGCGAGGCGGCGACCGAGGAGAGGACCCGGGCCTCGCTGAGGATCAGGTCGATCGGGTGGATCTTCAGCTCGTCCTCGGTGTAGCCGACGAGGACCGCGGCGCCGCGGCGCCCGAGCGAGCGGATGCCGCCGCGCATCGAGGCCTCGGTCCCGACCAGCTCGAAGAAGAAGTCGGCGCCGGCGCCGTCGTTGAGCGCCTTGACGCGGTCGGGGAGCTCGTCGTATCCCTCTCCCCCCTCGAGCACGATCACCTCGGCGGCACCGGCGTCCTTGGCCAGCGCCACCCGCGACTCGGCGTCGGCGACCGCGAGCACCCGCAGGCCGGCCTCGGCGAGGACCTGGATCACCATCAGCCCGACCCCGCCGACCCCGTCGACGATCGCCGTCTGACCCAGCGAGGCCTCAGCCAGGCGCACCGCGTGGACCGCCGTCATGCCGCTGCAGGCGAGCACCGCCGCGGCCTCGAAGGAGACCGAGTCGGGGAGCTTGATCAGGTTCGCCGGCGGCGCCGCCACCTGCTCGGCGAAGCCACCGTTGGCGGTCCAGCCGATCTGCGCCTGCGGTTCAGTGCAGATCGACTCGTGGCCGGTCCGGCACCAGTGGCACTGGCCGCAGCCGACGAAGTTGTAGACCGCGACGCGGTCGCCGGCCGCCACCTTCGACCCCGCCGGGGCGGAGGAGACGACGCCGGCGATCTCGTGCCCCAGCACGAAGTCGGCGAACGGAGCCGGCACCATCCCGTCGAGGAAGTGGAGCTCCGAACCGCAGACTCCGGCGGCCTTGACGTCGACCACCGCCCATCCCTCGGGCGCCGGCGAGGAGTAGTCGTCCCTCGCCTCGAGCTTCAGGTCCTCGGTCATCACAACTGCCTTCATCGCTTGCTCCTTCTGCTCGCGGCGGGGGTTAGGAAAGGTCGGTCCAGACCGACTTCGTCTGCAGGTACGGGTCGAGCGCCTCGGCGCCCAGCTCCTTGCCGTAGCCGCTCATCCGGAAGCCGCCGTAGGGGACGGCGACGTCGAAGAAGCCGTAGGTGTTGATCCAGACCGTGCCGGCCTGGATCTGGGCGGCGACCCGGTGGGCGCGCTTGACGTCGCGCGTCCACAGCCCCGAGGCGAGGCCGAAGACGGTGTCGTTGGCGGCGGCGATCGCCTCGTCCTCCTCGCGGAAGCGGCTGACCATCCCGACCGGGCCGAAGATCTCCTCCCGCATCACCCGCATCTCCGGCTCGACGTCGGTGAACAGCGCCGGCCGCACGAAGTAGCCGTTGGCGTGCTCGCCGGCCAGTTCGGCCGGGCCGCCGCCGGCGAGCTCGGTCGCGCCTTCGTCGCGGCCGGCGGAGATGAAGCCGGTGACCCGCTCGGCCTGCTCGGCGCTTACCAGGGGACCCATGTCGGTGTCGGCGTCGAGGCCGCTGCCGAGCTGGACCGTCTTCAGCTTCGCCAGCAACTTCTCGACGAAGGCGTCGTGGACGTCCTCGTGGACGAAGACGCGGGCGCCGGCGATGCAGCACTGGCCCTGGTTGAAGTAGACGGCGCCGTAGGTGCCCTCGACCGCGGCGTCGAGGTCGGCGTCGGCGAAGACGAGGCTGGGCGACTTGCCGCCGAGCTCGAGCGAGACCCGCTTCAGGTTCGCCTTCGAGGCCTCGAGGATCTTCTGGCCGGTGCCGGTCTCGCCGGTGAAGGTCACCTTGTCGACCCCGAGGTGGGCCGAGAGCGGCGCCCCCGCCGACGGCCCGTCGCCGGTGACGACGTTGACGACCCCGGGCGGGAAGCCGACTTCCTCGACCAGATCGGCGAGGCGGAGAGCCGAGAGCGGCGTCTGCTCGGCCGGCTTGATCACCAGCGTGTTCCCGGCCGCCAGGGACGGGCCCGCCTTGTAGGCGCACATCAGCAGCGGGAAGTTCCAGGGGACGATCGCGGCGACGACGCCGACCGGCTCGCGCACGGTGTAGACATGCTGGGCGAGGCCACCCGCGGTCGGGATCGCCACCCCCTCGATCTTCGTCGCCCAACCGGCGTAGTAGCGGAAGATTTCGCTGGCCAGCGGGATGTCGACCATCAGCGCGTCGCCGCGGGTCTTGCCGTTGTCGAGCGCCTCGAGCGTCGCCAGCTCCTCGCTCAGCTCGGCGATCCGGGTGCCGAGGTTCCACATCAGCTCGGCCCGGGCGGCCGGCGCCATCGCCCGCCAGCCGGGCAGCGCCGCGCGCGCGGCGGCGACCGCGGCGTCGACGTCGGCGGCGTTGGCCGCGGGGACGGTGGCGATCGTCTCTCCGGTCGCTGGGTTGAGGACCTCGAAGCGCTCGCCGGAGGCGGCCTCGACCCGCTCGCCGCCGATCAGCATCCGCAGGTCGCTCGCGGCGAGCTCGAGCAGGGCGGCGTTGGACTCAGTCATCTCTGGTTCTCCTTGTGCGTTGCGTAAGTTCCGGCGCGGTCCTCAACCGACCGCGCTCCCCTCGGCCTGGCGCACCAGGCCGTCGACCAGCTCGCGCTGGTGCGGGGCGAGCTCGTTGAAGGCGCCGCCGGCGAGGAAGGGCGCGAACGGGTCCTCCGACTGCAGCGCCGCGGCCAGCACCTCGATCAGCTTCAGCCAGCAGAACGGAGCGTAGACGTGGCTGTAGCCGCCCTCCTGCTCGAAGACGACGCGGCCGCCGCAGTGGCGCTCGGCGACGTCGACCAGGTGCTGCGCCGCGGTGGCGTAGCCGCCGGCGGTCAGCGACAGGTTCGAGAGCGGGTCGTACATCGCCCCGTCGACCCCGGCGACGACCAGCAGCAGCTCCGGCTCGAAGCGGTCGAGGGCGGGGACGACGAGCTGCTCGAAGGCGTAGAGGTAACCGCCGTCGCCGGTGCCCGCGGGGAGCGGCACGTTGAGGTTCGAGCCCTCGGCCCCGGCGCCGCCGCGGTCGCCGGCGGCACCGGTCTCGAGCGGGAACATCCGGTCCTCGTGCAGCGAGATCGTCAGCACCCCGGGGTCGTCGTAGAAGATCGCCTCGGTGCCGTTGCCGTGGTGGGCGTCGACGTCGACGATCGCGATCCGCTCGACCCCCGCGCGCTGGGCCGCCGCGGCGGCGACGGCGACGTTGTTGAAGATGCAGAACCCGTAGCCGGTGTCGCGGGAGGCGTGGTGGCCGGAGCGGCGGCCGATCGCGTAGGCGTTGTCGGCCTCGCCGCCGAGCACCCGCTCGACGCAGGTCAG
The DNA here is from genome assembly GCA_018268655.1 of Actinomycetota bacterium. GTDB lineage: Bacteria > Actinomycetota > Thermoleophilia > Solirubrobacterales > 70-9 > VAYN01. Next base: position 18,417 of record JAFDWC010000024.1, read on the forward strand.
GACCGAGCCGGCGCTGAGCAGGGCGAGCTCGTAGGAGTCGCCGTTCATCGGCGTGAAGCCGCCGCCGGCGTCGCCCCACCCGGCCTCCGAGACGGCGGCCATCCGGGCCACGTGCTCGGCGCTGTGGACCGCTTCGATCTCGGCCGGCGTCGCCGCCCGCGGCACCACCGCGTCGAGCCGCTCCTCGAGCCCGGTCTTGGCGATCAGCAGCCGCAGCCGCTGGGTCCGCTTCGGGTTGTCGAGGTGGAGGTCGGGCTCGACCAGCCCGGTCGGGGGGATGTAGATCGCCCAGTCCCCCATGTCGTGCTGGCCGAAGCGATCCGACCAGGTGAGCGTGGTCCTGGTCACGCCTGCACCGTCTCCAGGTCCGGGACGACCATCCGCCCGACCACGTCGCGGAAGGCGGCGTTGGCCTCGGCGATCACCTCGTTCTCGTCGACGGTGACGATCTCGCGGCCTTCCATCAGGACCTTGCCGTCGCAGATCGTGGTGTCGACGCAGGAGCCGTTGGCGGCGAAGACCAGGTGCGAGAAGACGTGGTCGACCGATTCCGGCATCAGCGGCGTGAACATCGTCGAGTTGGTCTCGACCAGGATCACGTCGGCCTTGCGGCCGGCGGCGAGCTCGCCGGTCTCGTGCCCGAGCGCGGCGGCCCCGTTGCGGGTCGCCATCCGGACCACGTCCGGCGCCTGCTGGAGCCCGGCGTCGACCCGCACCGCCCGGTGCAGGAGCGAGGCCCACTTCATCACCTCGAACATGTCGCGGCTGTTGTTGCACTCGGCGGCGTCGTGCCCCAGCCCGATGTTGAGGCCGGCCCCGAGCATCTCCGGCAGCCGCATCACCCCGTTGCCGAGCTTGGCGTTGGAGGACGGGTTGTGGGAGATCTGGGTGCCGGTTTCGCGCATCAGCGCGATCTCGGCGTCGGAGAGGTGGACGCAGTGCGCGGCGATGCAGTCGGGGCCGAGGATCCCCTCTTCGTAGGCGACCTCGGTCGGCCGCCGCCCGTACATCTTCTTCGAGATCTCGACCTCGCTGAGCGACTCGTTGAGGTGGATGTGGACGCCGGCGCCGAGCTCGTTGGCGAGCTCCCGCGCTTCGCGCAGCAGCTCGCGCGAGGCGAGCGGGAGCCACTCGATCCCGACCCGCACTTCGATCCGGCCGTCGGCGGCGCCGTGCTTGCTGTGGAAGGCGGCGGCGTTGTCGGCGAGCGAGTCGAGCTCGTGCTCGTCGGTGGCGACATCGTTGCAGAGGACCGCCCGGATCCCGATCTCCTCGGCGGCGTCGCCGAGCGCCTCGAGCTGACGGTACATGTCGTTGACCGTCGTCACCCCGCAGCGCACCGACTCGGCGTAGCTGGCCAGCGCCGCCCACCGCGCCGCCTCCGGGTCGAGGGCGCGGATCATCGGGTACCAGCAGGTCTGCAGGTACTCCCACAGCGGCAGGTGATCGCTCCACCCCTTGCCGAGGGCGGTGTGGTAGTGGAGGTCGATCAGGCCCGGCATCACGATCTTGCCACCGGCGTCGATCTCCCGCGCCCCGGCGACCTCGACCGCCTCGCCGGCCGGGGCGACCCGGCCGATGCGGTCACCCTCGATCGTCACCGTGCCACCGAAGTGGACGTCGTTGGCGTCGTTCATCGTCACCACGGTGCCGTTGCGAATGACGATTGGCTCGCGACTCTCGCTCATCTTTGCTCCTCTGCTCCTCTTCTCGGTTCCCGCACCCGGCTAGATCGGCCAGGTCTCTCCGCGCCAGGCGCAGTCCCAGAACATCCACTCGAGACGGCAGCCCTGGGCGAAGATCGCCGCGAACCGCTCCCGCTGGGCCTCGCTGGATTCGGACCCGACGCGGTCGACGATCGCCAGCACCCGGGCCACCGTTTCGGCGAACTGAGGGTCGCCGTAGGTGTCGATCCAGCGCTGGTAGCTCGGCTCGGGCGAGCCTTTCTGCTTCAGCTCCTTGCCCATTTCGGCGTAGATCCAGAAGCAGGCGAGGACCGAGGCCAGAGCATCCGCGAACGGGCCCTGGGAGGTCTGCGAGAGGATCGTCTGCGCGTAGAGCTCACCGCTCGGCGAGAGCTCCTCGCGGTTCGCCTCCGGATTGGCGCCCAACCCCGAGAGCAGCTCACGGTGCATGCCCGCCTCGACCGCGATCGCGTTCGAGGCGGAGCCGGTGAAGACAGCCGTGTCGCTGGGATTCTCGGCGTGCCCTGCCGTGAACGACAGGGCACGCGAGTAGACGCGGAGGTAGAGCCGGTCCTGTTCGACGAAATAGACGAACTTCTCCGGCGGCAGTGAACCGTCGGCGATCCCGGCCAGGAAGGGGTGGTCGACGATCGCCTCGAAGGTCGGGGTGATCGACTTCCACAGCTCCTGCGTGAACGCGGTCTCAGTAGCGGTGCTCATGATTCTTCACACCAGCTCGGGCCGAATTCGCTCGTATACATTTCTTCCGGTTTGAGCGGGCTGGAGACCGGCTTGCCGTCGGACCCGACGATGATCCCCTGTTCGAACTCCCACTGGGGGAACTTCGTCCACCGTTCCTTGGTCTGGCAGCCGAAATGCCCTTCTTCGTCGGCGTAGAATTCCTTCGCCAGCATTTCCGCCGAGGCGTAGACGAGGTTTTCGTTCGGGAAGCCCCCGGGGTTTTCTTCGATCAGGATTTTCGCCGCTTCTTTCGGATCTTTGATCGCGAATTCGTAACCTTCGGCGGTCGCCTGGATGAACTTTTTCGCCAGTTCGGGGTTCTGTTCGAGCCAGCCGTCGTTGCAGGCGAGCAGCACGTTGTAGGTGTCCGGCACGCCGTAGTCGGTGACCGGGAATTCACGCAGTTCGATCCCGCGTTCCTTCGCTTCGATCAGCTCCCAGGTGCGGAACGCCAGCGAGGTGTCGACCTGACCGTGGTAAACCGCTTCGTAGGCCCCGGTGTTGAGGATCACGTCCTGGACTTCGCCGGTGCCGCCGTCGTGCTTGATCATCTCATTGACCATCGGCACCTCGTAGGGGATCCCGAAGCCGCCGTACTGCTTGCCGGAGAGGTCCTTCGGAGACTTGTAGGGCGAGTCCTTTTTGACGATCAGCGAGTTGACCTGGTGCTGGACGATCACCATCACCGACTTCTCTGCGCTGCCCGCGGCGACCGCGAGCGGGATGTTTTCCTGGAAGCTGATGCCGCAGTCGGCCTTGCCTGCGCCGACCAGGGTGTCGGCCGATCCTTCGCTGTAGGGGAGGATCTGGAGGTTGACCCCGGCTTTTTCGTAGTAGCCCTTGTTCTTGGCGACGTAGAAGCCGGTGTGGTTGGTGTTCGGCGTCCAGTCGAGCTGCAGGCTCACCGTCTGCGGTTCACCTCCACCGCCCCCGCTTGCACCGGTGTCGGCGGCGTTGCTCGAGGAGCTTGATCCTCCTCCGCACGCGGCGATGAGCAACGACAGGGCACCGACCACACAGGCAAGTGCGGTCCAGCGCAGCTTTGGCGATCTCATTTGAGTCCCTCCGTGTTGTGTTCGCTTGTCCCTACTAAAACTCGATTCCCCGCCGGCGCCTCTATCCCCATCAACCGCACCGCGTTGCCGCCCATCACCAGGTCGAGTTCGGCGGCGCTGATGTCGCCGCCGAGCTGCTTGGCCAGCTCGCCGAAGCCGCGGACCTGGTCTGCCCACTCTGGCAGGGTCCAGGAGACCTCGATCCCGATCATGTCGCTGGCGAAGAGGACCCGGTCGAGGCCGACCCGGTCCTTGAGCCAGAGCAGCGCCCGGCAGATCTGGTCCGGGCTGGCCCAGTGCTGCCACAGCGACATGTCGAGGACGACGTTGGTCTTGTAGACGGCGACGGCGAAGGCCTCCCTCGACCAGCCCTCCCAGCGGCCCGAGTGGCCGATGATGAAGTCGACCTCGGGGTAGTCGGCCGCGGCCGCGTCGACCAGCATCGGGTGGCCGTACTTCGACTTCTGGCGGCGGCTCGAGTGGCCGCCGTGCAGGAGCACCGGCAGGCCACGCTCGGCGACGATGTCGTAGAGCGGGTGGCAGACCGGGTCGTCGGGGGCGAAGCCGTTGGTCGGGTAGAGCTTGAGCCCCCTCGCCCCCCACTCGTCGACGGCGGTGCGGAGCAGCTCGGCGGCCTCCGGCCGGCGCGGGTCGACTCCGCAGAAAGAGAGGACGCGGCCGCCGGTGGCCGCCGCGTAGCCGCAGGAGATCCGGTTCTGCTCGGCGATCGGGACCATCCCCTCGTCGCCGAAGTTGACGCCGTGGTCCATCGGCATCGTCACCGCGACGTCGATGCCGGCCGCGTCCATCCGCGCCAGCACCTTCGAGCAGTCGGGGTCGGGCATCTCGGCGAGGGCGGCCTCGAAGTACTCGGGGCTCGTCTTCTCGCCGCGCCAGCGCACCTCACGCCACCAGTGCTCCTCGGCGCCGCCGAACGCCGCCGGGAACCAGTCGGCGCCGGGCACGGTGTGCATGTGGGCGTCGACGACCAGGGTCATCGTCGCATCCGCGCTTTCGCGGGATGGTGGGCGAACCGGCGATCGGATGGTTTCAAGCTCTTCTCTCGTTTTCCCTGGGCGGCTTTCCCTCGCTCGCCCAACCCTGTTCCGTGCCCGTCAGCGCGCTGCTGGGCAGGCCGAAAACGGGGAATAGAATATGAGATATGAAGCACCCTACAGGCGCTGTCAAGCCGGCGCCAGGGGCACCCGGTCATCGGTCCGAGGGGGCCACGCCGGCGACCCGCGCCGACTCGAGGATCTCCGCCACCTCGGCCGGGTCGAGCAGGCCGCGCTCCTGGACCAGCTGGAGGACGCCGCGACCGCTGCTCAGGGCTTCCTGGGCGATCGTCGTCGCCGCCGCGTAGCCGAGGTAGGGGTTGAGTGCCGCGGCCAGCCCGATCGAGGCTTCCACCGCTTCGCTCAGCCGCACCGGGTTGACCGTGATCCCGTTCACGCACCTGGTCGCCAGCACCCGGCAGCCGCCGCTGAGGTGGGCGAAGGCGGACAGCAGGTGGTGCACGATCACCGGCTCGAAGGCGTTCAGCTGCAGCTGTCCCGCCTCGGCCGCCATCGTCACCGTGACGTCGATCCCGGCGACCTCGTAGGCGATCTGGTTGACCAGCTCCGGGATCACCGGGTTGACCTTGCCGGGCATGATGCTGGAGCCGGCCTGGACCGCCGGCAGGTTGATCTCCCCCAGCCCCGCCCGCGGCCCGGAGGAGAGCAGGCGCAGGTCGCTGCAGGTCTTCGAGAGCTTCATCGCGACCCGCTTGAGGACGCCCGAGAGCTGGATGAAGGCGCCGCAGTCCTGGGTCGCCTCGACCAGGTTCGGCGCTGAGCTCAACTCGAAGCCGACGATCGCGGCCAGCTCCTCGCAGGCCAGCGCCCGGTAACCGGGCGGGGCGTTGAGGCCGGTGCCGATCGCGGTCCCGCCGAGGTTGACCTCGTGCAGGAGCAGGCGCGCCTCGCGCAGGCGGGCTTCGTCCTCGCCGATCATCACCGCGTGGGCGGCGAGCTCCTGGCCGACGGTCATCGGCACCGCGTCCTGGAGCTGGGTGCGCCCCATCTTCAGCACGTCGGCGAACTCGGCGGCGCGCTCCTCGAAGGCCGCGCGCAGCAGCGCCAGGCTCTCCAGCAGGTCGCCGACGGCGCGGTCGAGGGCGACCCGAGCGGCGGTCGGGTAGACGTCGTTGGTGCTCTGGCTGGCGTTGACGTGGTCGAGCGGGTGCAGGTGCTCGTAGGCGCCGCGGCGGTGGCCGAGCAGCTCCAGCGCTCGGTTGGCGATCACCTCGTTGGCGTTCATGTTGGTCGACGTGCCCGCGCCTCCCTGCAAGACGTCCACGCGGAACTGGTCTCTCAGTGCCCCCTCGCGGATCTCCCTGCAGGCAACGACTATCGCGTCGGCCTTCGCGGGATCGAGCACGCCGATCTTTCGGTTAGCGAGCGCGGCCGCCTCCTTGACCGCGGCGAGCGACCAGATCAGGTGCGGGTGACTCGCGATCGGGTTGCCGCTAACCGGGAAATTCTCCAGGGCCCGCACCGTGTGGATGCCGAAGTACGCCGACTCCGGCACCGCGCGCTCGCCGAGCAGGTCGTGCTCGAGGCGGACGGCCTCGGCGCCGGCGCTCACCGGCTCCTCGCGGGGGCGCTAGTGCTTGGATCCGTTGGCGTGGCCGGCGAGGGCCTCGAGCGCGTCCGTTTCGATGCTGAGCATGTGGGCGCGGGTGGCCGCCCGAGCCGCCTCGGGGTCGCCGTCGACGATCGCCTTGAGGATCTTGGCGTGCTCGTCGATCGAGCGCCGGCGGCGGCCGGCGGTGCGCTGGGCGACGCTGGCGGTGAGGGCCAGGATGTTGCGGAGGCGCTGCAGGAGGTCCATCGCGAACTGGTTCCCGGTGCGCTCGAGCAGGGTGTCGGAGAAGGCCTCGACCGCCGCCGTGTAGGAGTGGACGTCGTCGGCTTTGAGAGCGCCGCGGGCGTCGCGGATCGTCTTCCGCAGGGCGGCCTGGAGCTCGCTGTCGGAGGCGACGGCCGCCGCTGCCGCGATCTCGCCCTCGAGCCAGCCGCGGAGCTCGCAGGCGTGGGCGATGTCCTCGCTGGCCGGGGTCGCGACGCGGGTGACGTGGTAGGGGACCTGGTCGACCAGGCCCTCGCGGCCAAGCGCGATGAGCGCCTCGCGCACCGGGGTCTTGCTGATCCCGAACTCGGCCGAGAGCTGGGCCTCGACCAGCGGGTCGCCGGGGCGGAGATCCCCTTCCAGGATCCGCTCACGAATCGCCTCCTGGACCGCCGCGTCGAGCGCGTGGGCCTTCAGCTGCACCCCCGTCATCCCTCACATCGTAGGTGGCGAGCCACCGGAAAAGCGGGGCTCGGTCCGCGCTCACCGGACGGCTCCAGAGAATCGGCCACGGCGAGCGACCGCCGCCGAGACCTGGGCCGCGGCGTCGCGGGTGCTGGTGCCGGGCGTGAGGACCGCCTCGACCCCGAGCTGCCGCAGCGGCTCGTGGTCCTCGTCGGGGATGACGCCGCCGACCACCACCGCGACGTCGCTCGCCCCCTCCGCCGCGAGCAGCTCGAGCAGCTCGGCGGTCAGCGCCATGTGGGCGCCGGAGAGGATCGAGAGGCCGATCGCGTCGGCGTCCTCCTGCAGCGCCGTCTCGACGATCTGCCGCGGCCGCTGGTGCAGCCCGGTGTAGATCACCTCCATGCCGGCGTCGCGGAGGGCGCGGGCGATCACCTTGGCGCCGCGGTCGTGGCCGTCGAGCCCGGGCTTGGCTACGACCACACGGAGCTTGCGCTCAGTCATCGCCGGCCGCCTCCCCGAAGCCGACCGCGCCATGCTCGTCGAGCGCCGGCGCCGGCTGCTCGGAGGTCGCGCTGGCGCCGGAGAAGGTGATCGGCAGGCCGACCTCGGCGACCGCGCCGGCGACCGGGTGGCTGCCCTCGCGGACCAGCCCGAGCGCCCGCACCTGCTCGGAGCCGAGCACCTGGTCGAGCGTCTGCACCGGCGCGAAGGCGACCCCCTCGCGGCGCAGCTGCTCCTCCCAATGCGCGGTCGGCTGCGTGCCCAGCCGCGCCTCGATCGCCTCCCGCAGCGCTTCCGCGTTCTCGACCCGCAGCGAGTTCTCGGCGAAGCGCTCGTCGTCGCGCAGGTCGGGCGCGTCGATCGCCCGGCAGAAGCGCTCCCAGCCGTCGCTGCCGCCGGTGCCGACGACGACGATGTGGCCATCGGCGGTGGCGTAGGCCTCGTAGGGCGCGAAGAACGGGCTGCGAGTCCCGAGCGGCCGCGGCTCCTCGCCGCCGGCGGCGCGGGCGGCGACGTGCATCGAGAGCCAGGCCAGGCTGGTCTCCAGCAGCGAGGCCTGGATCCACTGCCCGCGCCCGGTCTGCTGGCGCTGCCAGAGGGCGGCCTGGATCCCGATCACGCCGTAGAGGGCGCTGCCGAAGTCGAGCGCGGCGACCGGGATCTTCGCCGGCGGCTGGTCGGGGTGGCCGGTCATCGACATCAGCCCGGACAGCGCCTGGATCGTCAGGTCGTAGGCGCCTTCGGCGGCAAGCGGGCCGGTCTGGCCGAAGCCGGAGATCGAGCAGTAGACGAGCCGCGGCGCCCGCTGCGAGAGCTGCTCATAGTCGAGCCCGTAGCGGGCCAGCGTCCCCGGCTTCATGTTCTCGACGAGGACGTCGGCTTCGGCCGCGAGCGCGATCAGGGCGGCGCGGTCCTCCTCGTCGCGGAGGTCGAGGCCGATGCTGCGCTTGCCGCGGTTGAGGGCGAGGAAGCTGACGCTCTCGCCCTCGAGGAAGAGCGGCCCCTGGCGCCGGTAGACGTCGCCGCCCTGCGGCCGCTCGACCTTGAGCACGGTGGCGCCGAGGTCGGCGAGGACCTGGGTGCAGTAGGGCCCGGCCACGTACTGGGTCAGGTCGAGGACCTTTACCCCGGCGAGCGGGTAGGCCTCAGCCATCGCTCTCGCCTCCCGCTCCCTCGACGATCTCGACCAGGACGCCGCCGGTCGCCGAGGGGTGCACGAAGAAGCACTTGCGGTCGTCGGCGGAGCGTTCGATGCCGTCGCCGATCAGCTTCACCTCGGCCTCCAGGAGCCGCGCGCGCAGCTGCTCGATCGGCGCCGCCACCCGCAGGGCGACGTGGTGCAGCCCCGGCCCGCGGCGGTCGAGGAAGCCGGCGATCGGCGAGCCCTCGCGGGCCTCCCAGACCAGCTCGAGACCGCTGTCGGGGCCGAAGCGGCCGACCGCGACCCCGCTCGGCATCTCCCTCCCCTCGACCGCGGCGGCGCCGAGCAGGAGGCTGAGCGCGGTGCTGGAGCCGTCGGCGGCGATGCCGACGTGGTCGATCGCGAGCGCCTCGAGTGGAGCCTCGGCGGTCACTAGACCACCCGGGAACCGACGTGGCGGCCGAAGACGCGCTCGAGGGCGTCGCTGATCTCGGCCGTGGTGGCGTAGGTGCGGACCGCGGCGATGATCGCCGGCATCGTGTTCTCGCTGCCGCGGGCGGCCGCCTCGACCCCGGCCAGGGCCGCCGCCACCGCTTCCTCGTCGCGCTCGGCGCGGGTCTTTCGCAGGCGCGCGAGCTGGCGGTCGAGGACGTCGGCGCCGACCGTGAAGGTCTCGACCGGCTCCGCGGCGGCCTCCTCCTCGAAGGCGTTCACCCCGACGATCGCCCACTCGCCGTCCTCGATCTTGCGCTGCTGCTCGTAGGCGGACTCGGCGATCGCCTGCTCGAGCGAGCCGTCTTCGATGCTGGCGACGATGCCGCCGTTCTCCTCGATCTGCTCGATCATCGTCGTGATCCGGCGGTCGAGCTCGTCGGTCAGCGCCTCCAGGTAGTAGGAGCCGCCGAGCGGGTCGGCGGTGCGGGCGACGCCGCTCTCGTGGGCGATGATCTGCTGCGTCCGCAGGGCCAGCAGGACCGACTCCTCGCTCGGCAGCCCGAGCGCCTCGTCCCAGGACATCGTGTGCACGGCCTGGGCCCCGCTGAGGACTATCGTCAGCGCCTGCAGGGCGATCCGCATGATGTTGTTGTGCGGCTCGGCCGCGGTCAGCGAGGTGCCGTCGCCGCCGGAGTAGAGCCGCAGCCGGCAGGAGCGCGGGTCGGTGCTGCCGAAGCGCTGCTCGATCAGCCGCGCCCAGATCCGCCGCGCCGCCCGGTGCTTGGCGATCTCCTCGAAGACGTCGCGCATGGTCGAGTTGTTGAACGAGATCTGCGGCGCGAACTCGTCGAC
>JAFDWC010000250.1 GCA_018268655.1 Actinomycetota bacterium
GGCCGGCGTTGTTGACGAGGACGTCGACGTGACCGTGGTAGGCGAGCACCTCCTCGGCCATCCGCTCGATGTCCTCGATGTCGGCCATGTCGCAACGGTGGATGTGGGCGCTGCCGCCGGCGGCGATGATCTCGTCGCGGGTCGCTTCCAGCTTCTCGAGGTTGCGGGCGACCAGCAGCACGGTGGCGCCGGCGTCAGCGACCTTGACCGCGGTCGCCTTGCCGATTCCCGAGGAGGCCCCGGTGATCAGCACGATCTTGCCCCGCACCGCCCCCGACAGCGAGCGGTCCTTGAACAGGTCGGGGTCGAGGTTGCGCTCCCAGTAGTCCCAGACCCGCGTCGCGTAGGTCTCCAGCGGCGGCGCTTCGATCCCCGACCCCGCCAGCGCCGCCTGGGCGCCGCTGGAGTCGAAGGTGGTCGGGTAGTCGACGTAGGTGAGGACCTCCGGCGGCAGCCCCAGCCGCCCCAGGGTCAGCTTCAGCGCCCCCCTCGCCGGCGGCAGCCAGCGCAGCGCCCCGCGCACCGCTCCGGCAGCCGGCTCGGTGATGTCGGTGTCGAGCCGCACCGTCATCTGCGGCGCATCGGCGGCCTTGGCGAAGAGGTTGATGACCTCGCCGGCCGTGCGCGGGCTGGGGTCGGTGAGATGGAAGGCGCGGCCGTCGAGGTCGGGCTGGTGGGCGATGTGGTCGATCGCCGCTGCGACGTAGTCGACCGGGACGATGTTGATCTCGCCGCCTTCGATCCCGACCGTCGGCAGCCAGGCCGGCAGCACCCGTCGCGCCCGCTGCAGCGCCTTGAAGAAGTAGTAGGGCCCGTCGATCTTGTCGATCTCGCCGGTGCGCGAGTCGCCGACCACGATCCCCGGCCGGTAGACCCGCCAGGGCCGCGCCGATTCGCGGACCAGCCGCTCGGACTCGTGCTTGGTGCGGAAGTAGGGATTGTTGTCGAGCCGTTCGGCCTCGTCGAACATGTCCTCGCGCCAGCGGCCGCGGTAGAGGCCGGCGGCGGCGATCGAGCTGACCTGGTGGAAGACGCCGGCGTCGAGGGTGCCGGCCAGCTCCAGGGCGTGCCGCGTCCCCTCGACGTTGGCGCGCTCCTGGGCCTCGGCCTTGGCGGTGATGTCGTAGATCGCCGCCAGGTGGAAGAAGTGGTCGACCTCGCCCCGCATCGTCAGCAGGTCCTCCTCGCTGACTCCGAGCCCGGGCTGGGTGAGGTCGCCGGAGATCGGGACGACGCGGGCGCCGTCGGCCCCCCAGCCGGTCCGCAGCTCCTCCAGGCGCCCGCGCGAGCCGGCGCGGACGAGGACGAAGATCGTGCCCTCGCGGCGCAGCAGCCGCTCGACCAGGTTGCGGCCGATGAACCCCGTGGCGCCGGTGACGAAATAGCCCATTGAGGTACCAGCGTATCTTGGGACGCCGCCCACCGGGCCGGTTTCCTAGTATGCAAGTAAGAAATGCCTGAGACGGCCACCGTGCAGATTTCGATGCCCGAGATGGGCGAGTCGGTGACTGAGGGCATCGTTCTCGAGTGGCACGTCGCCGAGGGCGACGCGGTCAGCGAGGGCGACACCGTCGTCGAGGTCTCCACCGACAAGGTCGATGCCGAGGTGCCGGCGCCCGCCGATGGCGTGATCACGAAGCTGATCGCGCAGGTCGACGACGAGGTGCCCGTGGGCGCAGCGTTGGCTGAGATGGAGGTCGGGGACGGGGCAGGGTCGGGCGAGCCCCGGCCGGCGGGTCCTGCCGCAGAGGAGGGGTCCTCCCCCTCGCAGGCTTCGGGCGACGACCCCTCCTCTACGTCTCCCGCCGGAGGGGCCGGAACCGCCGGTGCCGCCACCGTCTCCGGCAATGGCGCGGACGTGCGGGCGACGCCGATCGCGCGGCGGGTAGCTGACGCCACCGGGGTTGACCTGGGAGCTGTGCAAGGGAGCGGTCCGGGGCAGAAGGTCCTCAAGGAGGATGTGCTGGCGGCTGGAAATGGCGCCGGCGCTGCGGTCGTTCCGGCTGCCGCCGGCGAAGAGAAGCAGTTGCGGGGGCCCGCGGCGATGCTGGCGAAGGCGATGGACGAAAGCCGGGCGGTGCCGACGGCGACCTCGTTCCGGACGATCGCGGTCGACACCCTGGACGCGAAGCGCAAGGCGGTCAACGGGCTGCTGAAAGAGCGCGGGCTGAAGACCTCCTTCACCCATTACGTCGCCTGGGCGATCGTCGCGGCGGCCAAGGACTTCCCGGTCATGGTGCGGATCTACGAGGAGCGCGACGGCAAGTCGTTCGCGCTCGAGAACGGGCCGATCAACCTCGGCATCGCCGTCGACGTCGAGCGCAAGGACGGCTCCCACAGCCTGATGGTGCCGGCGATCAAGGGCGCCCAGGAGCTCGATTTCGCCGGCTTCCACTCCTACTACGAAGAGCTGATCGCGAAGACCCGCGAGAACAAGCTCACCGCCGACGACTTCCAGGGCACCAACATCTCCCTGACTAACCCGGGCGGGATCGGCACCGTCGCCTCGGTGCCGCGGCTGCTGGCCGGCCAGAGCGCGATCATCGCGACCGGCTCGATCGCCTACCCACCCGAGTGGAGCCACGCCTCCCCCGACCGGCTGCGCCAGCTCGGCGTCTCGAAGGTGATGACGCTGACCTCCACCTACGACCACCGGGTGATCCAGGGGGCGGAGTCGGGCGCCTTCCTGCGCCGGGTCGAGCAGCTGCTGCAGGGCGAGGACCAGTTCTACGAGCGGGTCGCGGCCGACCTCGGGATCGAGGCGGCGCCGATCACCGCCGCCCACGCCGCCGCCGCCTCGGCGCCGCCGCTCTCGGCCGCCGCGCCGAGCGCCGAACCGACCACGGTCCCCGGCGGCGTCGACGAGGAGCTGCTGCAGGCGGTCCAGGCCGCGACCGCGGTGCTGAAAGCGTTCCGCACCCACGGCCACCTCGCCGCCCAGCTCGACCCGCTCGGCTCCGAGCCGAAGGGCGACCCGGGGCTGGAGCCGGCCAACTTCAACCTGACCCCGGAGCTGATGTCGCGGATCCCGGCCTCGATCCTGCGGATCGGCGTCCCCGGCGAAACCCTGCTGGAGGCACTGCCGCGCCTGCGGGAGGCCTACTGCGGCACCATCGGCTACCAGTTCGAGCACCTCTCCTCGCACAGCCAGCGGGTCTGGATGCGGGAGATGATCGAGACCGGGGCCCACCGGCAGCCGCTCACCGACCCCGAGAAAAAGCGCCTGCTGGGACGGCTGATCGACGTCTTCCAGTTCGAGCGCTTCCTCGAGAAGACGTATCTCGGGCAGAAGATGTTCTCGATCGAGGGGCTCGACGTGGTGGTGCCGATGCTGGACGAGGTCGTCACCATCTCCGGCCGCGGCGGCGCCGAGGAG
>JAFDWC010000251.1 GCA_018268655.1 Actinomycetota bacterium
CGAGCAGCTGCGCGAGATGGAGGACATCAACCCCGAGCTGCCCCGCACCGACGTCGCCGTCGTGATCGGCGCCAACGACGTCACCAACCCCGCCGCCAAGAACGACCCCGACTCCCCGATCGCCGGGATGCCGATCATCGAAGTCTCCGAGGCAGGCGAGGTGATCGTGATCAAGCGCTCGCTCTCCCCCGGCTTCGCCGGCATCGACAACGACCTCTTCTATGAACCGAACACCTCGATGGTCTTCGCCGACGCCAAAGCGGCGGCGAGTGAGATCGCGGCGGAGATTCAGAATCTGTGAACGGAGAGCCGATGGCAACGACCCAACCGATCCCCATCCTCGGCGGCACCGGCGCCCTCGGCGAGGGCCTCGCCCTGCGCTGGGCGCTGGCCGGAGCCGCGGTCATCCTCGGCTCGCGCTCGGCCGAGCGCGGCGAGGAAGCAGCGGCACGGATCCGCGCCAAGGCCCCCGAGGCGAAGGTCAGCGGCACCGACAACGCCGCCGCCGCCGAGGCGGCGGAGATCGTCTTTCTCACCGTCCCCTTCCGCGCCCAGTCAGAGAACCTCAACAACCTCCGCGAGGCATTGAAGCCAGGCCAGATCCTGGTCGACTGCACCGTCCCCCTGGCAGCGGCGGTCTCGGGCAAAGCGACCCGCTCACTCGGGGTCTGGCAGGGCTCAGCCGCCCAGCAGGCCCAGGAGATGGTCCCCGCGGGAGTCACCGTGGTCGCCGCCCTGCACACGGTCGGCGCCCCGACCCTGACCGATATGGATCACGAGCTGAACGAGGACGTCCTCATCTGCGCCGATAAGAAGGCCGACAAGGCCCGGGTGGCAAGGATCATCGAGCTGATCCCAGGACTGCGCGCGGTCAACGCCGGACCGCTGGAGATGGCGCGGATCGTCGAGCAGCTGACGCCGCTACTGATCTCGATCAACTCCCGCTACAAGGCCCACGCGGGGATCAAGCTGACCGGCCTCCCAGAGGCCGATCACTGGGGGTAGGGCCGCGGTGCGGGTCGCGCTCCTCGCCGGTGGCACCGGCGGCGCCAAGCTCGGCGCTGGCCTGCAGGCGGAGGTCGGGCCCGAGCTCTCAGTGATCGCCAACACCGGCGACGACGTCGAGGCGCTCGGCGTCCACGTCTCCCCCGACCCCGACCTCGTCACCTACTGGCTCTCCGGCGAAATCGACGAGGAGCGTGGCTGGGGCATCAGGGACGACGCCTTCGTCGCCTTCGAGCGGCTGGCACAGCTGGGGGCGCCGAGCTGGTTCAGCCTCTCCGACCGCGACCTCGCCGCCTGCCTCTACCGCCGCAGCTTCCTCGACGACGGCGGCCGCCCGACCGAAGCGCAGGCCCAGATCGCCCGCGCGCTCGGGGTGCAGGCGCGGGTCCTGCCGATGTCGGACGCGCCGGTACGGACCAAGGTGCTGACCGCCGCCGGCCGCCGCGACTTCCAGGAGTACATGATTCTCGACGGCGGCCAGCCGCAGGTGCTCGGGGTCGAGCTCGAGGGGATCGAGACGGCGGGGCCGACGGCGGAGGTGTTCGAGGCGCTGGCAAGCGCCGAGGTGATCGTGATCGGGCCCTCGAACCCGGTCATCAGCATCGGCCCGATCCTGGCGCTGTCGGGCATGCGCGAGGCGATCGCGACGGCGCGGGCTCCGGTGGTCGCGGTCAGCCCCTACGTCGGCGGCGAGATCGTCAAGGGGCCGACAGACCGGTTCATGGAAGCGCTCGGGCGGCCAGCCGACGCGGCCGGGGTCGCCTCGCTCTACGCGGGGCTGATCGACGGGCTCGTGGTCGACGCCGACGACCCCGGGGAGGCACCGAGCGAGCCGCGGGTACTGGTGGCGCCAACCCTGATGGAGGGACCTGAGGGCCGGGCACGGGTCGCTCGCACCGTGCTCGACTTCGCCGAGGAACTGATGCGGTGAGCGGCGCCACCGCGGTCGTCACCGTGAAGCGCTTCGACGCCGCCAAGCAGCGGCTGGCCGGCGAGATGGAACCGCCGCGGCGCCAGGCGCTGGCGGCGGCGATGGCCGCCGACGTGCTGGAGGCGATCGGCGCCGCCCGCTCCGTAGAGCGGACGCTCGTCGTCAGCGGCGAGCCGGGCGCGGCCGAGATCGCCGCCGAGTTCGGCGCCGAGATCGTCGCTGACCCCGACGACGCTGGCCACGTCGCGGCGGCGCTGATGGGGATCGCCCGCGCCGAGGAAACCGGCGCCGACACCGTCATCCTCCTTCCCGGCGACTGCCCGCTGCTCGACCCGCGCGAGCTCGACCGGCTCCTCACCGGTATCCCCGATCCCTACGTCGCGATCGTCCCCGACCGCCACGGCGAGGGCACCAACTCGCTGGTGCTGCGGCCGCCGCGGGCGATCGTCCCCTCCTACGGCGAGGGCAGCCGGGCGCGACACGTTGCCGCCGCCCGCGAGACCGGCGTCCCCTTTGCGGTCGAGCGGATCGCCTCGCTCGAACTCGACCTCGACACCCCGGCCGACGTGATCGCGCTGACCCGCGAGCTCGAGCGCCGCCGCGGCCGCGCCAAGCGCACCGCGAAGGTGCTGGGGATATGAGCGAGCTCGGCGTCCGCGCCGTAGCCGGGCTGCCGGAGATCGGCAGCGGCGACCGGCTCGGCGAGCTGATCGCGAGCGCCGCCGGCGAGCTCCGCGACGGCGACGTCGTCGTCGTCTCCCAGAAGGTCGTCTCCAAGGCCGAGGGCCAGGTCCGCAGGCTCTCGGCTGTCATCCCCGGCGCCGAGGCGCGGCGGCTGGCCGCGGTGCTGGGCAAGGAGCCGGCGCTGGTCGAGCTGGTGCTCGAGCAGAGCTCCCGGGTGATCCGGGCCGAGCGCACGGTCCTGATCGTCGAGACCAAGCACGGCTTCGTCTGCGCCAACGCCGGCATCGACTCCTCCAACCTGCCCGACGACGGCACGGTCTGCCTCCTGCCCGACGACCCCGACGCCTCCGCCCGCCGCCTTCGCGCCGAGCTCGCCGCCGCCAGCGGAGCCTCCCGGATCGGGGTCGTGATCGCCGACAGCTTCGGCCGCGCCTGGCGGATCGGCCAGGCCGAGGTCGCGATCGGCTGCTCCGGCCTGCGCCCGCTCGACGACTGGCGCGGCCGCCACGATGCCGGCGGCCGCCAGCTCGAGGCGACCCTGATCGCGATCGCCGACGAGGCGGCCGGCGCCGCCGACCTGGTCCGCAACAAGGCGAGCGGCGTGCCGGCGGCTGTGGTACGGGGGCTCGGCGACTACGTCGGCAGCGATGACGGCCCCGGCGCCGCCGCCCTCCTGCGCCCACCCCACGAGGACCTCTTCCGCTGAGGCCCGGCGCTTTCCTCCCCCACGCAGGGGACTAAAGCGCCA
>JAFDWC010000252.1 GCA_018268655.1 Actinomycetota bacterium
TCGGGGATCAGCATCATCCGGAGCGTCGCCCGAAGGGCGCGCGACTGAACTCGCCTGGAGGACCCCCAGGGCGCCTCCTGGCGAAACCTTGGTCCCTGGGCGTGCCTCGCAGCGGCCGTCCTTCGCACCGGCCGTCCCGCCACCACGTCCCGCCAAGTAACTTCGCCGCCATGCCCGAGCACCGCATCTCCCTCAGCGAGGCCGCCCGCCGCTCCGGCGTCCCGGCCTCGACCCTGACCCGCTGGGCCGCCGAGAAGATCGTGCCGGTCAGTCGCGGCCGCTGGACCGCGGCGGCGGCGGCCCAGGCGCGGGTGGTGGCGCGGATGCGCGATCGCGGCTACTCGCTCGAGGACCTGAGGTCGGCTGGGCGCGAGGGCAGGCTCGCCTTCGGGATCACCGAGGAGCTGCTGCCGAGCCAGGGCGGGGCGCTGTCGGTCGCCGAGGTGGCCGAGCGCAGCGGCCTCGAGCCGGAGCTGGTCGAGCGGATCCTGGTCATGCTGGGGACGCCGAAAGGCCGCCAGCACCTGCTCGGCGAGACCGACGCGACCGCGATCGACCAGTGCGCCCGCATCCTCGCCACCGGCTTCCCGCTGGTCGCCTTCCTGCAGCTGGTCCGCGTCTACGTGCAGTCGCTGCGGCGGATCGCCGAGGCGGAGGTCCGCCTCTTCCACCTCTACGTCCACGAACCGCTGATCCGCGACGGCGTCCCCGAGCTCGAAATGGCGGAGGAGATGGGCGAGCTGGCGGAGCAGGTGCTGCCGCTGGCGGCGCCGCTGACCGAGTACCTGCACAACCGCTACCTGCGCTACTACGTCGAGCAGGACGTGGTCGGCCACATGGAGTCGGAGACGGCGCTCCTCGATACCGCCGAAATGCAGCTCGGCCACGTCCACGTCGCGGTCTGCTTCATCGACCTCACCGGGTTCACCCGCTACACCGAGGAGGAGGGCGACCTCGAGGCGCTGGACGCGGTCGAGCACTTCGTCGGCGAGGTCGAGCGCTCGCTGCCGCGGGAAGCGACGATCGTGAAGACGATCGGCGACGAGGTGATGGTGGTCTCGCCCGACCCGGCGACGTTGACGGAGTGGGCGGTCTCCTTCCTCGGCCGCTTCACGCGACGGCCGCAGCCGCGGGCCGGGATCCACGCCGGCGACGCCGTCTACCGCGACGGCGACTACTTCGGCTCCCAGGTCAATCTCGTCCACCGCGTCGTCAACCGGGCCATGGGCGGCGAGGTCCTCGTCACCGACCGCGTCGCCGAGGCGGTCGCCGGGCGTGAGGGACTGGAGCTGGAGTCGATCGGCGCGGTCAGCCTCAAAGGCTTCCCGACCCCGACCGCCCTCTTCAGCGTTCACTCGGCGGCCTGAATGTCCGCCGCCGCGGAGTTGCTCGAGCGGGTCGCGGCGGGCGGCCTGATCGAGCCGCCGGCGCCCCTGGTGGCGATGCTCTCCGGCGGCCGCGACTCGGTCTGCATGCTCGACCTGGCGGTCCGCCACCGCGGCGCCGAGGCCGTGACCGCCCTCCATGTCGACTACGGGCTGCGCGACGACTCGGCGCAGGACGAGCGCTTCTGCGCCGAGCTCTGCGCCGGGCTCGGGGTGGCGCTCGAGGTCGAGCGGCCACGGCGGCCGGAGGGCCCCGGCAACCTCCAGGCCTGGGCCCGCGACAGTCGCTACGCGGCCGCCGCGGCGCTGGCGCTGCCGCGGGGGGCGACGATCGTCACCGGCCACACCGCCGACGACCAGGTCGAGACGATCCTCTACCGGCTCGCC
The DNA here is from genome assembly GCA_018268655.1 of Actinomycetota bacterium. Lineage (GTDB taxonomy): Bacteria > Actinomycetota > Thermoleophilia > Solirubrobacterales > 70-9 > VAYN01. The sequence continues at coordinate 1,773 of JAFDWC010000252.1, forward strand.
TCCTCGCCCAGCCGCCGGGCGCTGCTGGGGATGCGCGCCCACGACGGCAGCCTGGCGCGGCCGCTGCTCGGGACCAGGCGAGAGGAGATAACTGCCTACCTCGAAGAGCGTCGCCTGCCCTGGCGCGAGGACCCCAGCAACCTCGACCCCGCCTTCGCCCGCAACCGGATCCGCCACGGGCTGCTGCCCGAGCTCGAACGCGTCCACCCGGCCGCGGCGGCCAACGTGCTGCGGACGGCGGAGCTGCTGCGGGCCGAGGCCGAGGTGCTCGACGCCGCTGTCGACGAGGCGCTCGCCGCCGCCCCCGGCGGCCGCAACACGATTGAGCTCGAGCGGCTGGCGGCGCTGCACCCGGCTCTGCGCCGGCTCGTCGTCCAGCGGCTCGCCGACGCCGCCGCCGGCCGACCGGTCGCCGGCGCCGCCCGCCACGCCGAGGAGGTCGCGGCCCTGCGCCGCACCGGGGTCGCGATGCTCGACCTCGGGGCCGGCGTTCGCGCCGTCGCCGAGCGCGGCGTCCTCCGTGCCGAGCGCCCCGAAGACTGACGGCGACGGGTGCGCCATGGGGAGCAGGCGCCGCCGGCGCCGCATACCTAGACTGCCGCCCGTGGACGACCCGGCGATCGGAGAGACACTCGTCTCCCGCGAGGACCTGCGGCGCCGAGTCGCCGAGCTCGGCGCCGAGATCAGCCGCGATTACCAGGACCGCGACCTGGTCATGGTCGGGGTCCTGAAGGGCGCTGTCCTCTTCCTCGCCGACCTCATGCGCGGCATCAGCGTCCCCTGCGAGATCGACTTCATGGCGGTCTCCAGCTACGGCTCCCAGACCGACTCCTCGGGCGTCGTCCGCATCCTCAAGGACCTCGACGCCCCGATCGCCGGCCGCGACGTCCTCGTCGTCGAGGACATCATCGACTCCGGCCTCACCCTCCAGTATCTGATGCGCAATTTGCGCGCTCGCGAGCCCGCCTCGCTCGAGGTCTGCTCGCTGTTGACCAAGCCGGAGCGGCTGCGCGTCGATCTCTCACCCCGCTACGTCGGCTTCGAGATCGCCAACCGCTTCGCGATCGGCTACGGGCTGGACCACGGCCAGCGCTACCGCAACCTCGATTACGTGGCCGCATTAGCCCAATAGCGGGCCAAACTGCCCTGGTACGCTGAATCTCTTTCCCATGAGGCGTTTCTTCAAAAGCGCGGCATTCCCGATCCTGCTAGTCGTGATCCTGGCGTTCATCGCCCAGCGCGTGATCACCAGCGACTCCGGCAGCAAGGCGCCGTCGTACAACGAAATCGTCAACGCCAAAACGGGCCTGATCGCCGAAGGCAAGATCGAAGAAGTGTCGGTCGAAGTCAAGGACTCGACGCTCAACATCAAGCAGACCAACGGCGAAACCTACTCGACCGGCTACCCGCCGAACGACGAAGCGCACCTGATGCGCCTGCTCGAAGAACACGCCGCGACGACCAAAACCATCGTCCACGGCACCGGCAGCTCCGGCCTGCTCTCGCTGCTCACCTACGTGCTGCCCTTCGTCCTCTTCTTCGGCTTCTGGATCTTCCTCATGAACCAGATGCAGGGCGGCGGCTCGCGGGT
>JAFDWC010000253.1 GCA_018268655.1 Actinomycetota bacterium
CGCGCCGCCAAGCCGGAGCCGCCGCTGCCGCTGGCGATCCAGGAGATCGCGGTCGAGGTCACCCAGGAGCGTCCCGTCGACGAAGACGACGACGCCGCCGAGGAATAGGGCGACCGCCTGATGCCGCGGCGCAGCGGCTACCTCGGGCTCGGCTCCAACGTCGGCGACCCGGCCGCCCACCTGCGCGCCGCGATCGAGCTCCTGCCCGCCCACGGCGTCGCGGTCGAGGCGGTCTCCTCGACCTACCTGACCGAGCCGGTCGGCGAGATCCTCGACCAGCCCGACTTCCTCAACGCGGTCCTGCGGATCGCCACCGACCTCGAGCCCGAGCCCCTGCTCGACGCCTGCAAGGCGGTCGAGGCCGAGCGCGGCCGCTCCTTCGACGCCCCCCGCCACAGCCCCCGCCCGCTCGACGTCGACCTGCTCCTGCTCGGCGACCTCGAGTACGCGAGCGACCGCCTCACCCTGCCGCACCGCCAGGTGACGAGCCGCCGCTTCGTCCTCGTCCCGCTGCTCGAGCTCGACCCCGCCCTGAGCCTCCCCGACGGCACCAGCCTCGCCGCCGCCCTGGCGGCCCTCGGCGACGGCGAACGCGTCGAGCCCGCGGGCCCGCTTCCCTAGCTCGAAGCCGCGGCGCCGCGCAGCGGCTCGAGCCAGGCCGCTGGGAAGATCGGGGGAGTGTGGCCGGGGTAGTCGGGGACGATCCGGGCGGCGAGGGCGCCGGCGGGGCGGTGCTCGATCGCCGGGCGCAGGTCGGCCATCGTCATCGCCAGCCCGATCGAGGTGGCGATCTGGAAGTCGGCGGCGTTCGGCTCGTGGCCGCCGATGGTGCCGGCGGCGATCAGGGCGTCGACTCGGTCCAGCAGGCCGGGCAGGACGGCTATCGCCGCCCGGGCGTGGGCGTCGTCGGCTTCGTTGAGCCGGGCCGCGACAGCGACGATCGGCGCCGCCGTCTTCATCGCCAGCCCGATCGGGATCCCGATCCGCGCTCCCTCCGAGTAGCTCCGCATCGGCTCCCTGTCGTGGCGGAAGCCCCACCAGAGCAGCTGCCGGACCGGGTGCTGGAGCTCCTCGTCGCCGAACCGCTCCGCCGCCTCGACCGCGGCCCGGGCCGCCGCGTCGGCCGGGAACAGCGGCGGCTCCGGGACGCGTCGCTCGAGCTCGCGGGCGATCGGCCGCGAGCCCTGCACCCTGGCGCCGTCGATTCGCAGCGCCGGCACGGTGACGCCGGGGAAGCCGGCGAGGCGCAGGACCGGCTTCGAGATCGCCGGCAGCAGGTCGGTCCGCCTGTAGGCGACGCCCTTGCGCTCGAGCATCAGCCTCGCGGTGATGCTCGGGTGCGACGCCGGGATCACGAACAGCCTTGCCTCCATGACACGATCTTATGCAGAGGTCGCGGCTGGCGGCAACGGCCGGCCGCTCGAAGGCAACGGCCGGTTCCCGAACCGCCAACCGCGATAATCGCCCGATGCTGCTCGCGGTAGACGTCGGCAACACCCAGACCCACCTCGGCGCCTTCGCCGGCGAGGAGCTGGTCGAGCACTGGCGCATGCAGACCCGCTCTGGGATGACCGGCGACGAGCTCGGCGAGCGGATCGGCGGCTTCTTCGCGCTCAGCGAGATGTCGCTCGGCGACGTCGAGTCGGTCGTCGTCTCCTCGGTGGTGCCGCCGCTCGGCTCGCAGTACGAGCGGATGACCGAGCGCTACCTCGAGGCCGGGTGCCTGACGATCGGGCCGGGGGTGAAGACGGGGATGCCGATCCGGATCGAAAACCCGCTCGAGGTCGGGGCCGACCGCCTGGTCAACGCGATCGCCGCCTACGAGCGCTTCGGCAGCGCCTGCATCGTCGTCGACTTCGGGACCGGGATCAACGTCGACGCCGTCTCTGCCGAAGGCGAATACCTCGGCGGCGCGATCGGCCCCGGGCTCGAGATCTCGCTGACCGCGCTGATCGACCGCGCCGCCCGGATCTCGCGGATCGAACTCGACGAGCCCGCCTCGGCGATCGGCCGCTCCAGCCGCGCCGCGATCCAGTCCGGCTTCATCTTCGGCTTCGCCGGGATGATCGACGGGATCGTGCGTCGGATCGAAGCCGAACTGCCGAGCCCGCGGTTGATCGCCACCGGTGGCCTCGCCCAGACGATCGTCCCCTTCACCGAGACGATCGAGGAGGTCGACGACCTGCTGACTCTGACCGGGCTGCGGCTGATCCACGAGCGTCACGGGGCCTAGTGATGATCGGCGGCCGCCCGCAGCTCACCGACCCGTTCGAGATCGGCGGCGTCCGCATCGCCAACCGGGTGCTGCTGGCGCCGCTGGCGGGGATCGGCAACTGGTTCGTGCGGCTGCAGGCGAAACGGCACGGGGCCGGCCTCGCGGTCTCGGAGATGGTCTCGAGCTTCGCCCTCCACTACCGCAACGAGCGCACCCTGCGCGACCTGCTCCGGATCCACCCCGACGAGCATCCGGTCTCGCTGCAGCTGTTCGGCCACGACCCCGAGGTGATGCGCTCCGGGGCCGCGACCGCGGCGGCGGCGGGCGCCGACCTGATCGACATCAACATGGGCTGCCCGGTGCCGAAGGTGCGCAAGACGGGCGCCGGCGCCCAGCTCCTGCGCGACCCGGAGCTGGCCCTGGCCCTCGCCCGCGCCGCCGCCGACGGCAGCGGCCTGCCGGTGACGGTGAAGCTGCGCTCGGGGGTCGAGGCGGGCGACACCTCGGGCTTCGACCTCGCGATCCGGCTTGCCGAGGAGGCCGGAGTGGCGGCACTCGCCTTCCACCCGCGCGCGGCCACCAAGGGCCACAAGGGGCAGCCCGACTACGCCCTCACCCGGCGCCTCGCGGAGCGGGTCGAGGTGCCGGTGATCGTCTCCGGCGGCCTGGCCGACGCCGAGGCGGCCCGCCGCGCCTACGAGGAGTCCGGCGCCGCCGCGGTGATGATCGCCCGCGGCTCGCTCGGCAACCCCTGGGTCTTCGAGGAGCTGACCGGCCGCCGCCGGGTGCCGCCGCCGCGGCCGGAGGTCGTGGCCGAGCTGCTGTGGGTGATCGACCGCGCCGAGGAGCACCTCGGAGCGGAGCGCGCCGGCCGCTACCTGCGCAAGTTCTACCCCTGGTACACGGCGCGACTCGAGGCGCCCCCGGAGCTCGTCGACGAGCTCCAGCGCAGCGCCGACCTGCCCCGCGCCCGCGAGCTGGTGGCCAGTCTGGGACGGCCGCTCGTCGCCGCCTGAGCGGCGGTTTGCCGGGCGTCGGGAACTGGTTTTGGAGGCCCGTCCAGCCGGCGCATCACCCTCGCTATAATCTCGCGCTCTTTGGCCCGGGTGTGGCGCCGTTCTTAGCCGCACCGGGGCGTTTTTT
>JAFDWC010000254.1 GCA_018268655.1 Actinomycetota bacterium
TCAACTACGGCGCCTTCTTCGTCCCCAGCGTGATCGTCTTCACGCTGACGATCTCGACCCTGGCGATGCTGATCGGCTCGGTCGTCTCCCAGCGCGAGCTCGGCATCCTCAAACGGCGCCGGGCGACGCCGCTGCCCGCCTGGGCGCTGGTCGTCAGCCAGTCGCTGACGGTGATCGCGATGGCGGTCACGGCGGTGGTCCTGCTGGTCGCGCTGGCGGCCGTCGCCTTCAACACCTCGCCGGCCGGGGACGGCGTGCCGACCCTGGTCCTCGCGGTCGCCTTCGGCAGCGCCGCCTTCTGCGGCCTCGCCTACGCGCTCAGCACCTTCGTCGACTCGGCCGACTCCTCGCAGCCGATGATCCAGCTGATCATGTTCCCGCTGTTCTTCATCAGCGGGGTCTGGGTGCCGACCTCGCAGTTGCCGAACTGGCTCAACGCGGTCGCCTCGGTGTTCCCGGTCGAGCACGTCGCCGACCTCGTCCACCGCGCCTACGTCGGCGTCGTCCCGACCGGCCCGGTCCTGCTCGACGTCGCGATCCTCGCCGCCTGGGCGGCGGCCGGCGCGGCCGTTTCCTCGCGCCGCTTCCAGTGGTACCCGTCGCGCAAAGGGTGAGGGGCGGGGCGGGCTCGACCTCGGCCCGGGCGGCGCTCAGAGGACGTGCCGCCGGGCGAGGGTGAAGAGAAAGCCGGCGGCCGGCCCGAGGCAGGCGAGGGCGACGCCGGACCGCCAGCCACCGGCCTCGACCAGCGGCCCGGCGAGCGCCGAGCCGATGCCGGCGCCGACCGCGACCGTGAGCGTCGTCCAGGTGAAGGCTTCGGCGCCGGTCCCCGCCGGCAGCTGCTCGCGGACCAGCTCGGAGCGGACGCTGAGCAGGGGCGCCAGCCAGAGGCCGGCGATGGCGGCGAGGACGAGCATCGCCGGCACCGGCGGGCCGATCAGCAGCGGCAGCACGAGGACGGCCTGGAGCGCCGTCAGCCGGATCAGGCTGCGCCGCGGTGGCCCGAGCGCCCGCGGGCGGGCGCCGTAGGCGACGCCGCCGAGCCCGGAGCCGACCGAGAGGGCGGCGGCGAAGAGGCCGCCGAGGGCGGCGCTTCCGTGGGTCAGCCCGAAGGCCGGGAGAGCGACCTCGAGGGCACCGAGAGTCACCCCGATCGGAAGCCCGCCGACGGTCAGCATCCGGATTGCCGGCGAGCCGAGCGCACCGAGCCTCGACCGCGGCCCGAGGTCTGGGTCGAGGCGGTGCGGCGGCAGCTCGAGCGCGAACCAGGAGGCGCCGAGGAGGGCGATCACCCCGGCCAGGACCAGCCCCTCCCCCGGCCCCACCGTCGCCGCCAACCCGCCGGCCAGCAGCGGGCCTGAGATGAAGATCAGCTCGAGCAGGATCGAATCGACGGCGTAGGCGGTCGAGACGTCCGCCCGCCCCACCAGCTCCGGCAGCCGGTGGCGGGTGACGCCGTTGAGCGGCGGGCTGGCGGCCCCGGCGAGCGCGGCGGCGAGCACCAGCAGCCAAGGGGCGGCGCCGGCGTTGCCGAGCGCGACCAGCGCCGTCAGCGCCAGCGCGCAGGCCGTCGCCATCGGCACCAGGAGGCCGCGGCCGCGGGTGTCGACGAGCCGCGCGAGCACCGGCCCGGTGAGCCCGAGGCCGAGCGCGAATGCCGCCGTCGCGGCTCCCGCCGCCCCGAAGGAGCCGACCGCGTGGTGGACGTACAGGACGATCGCCAGCGGCGCCATCCCGCCGATCAGCCGCCCGAGCAGCGACGACGTCGCGAAGGCCGCGAAGCCGTCGGCGCCCAGCACGCGCCGGAATCCGGCGGCGCCTGCGTCGCTCACCCGGTCGGGCCGAAGCGCTCGGTGCGAACCCGCTCCGGGGAGTAGCCGGCGGCCAGGAGGAGGGCGGTGGCCGCCTCGACGAAGGGATCGGTGCCGCAGACGAAGGCGGGGCCGGAGTCGTAGGCGACCCGGGCGACGAGCTCGGCGTCGATGCGGCCGGTCGGGCCGTTCCAGTCGGGCGGGGCCGAGCGGGTGAGGGTGACGACGGCGTCGGCGCCGAGCTCGTCGGCGTAGATCACGTCCTCGGCGCTGCGGGCGGAGTAGAGGAGGCGCATCGGCAGCTCGAGGGCGGTGAGGCGGCGGTGGCGGAGCATCGACATCAGCGGCACCACGCCGGAGCCGCCGCCGACCAGCAGCGTCGGGCTCTCGCCGCGCCAGACGAAGTAGGAGGCGAAGGGGCCGCGGACCTCGACCTGGTCGCCCTCGACGAGGACGTCGTGGAAGTAGGTCGAGACCTCGCCGTCGTCGAGGCGGTCGACGGTCAGCTCGACGACGCCCTCCTCCAGCGGCGAGGAGGCGACCGAGTAGGAGCGCTGGGCGGTGTAGCCGTCGGGGGCGGTGAGGCGGACTTCGTAGTGCTGCCCCGGCAGGTGCGGCATCCACAGCGGCGGCCGCAGGCGGTAGCTCTTGACCCGCGGGGTCTCGACCCGGATCGCCTCGACGGTGGCGATCTGCCAGCCCCCCGGCGCCCGCTGCTCGACCGCGGTCAGGGCGCTCACGGCGAGGCGCTCAGTCCGTCCAATACCGCTGCTCCTGCCAGGGGTCGCCGCGGCGGTGGTAGCCGTTGGCCTCCCAGAAGCCGGGCTCGTCGTGGTCGCTGACCCGCAGGCCGGCGATCCACTTGGCGCTCTTCCAGAAGTAGAGGTGCGGGACCAGCAGCCGGGCGGGGCCCCCGTGCTCGCGCGGCAGCGGCTCGCCCTCGTGCTCGGTGACGATCCAGGCCCTGCCGTCGCTGAGGTCCTCGAGCGAGTGGTTGGTCGTGTAACCGCCGTAGGAATGAGCCATGGCGAAGGCGTCGAGCGGCTCGACCGCCTCCAGCAGGGTGTCGAGGGAGACGCCGCGGAAGCTGGTGTCGAGCTTCGACCACTTGGTCACGCAGTGGATGTCGCAGGGGATCTCCTCGGCGGGGAGGGCGTTGAACTGCTGCCAGTTCCACTCGGTCGGGTTGGCGACCATGCCGTCGATCCGGAAGCTCCAGTCGGCGGTCTCGACGGTCGGGGTCGGGCCGGCGGTGAGGACCGGGAAGCCGCCTTCGAGGTACTGGCCCGGCGGCAGGCGGTCGCGGAGGTCGTCCGGGGCGCGGCGCTTGCCGCCAAACCCCCGGGAGACGAATCCGCCGCTCATCGTGCCGCGAGGATACCCTCGGCCCGCTTCAGGTCGGCGGAATCGTTGACGTTGAGGAGGAGCTCGGCCGGGTCGCCGTAGCCGGCGAGCTCGGCGTCGGCGAGGAGCCGGGGAGCGAGTCGCGCGACGGTGCGCCGCAGCGGCTCCTCCGCGGCGAGCGCGGCTTCGAGGTCCGGGAGGA
>JAFDWC010000255.1 GCA_018268655.1 Actinomycetota bacterium
CTCTCTCTAGAGCTGACAAGGGACGGGAGCTGGTCGGCGACTTCCGTGCGGTTGTCCCCGCATAGCGGGGACAACGTCACCCCGAGTGCGGCCGCCGCTCGCGGAGCCACGCAGGGGATTCGTCCCTTGTCAGCTCACGAAAGCCGGGGGGTTCTGGCCTTAGCCGGTGCGTGTTGGTGGGGCGGTCGGGTGCCCCTCCCGAAAACACTCAAGCGGAGCCGCAGGCGGAGCGTTTTCCGGAGGGGCACCCGACCGCCCCCTACCACCCAAGCCCCAGTCCTAAGCCTCGTTCAGCGCAACCGCAGCCTCGACCAACGCGACGAACGCTTCCTGGTCGATCGTCTCACCCTCGAGGATGTCGATCGCCCGCCTCACGTTCCCGTCCAGGCTCGAGTTGAACAGGCCGGCGGGATCGTCAAGAGAAGCGCCCTTGGCGAACGTCACCTTGACCTTGTCCTTGTAGGTCTCGCCGGTGCAGATGATGCCCTCGTGGTACCAGGTGGGGACCCCGCGCCATTTCCACTCCTCGACCACCTCGGGGTCGGCCCGCTTGACCAGGGCGCGGACCTGGGCCAGCGTCTCGCCGCGCCAGTCGCCGAGCTCGGCGATCCGGCCGTCGATCAGCTCGGCGGGGGACTTGTCGGACGCCATCAGCTCGGCTCCCCGGCGAGAGCGGCGGCGCCGTTGGTCGAGGCGGCAGCGCGGGCGCGGGCAGGGTCGTCAGGCGCCGGTGCGGCGCTGGCGATCGCCTCGGCCGTCTCCTCCTCGAGGTCGAGGGCGAAGCTCTGGAGGTCGGCCATCGCGTCGTAGTCGCCGATCAGGCCGAAGTTGACCTGGCCGTCGTAGGACATGATCCCGATGCAGAGCGCCTGCTTGTGGGCCAGCGGCACCATCGGGAAGATCGACTCCATCCGGCGACCGAGCAGGTAGAGCGGGAACTGCGGCCCGGGCACATTGGTGACGACGAGGTTGAAGAAGCGCTGCGCCGGCTGCAGACGGGCGGCCTGCGAGGCGATGGTGGTCGGCGCGAAGTCGGTCAGCTTGGTCAGGATTTCGGCTCCGACCGCCTGCCCCGAGGCCTTCAGGTCGCCCATCGCGGCGCTGACCAGCGCCAGCCTCTCGACCGGGTCCTCGACCCCGACCGGCAGCGGCGCCATCATCGCCGTGATCCTGTTGCCGAGGGCGCCGCGCTCGTCGGCGGCGCGGACGCTGACCGGGACCATCGCCCGCAGCTCGACCCCCTCGGTCTCGCGGCCGCGGGCCCGCAGGTAGCGGCCGATCCCGCCGGCGACGATCGCGAGGATGACGTCGTTGACGGTGCCGCCGTGGGCGTTCTTGATCCGCTTCAGGTCGTCGAGGTCAGCCTGGGTCATCGCAAAGCGACGGTGCGGCCCGATCTCGACGTTGAAGACCGAGCTGGGGGCGGAGAAGCCGGCGCCGACCATCTTCGTCGTCGCTCCGATCCCGCGCAGCACCTTGCGCGGGCCGCGCATCGTGTAGCGGGCACCGCGAGCGATCTCGCGCGGGCTGGTCAGCCGCTCGCGCAGGGCCTCCTGGAACAGGTGGAAGTCGGTCGGTTCGGGTTGCGCGAGCCAGGGCGGCGGCGGCGCAGGCGGGGGATCGGGCTGCGGGTCGAGGTCGAAGAGGACGGTGGTTATGTCGACCCCGGAGATGCCGTCGACGAGGGCGTGGTGGCTCTTGCCGATGATCGCGAAGCGGCCGTCGTCGAGGCCCTCGACCAGCCACAGCTCCCAGAGCGGCTTCGAGCGGTCGAGTTGCTGCGAGAAGATCCGCGCCGCCAGGTTGCGCAGCTGCTCGTCGGAGCCGGGGGCCGGCAGTGCGGTCTGGCGGACGTGGTAGTCGAGGTTGAGGTAGGGATCGTCGACCCAGACCGGGCGGCCTTGATCGAGCGGCACGAACCGGAGCTTCTGCCTGAAACGGGGGACGAGGTGCAGCCGGGCGGCGATGTGGTTGCGGAATTCCTCGTGGCTCGGTGCCGGCCCTTCGAAGATGCTGGTCGAGGCCACGTGCATGTGGGCGCCGCTCCGCTCCAGATGGAGGAACGACGCGTCCAGTCCCGTCAGCCTGTCCGCCACCAGACCATCTTCGCACAGGAAACTTCAGCGGTATAGGGCGGAGTTTTCGCCTTGCAGAGCCAAATGAGAGATTTCGTGCGGGAGGCGATATGTGTGCGTTCGCTCACATTCGCGCTTCCAAGCCGCCGTTAGCGTGTTTGGGGTCTAAACGCGAACATCCCATCTGCCGAGTCCCCGCGCCGCTTGCGCCGGGGAGCGGGGGACCCACTTGCCGCGGCATCCGTCTCTTTCCGCCGCGGCCCGGGGCGAATCGGGCGGCGAGCCGCCCGTAGCGAAGCGTCCGGCACCGAGCCGGGCCCACGAGCCCGTCAGCTAACCCCGTAGGCAGCAGAAAGCGAGTGATTCCACCCCATGCGATACATCGTGCCCGCGACCGCAGTCCTGGTCGCGCTGACGGTCGGGGCCTCTGTCGCTCCCGCCGCCCCCCAGAAGCACCGCGACCAGCGCCCGGAGCGGGCGAAGTCCCACGTCGCCCTGCACCTCTCCCGCCACGACCTCGTGGTCGGCAACGGGATCAAGGTCAGCGGCAAGGTCCGCCCCAGCGGCCGCCACCGGGTCCGCCTCATCTTCAAGGGCGCCGACTCGGGCCACGTCGGCGTCACCACCAAGGCCAACGGGACGTTCTCCGTGCGCTGGAAGCCGAAGACGACGGGCGCCTACTCGGTTCGGGCGGTCGGCCTCCACGACCGCCGCACCAAGGGGTCCACGAGCAAGGCGCGCCACCTGACCAGCTACCGGCTGGCCGGCGCCTCGTGGTACGGCCCCGGCCTCTGGGGCAACGGTGTCGCCTGTGGCGGCACCCTCCTGCCCGGGACCCTCGGCGTCGCCAACAAGACGCTTCCGTGCGGGACCGAGGTGGCCCTGCGCTACCACGGCCGCGAGATCACCGTGCCGGTGATCGACCGCGGTCCCTACGTCGCCGGCCGCGAATTCGACCTCACCTACGCGGTCAAGCAAAAGCTCGGCTTTCCGGGGGTTGGGATGGTCATGGCGAGTCGTTGAGTGGACGCGGGCGGTGCGAGGGACGAACCGCCTTCGATGCGGATTCGAGGGCGGGGATCGGGGGTCCCTCCCCGGACGGAAACGACAGCCTTCGGCTGGTTTCCTGAGTGTCCGGGGA
>JAFDWC010000256.1 GCA_018268655.1 Actinomycetota bacterium
TATCTGCGCCCCCTGAAAGGGGGCGCTCCAACATCGGAGCGGAGCCCCTGAAAGGGGCGAGCGACGAAATTCACGGGGAGGAGTGCCGAGGGCCCCGCCGCGCAAGACCCTGGTCCCTCGGCGTCCCGCAGAGCGGGCGTTCCGGGAGACGGGCAGCTCCGAGAAATGGGCGTCCCGAGAAACCGGCCGTCCCTCGCCCCCGCCTACCTAACTCCGCGCCACCTCAAGCCTAATTTCCTTGCCCTTCAACTTGGTCCCGTCCAGAAACTCGACCGTCCGCTCGGCTTCAGCGGGATCCACCTCGACGAACGAGAAGCGGTGCAGGACGCGGACGTCGTGGATCGCCTCGTCGGGCAGGACGGCGCCCTCGCGCAGCGCCCAGCGCAGGTCCTCCTCGTCGATCCCGCTGCGCTCGCCGCGGTTGACGAAGAGCTTCACGGTCTCCGCCTTGCCGTCACGATCGCCGCCGGCGTCGCGATCACGGTCCGGCCCGTCGTCACCCTCGGCGCGGTCGCCCGCGGCAGCCGGCTCGCGCTCGCGCTGCCGCTCGCTGGGCTCGCCCCGCTCGCGGCGGCGGCGCGGCCGCGGCGCGTGCTCGAGCCGCTCCTCCGGGGTCTCCCACTCGCCGATCGAGGTCTTGACGTCGCGCTCGATCCGGCCGATCTCCTCGCGTTGGGCCGGGGTGACGAAGGTGATCGCGCGGCCGGTCCGCCCGACCCGGCCGGTGCGGCCGATCCGGTGCACGTAGACCTCTGAGGAGTTCGGCACGTCGTAGTTGATGACGTGGGTGACGTGCTCGATGTCGAGGCCGCGGGCGGCGATGTCGGTGGCTACCAGCAGCCGCACCCGGTGATCCTTGAAGGCGATCATGACACCGTCGCGCGAGCCCTGGCTCATGTCGCCGTGCAACGCTTTGACGTCGAGGCCTTTGGCCTTCAGCGTCTGCTCCAGCTTCGAGGCGCCGATCTTGGTCCGGGTGAAGATGATCGCCTGCTCCGGTTCCTCGACCTTCAGCACGTCGACCAGTTTCTCCGCCTTGTCCTTGGCCGGGACCTCGATGAAGGCCTGCTGGATCGCGTCGACGGTCAGCGTCTTCGGGGTGATCCGGATCGTCGTCGGGTCGTACATGTAGCCCTCGGCGAGCTTCTGGATCGGCGGCGGCATCGTCGCCGAGAAGAGCGCCGTCTGGCGCCCGCTCGGGCACATCCGGAGGATCTTCTCGACGTCCTCGATGAAGCCGAGGTCGAGCATCTCGTCGGCCTCGTCGAGAACGACGAAGCGGGCCGAGGTGAGGACCAGCGAGTGGCGCGACATCAGGTCCATCATCCGGCCGACGGTGGCGACGACGACGTGGGCGCCGGAGCGCAGCTGCGACTGCTGCGAGCGGATCGGGGCACCGCCGAAGACGGCGACGACCTCGACCTCGAGGTGCTCGGCGTAGGAACGCAGCGCCTGCGTCACCTGGATGCAGAGCTCGCGGGTCGGGGTGAGGACGATCGCCTGCACCTCCGGGTCCGCGGGGTCGAGGTACTGGAGCAGCGGCAGCCCAAAGGCGGCCGTCTTGCCGGTCCCGGTCTGGGCCTGGCCGATCACGTCGTGGCCGGCGAGCAGCTCCGGGATCGCCTCCTCCTGGATCGGCGAGGGCTCGACGAAGCCGAGCTCGTCGAGCGCCTGCTGGATCGCAGGCGAGAGGCCAAGGTCTTTGAATGCGGTCATGTAGAGGTGGTGCCGATCTATCTAGAAGGGTCGAGCAGAAGCTTGCCGGTGCTGCGGCGGGCGATCAGTTCTTCTTGCCCCCGCGCCGCCTCCGAAAAGGGGGTTAGGCCCCTGCGATCGTAGCCGTCAGCTCGCCCGCGCGACCGCCGCCATCGGCTCGCCGGTGATCGCCCGTCGAGCCCCTCGATGCCGATCGGTGCTTACGGCAGCGCCTGGACGACGAGGCGGCGCTCGGAGAAGGTCGCTTCCGCGGGCGGCGGTTCGCAGCCGCAGGAGGCGTAGCGGAGTTCGTATTCGTGGCGGCCGGGAGAGGTCTGGAAGAGAACCGGACCGGGCGGGCCGAAGCTGCCGCAGCTGGGGCCGGCCGGGGTGCCGACCGTGAACGTTTCGCCCGGCGAGCCGCCCGGAGCCGCGAACAGCGGCACTTCGGAGCCGGGAGGGGAACTCGGTTCGCAGCCCTGGCCCGGCATCGGCCTGCCGTCCTCGTACAGCGCCACCGCGCCATCGGCATCGAGGGTCGCCTGCGCCCAGACCTGGATCAGGCCGGACTGGGGCACGGTCAGCGTCACCGCGGGGCCGCCGTCGAGCTCGACGAACGCTTCCGATCCGGTCGAGACCGCGGCGGCGGCGAAGCCGACCTGGGGCCGGCCCGCAGCCACCGTGCCCTTCGCTTCTTCGGCCTGGCGGGCGGCGACGGCCGCCTTTTCGTCGGCGCTCGAGGCGCTCTTCGCCGCGCCGGCGGCAACCGCCTGCGCCGCGGTCGCGGTGCTCGCCGCCCGGTGGGCCTGCCGCTTCGCCCCGCGCGAGAGCCGCAGCGCCAGCTTCGCCTTCGCCAGCGCCCGCTTCGAGAGGCCGTGCACGCTCGCGGTCCTGGCGCTGGTGCCGGAGTCGGCGAGGGCCGGAATCGCGACGGCAAGCGCAATCACCGCGGCCAAGACCGTCACCAAAGCCCTGCGACTCATCACGGCGATCCTACGGATACTGTTCGCCGCATGTCACTCACCGTGGTTGGTTCAATCGCCTTCGACGCCGTCAAGACCCCGTTCGGGGAGCGCGAGCGGATGCTCGGCGGCGCCGCCGTCCATTTCTCGCTCGCCGCCAGCTTCTTCACCGAGGTGCGGCCGGTGGGGCCGGTCGGCGAGGACTTCGGGCCCGAGCAGTTCGAGGTCCTCGAAGGCCGCGGCGTCGTCACCGACGACATCGAGCGGGTCGCCGGCAAGTCCTTCTTCTGGCGCGGCCACTACGAGTTCGACCTCAACGTCGCCCACACCGACGACACCCAGCTCGGCGTCTTCGAGAGCTTCGAGCCGAAGCTCTCGGCCGCCGCCGAAGCCGCCGACACCGTCTTCCTCGCCAACATCCAGCCCGATCTGCAGCGACGGGTCCGCGGCCGCTGCGCCGCCGCCAGCCTGACCGGGCTCGACTCGATGAACTTCTGGATCGAAAGCGCCCGCGACTCGCTGCTGGCGGCGATCGCCGAGGTCG
>JAFDWC010000257.1 GCA_018268655.1 Actinomycetota bacterium
ACCGGGCGCCTGCCCTCGGGCGGGGTCTCGATCACTGAGATGTCGCGGAGGCCGGCGAGGCTCATCTGCAGGGTGCGCGGGATCGGCGTCGCCGACAGCGCCAGCACGTCGACCTTCAGCTTCAGCTGCCGCAGCAGCTCCTTCTGCTTGACCCCGAAGCGCTGCTCCTCGTCGACGACGACGAGACCGAGGTCGTTGGCACGGACGTCGCGGCTGAGCAGCCGGTGGGTGCCGATCAGGATGTCGACCTTCCCCGCCTCGAAGTCCTTGAGCACGGCTTTGGTCTCGACGGCGGGGCGCAGCCGGGAGACGCCCTCGACCCGGAACGGGAGGTCGGCGAGACGCTCGCGGAAGGTGCCGAAGTGCTGCTGGGCGAGGATCGTGGTCGGGACCAGGACCATCACCTGCTTGCCGTCGGCGGCGGCCTTGACCGCGGCCCGCAGCGCCACCTCGGTCTTGCCGAAGCCGACGTCACCGCAGACCAGGCGGTCCATCGGCCGCTCCGATTCCATGTCCCCCTTGACCGCCTCGATCGCCTCCAGCTGGTCGGCGGTCGCGCGGTAGGGGAAGGCCGCCTCCATCTCGATCTGCCACTCGCCGTCCGGGGGGAAGGTGTGGCCCTTGCGGGAGCGGCGCTCGGCGTAGAGGTTGAGCAGCTCGCCGGCCAGCGCGCCCGCCGCCTTGCGGGCCCGCGCCTTCATGTTCTGCCAGCGTTTGCCGCCCAGCGCCGAGAGCGTCGGCGAGCCGCCGGCGCCGACGTAGCGGCTCAGCTTCGCCAGCTGTTCGGTCGGCACGTAGACGCGGTCCTCGCCCTTGTATTCGAGGTAGAGGTAGTCGCGGGTGACGCCGCCGATCTCGCGCGTCTCGAAGCCGGCGAAGCGGGCGACGCCATGGTCCTCGTGGACGACGTAGTCGCCGACCCGGAGGTCGCTGAAGGCGAGTTTGCCGCGGCCGCCGCCGGGGGCGGGCTCCTCGGCGCGCCGGCGGTGGACGAGCCGGCGGTAGGGATAGACGGCGAGTTTCAGCTCCGGGCTGACGAAGCCCTCGCGCAGCCGCGCCTCGGCGAAGGCGAGGCCGGGATCGGGCGAGAGGCGACCACCGTCGAGCAGGCGGGCGTCGAGGCGGTCGAGCCCGTAGCGGGCGCGCTCGGCCTCGCCGCGGCTCTCGAAGGCGACCACGGTGCGGTAGCCGGAGCGAACCAGTTTCTCCAGCTCGGCCTCGGCCTCCTTGACGCTGCGGGCGGGCGACTCGGCGCGGGCGGCGCGGAAGGCGGCCTCGTCCTCCTCCCCCACCCCGGTCAGGGCGAGCGCGGCGCGGGCGGCGAGCGGCCCGGCGACGTCGACGTAGAGGTGGCGGGCGTCCTCGTCGTGCATCGCGGTGGTGACGTCGTCCCAGTTGTCGCGCAGGGCAGGCTCGATCTCCTCGGCGGCGGCAAGGACGATCGCGGCGGCCGCGGGAATGAGGTCGAGCGGGGCGCGGAAGTGGTCCAGCGGCAGCAGCTCGGCGAGGTTGGCGAGGCGGCCGTCGCCGTCGTCCTCGGAGCCGGCCGAGCCGCTGGCCGCTTCGGCGGCCTCGGCCGCCGCCAGCTCGGCCAGCTCGCGGTGCTCGGCGTCGAGCTCGGCGGCCGGCGCCAGCTCAACCCGCTCGGCCTCGCCGAGGCTGCGCTGGGTGAAGGTCGAGAACCAGCGCATCGACTCGATCTCGTCGCCGAACAGCTCGATCCGAACCGCCCGCTCCTCGGTCGCCGGGAAGACGTCGAGGATGCCGCCGCGGACGGCGAACTGGCCCCGCTCCTCGACCTGCTCGGCCCGTTCGTAGCCGGCCCCGACGAGGTCCTCGGCGACGGCGCCGAGGTCGACCTCCTCGCCCCGTGCGAGGGCGAAGCCGGCCGGGCGCAGCGAGGCGTCGGGCACCGCCTCGGCGAGCGCGGTGGCGCTGGCGACGACGACCGCGTCGGGCTCGGAGACGAGCGCGTCGAGGGCGTCGATCCGCAGCCCGACCAGGTGCGGCGGCGGCGAGATCGAGCTCGCGTAGCCGGTGCCGCGCGAGGGATAGAGGCGGACCCGGCGCGGCGCCAGGTAGGCGCGAAGGTCGGCGGCGAGGTCGCGAGCGGAGCGGTCGTCGGCGCTGACCAGCAGCGCCGGCCGGCCGGCGAGCCCGCGCTCGTCCTCGACCAGGGCGGCGAGCAGCAGCGGCCGCAGCATCGCCGAGGCGCGGACCTCGCGCGAGCCGGCGGCGCCGTCAGCGGCGGCGCGCGCCTCGCCGGCGAGCGCATGAAGGCGCTCGCTCTCGTGGGCGAGATCTAGAAGTGGGCGAAGGCTCATCGCAGGCAAAGCGCCCGGATCGCGCGATCCGGGTCGGCCCGAGCGATTCTAGGTGACCGCGAGGGTCGCTAATCGGTGACCGTGAAGCGGCGGCTGACGACGGCGCCGACGTTGCCCGCCGAGTCGGTCGCCCTGACCTTGAAGACGGCGTCGGCGCCCGAAAACGGGCCTTCGTCGAACGTTCGTCCAGCCCGCGGAGAGAAGCGAAGCTCAGCCGAAGGGCAGATCCGCGGCGCTGCGGACGTGCTCGACCTGGCCGACGCCCTCGACGGCCGAGCGGCCGACGACGTCGTCCCACTCATGCAGCATGTTCTTGAGGCGGGCGACGGCGGCGGGGTCGTGGGCGGCGACGGTGTCGGCAAGCTCGAGCGCCTTTTCCTCGGTCGCCGCCGCCGGCGCGACCTGGTTGACGAGGCCGAGCCGCAGCGCCTCGTCGGCGCCGGTCGTCTTCGCCGTCAGCAGCAGGTACTTGGCGGTGGCGAGGCC
This sequence comes from Actinomycetota bacterium, assembly GCA_018268655.1. Classification (GTDB taxonomy): domain Bacteria; phylum Actinomycetota; class Thermoleophilia; order Solirubrobacterales; family 70-9; genus VAYN01. Next base: position 2,811 of record JAFDWC010000257.1, read on the forward strand.
GCAGAGGGTGACGAGGCGAGCGGGGCCGACCGGCAGCCCGAGGGCGGCGCCGGGGAAGCGCAGCCGCAGGTTGGCGCCGGCGACGCGGAGGTCGCAGGCGACGGCGAGCTCGGCACCGCCGCCGACGACGTCGCCATGGCAGGCGGCGACGGTCGGCTTCGGGAAGGCCACCGTCTGGTCGTAGAGGTCGGAGAACATCTGCATGCGGCGGACGTGGCCGTCGTGGTCGAGGGGCTCGCGGACGTCGGCGCCGGCGCAGAAGCCGAGCGGGTCGGCGGAGCTGAAGACGACGACCCGGACCGCCTCGTCCTCGCGGGCGACCGCGAGGTGCTCGA
>JAFDWC010000258.1 GCA_018268655.1 Actinomycetota bacterium
CTACACCCGCGGCCGCCGCGCCAGCGCCGAGGAGCTGCCGATGGGGGTCGAGTGGTACGAGGCGCAGGGGATCGAGGTCCGCGACACCGAGCGCGGCGGCCGCGTCACCTACCACGGGCCCGGGCAGCTGGTCGCCTACCCGATCGTCTCGCTCGAGCCCTACGGCCGCGACGTCCACGGCTACGTCCGCAACCTCGAGCAGGCGATGATCGCCGCCCTAGCCGACTTCGGGGTCGAGGCCGGGCTGGTCGCGGGCGAGACCGGGGTCTGGGTCCAGGGCGCCGGACCGGACCGCAAGATCGGCGCGATCGGCCTCCACATCAGCCGCGGCGTCACCACCCACGGGCTGGCGATCAACGTCAATAACGACCTGCAGCCGTTCGAGTGGGTGGTGCCGTGCGGGATCGAGGGCTGCGCGGTCACCTCGGTCGCCCGCGAGCGCGGCGCCGAGCAGGAATTCGGCGCCTTCGCCGCGACCCTGACCGAGCGCTACTGCGAGACCTTCGAGCGCGAGCCCAAACCCACCGAGCTGGCCGCCCTCGACGGCGCCCCGGCTCCCGCTAGTCTCGGTTCCGCGGTTCCGACGAGATGAGTACGGCCACCCCCAGCGAGCGCCCCTCCGAGCGCGTCCACGTCACCCGCTCGCGGGCCAAGCCCGGCGGCACCGCCGCCGCGGCCGAGGGCACTGTCCCCTTCCGTCGCACCCGCAAGCCACCGTGGCTGAAGGTGCCGGCGCCGGGCGGCCCCAACTACCGCCGCCTCAAGCAGACGATCGGCGCCGACAACCTGCACACGGTCTGCGAGGAGGCCAACTGCCCCAACGTCGGCGAGTGCTGGGAGCGCGGCACCGCGACCTTCATGATCCTCGGCGACGTCTGCACCCGCCGCTGCGGCTTCTGCAACGTCCAGACCGGCAAGCCGACCTGGAACGACCCGCTGGAGCCGCTCCGAGTCGCCAACCAGGTGAAGCGGATGGGGCTGCGCCACGCCGTCGTCACCTCGGTCGACCGCGACGACCTTCCCGACTACGGCGCCTCCGCCTTCGTCGGCGTCGTCCGCTCGATCCGGATGATGGCCCCGGACTGCAAGGTCGAGATCCTCACCCCCGACTTCCGCGGCCAGGAAATGCCCCTGGCGAAGGTGATCCACGAGCGGCCGGACGTCTTCAACCACAACGTCGAGACGGTGCCCCGCCTCTACCCGCTCGCCCGCCGCGGCTCCCAGTTCGCCCGCTCCACCCGCGTCCTGCGGCTGGCCAAGGAGATGGGCGGCGAGGACGTGGTCACCAAGTCCGGCCTGATGGTCGGCCTCGGCGAGTCCTTCGAGGAGATGGTCGAGACCTTCGGCCACCTCCGCGAGGCCAAGGTCCAGGTGCTCACGGTCGGCCAGTACCTGCGGCCGACCGAAAACCACCTCCCGGTCGTCCGCTACTGGCACCCGGACGAGTTCGCGGCGCTCGAGCGGGCCGCCTACGACCTCGGCTTCGAGTCCGTCGCCGCCGGCCCCCTGGTGCGGTCGAGCTACCACGCCGACCAGAACCTGCCCGAGGGCAAGCGGGCAGAGAGCCTGCTGGCTTCGTAGGGCTGGGGCCCAGCCACCGGCTGCGGCCTACAATCCGCCGGAAGGGGCCATAGCTCAGCTGGCAGAGCGCCGCCTTTGCAAGGCGGAGGTCGCCGGTTCGATCCCGGCTGGCTCCATCGACTCGAAGCCCGGAAGCGCGCGGCTCCGCGCCCCGGATCCCGCTCTACCGGCCCTCCAGCTTCAGGACAAGAGAGCCCGTGCCGGTGACACCGGAGGCAGCTGCCGTCAACGACAGCTCAGGCGGTTTCCTCGACCAGTACGCCGCTACGGAAGAAATCCGCACGCGTGGCGCGCAGAATGTGCCGGCTCTGCAACCGGCGGGCTGGGCTCAGTCGCCGAAGTCGAAGTCCTTCGGGGGGCGCTGCTCGAACCAGGCGTCGTCGTCGTCCGGTGACTCCTCGAGGAAGTCGGGGGTGTCTTCGAGCGCGTCGGCGTGGCCGGGCTCGGCCTTGCGCGTGGCGGCGGTGTCGGCCTGGTCGCGGTCGGCCTCGCCTTCGTCACGCGGCTCGTCCGGGAGGTCCTCTTCGCGCGAGTCGTCCTCCGGGAGCTCGGCTTCGCGCGAGTCGGGCTGGGGAGGCTCGGCTTCGGCCGAGTCGTCCTCCTCGGGGAGCGGCCCCTCGACGTTGGGCTCGAACAGGGGCTCGAGGTCGCGGCGCTGTTCCTCGGAGTCGCGCTCGCGCTGGCCCTCCGGCGGCGGCCCCAGCTCGGTGTCCGGGTCGAGGAAGGGCGAGAAGGCTTCCTCCGTCGACGGCGCGCCGGGCTCGTCCGGGAGCGGCGCCTCGAGCGCCTGGTTGAGCTCGTCGGAGAGGCGCTGCTCGCTGAAGAACTCGTCGAATTCGTCCGCGGGCTCCTCCTCCGGCGGCCCCGAGACCTCGATCACCTCGTCGGAGTCGTCGGCGCCGGCGGGTGGCTCGGCGGTGTCCGCGAACTGACCCTCGACGTCGAACAGCTGGGTCGGCTGCTCGGCGATCGCCTGCCGCTCCTCGGGAGCGGGGGGCTCCTGGGGAGCAGGGGCCTCCTCGGCGGCGGGCGGGGCGGCTCGGGGCGCCTCGGGGTCGGGCTGGAGGGCGTCGCTCGGCGCCGCCGGCCTGTCCTCGGGCGCCGGCTGGGCGATCGTCCTGTGCTCCATCGCCGGGTGCTCCTCCTCGGCGGGCCCTTCCGCCGAGGAGCCCTCCGCCGCAGGTCCCTCGGGCGCCGCGTCCTCGGCGTTCTCCTCCGGCTCGACCGGTTTCGGCGGCGGCGGCTCCTGGAGGTCGGCGACGTTGATCCGGCGGCGGCCCGAGTCCGAGTCGGGCCGGTCAGCGGCGGGCGGGGCCTCGGTTGCCGCCGGCGGCAGCTCCTCGGCGTCGGGCGCCGAGAGGAACTCGGTCGGCGCCTCGGCGAACGGATCGAGCTGGTCGCCGCCCTGGTCGGGTCGCTCGGCCGGACCGAACGCCTCGTCCTCGAGGCGTTTGAGCTCGGCCTCGTCGGCGCCGTGCGCGCGCTTCAGTTCCAGGTGCTCTCGGATTGCGTCGTCGAGAATGCTCATTGGCCCGTCCGCGGAGAGGCTGCCAAAGACTATG
>JAFDWC010000259.1 GCA_018268655.1 Actinomycetota bacterium
CGTGGCCGGCGTCGGCGGCGAGGGCGGCGATCGCGATCCCCTCGATCAGCTGGTGCGGGTTGCGCTGCATCAGCTCGCGGTCCTTGAAGGCCCCGGGCTCGGACTCGTCGGCGTTGCAGCAGAGATACTTGGCCATCTCGCCGCGGGGCAGGAAGGAGGCCTTTTTGCCCATCGAGAAGCCGGCGCCACCGCGGCCGCGGAGGCCGGAGTCTTCGAGCTCCTTCAGCACCTCGTCCTGCTCCATCTCGCGGTAGGCACGCTCGAGCGTGGCGTAGCCGCCGACCAGCTCCCGGTAGCCGGCGAGCGTGCGCAGGCGCGGGTCCTCCGCGGCCTCGAGCAAGACGCGGGTCTCGAGCGCGTGCGGCATCAGCCTGCTCCCCCACCCCGAGCAGCCCCCGGACTCGGCGTGTCGCCGGCCAGCGGCCGCTTCGCCAGCGCCTTCTCGGGCAGCACCTCGGCGCCGGCCCGCAGCTGCTCGATCGCAACCCCCGCCTCGGCCGCCTCGAGCGGCCCGTAGTAGCGCTGGTCGATCGACGCCATCGGGGCGATGTCGCAGGCGCCGAGGCACTCGAAGCCGGTGACGAAGAACTCCTCGGAGTCGTCGCCGGCGGCGGCCCGGAAGGCGTCGAGCAGCTGGTCGCCGCCGCGCATCCAGCAGCTGATGTTGGTGCAGACCTCGATCCGGTGGCGGCCGACCGGCTTGGTGTGGAGGAGGTCGTAGAAGCTCGCGACCGACTCCAGGTAGGCGGGGGTGACCCGCATCACCGCGGCCGCCTGCCGGATCCCCTCCGGCGCGCAGTAGCCGTATCGCTCCTGGACCGCCCACAGCGCCGGGATCGAGGCCGAGCGCCGATCTGGGTAGCGCCCCATCAGCTCCTCGATCCGCGCCTGCAACTCCGGCGGGCAGTCGACTTCGGACAGCTGCGGGATCTGCTCGGGGTCCGCCTGCGGGACCCGGCCCTCGGTGACCGCGCGGTCGACCGGCAGGTCCGGGTTGCTGACGCCGGCGCCGTCGACGGGGCTCACGACAAAACCTCGCGCTTCGCTCCCGGCGCAAAGAGCCAGATATGCACGCTTGGTCGCTCCGCGCTCATCGATCCACCCCGCCGAGGATCGGGTCGAGCATCCCGAGGCTGCAGATCATGTCGGCGACGTAGCTGTCGACCGCCATGTCGCGGAAGGACTGCAGGTTGACGAAGGAGGGGTCGCGGAAGTGGACCCGGGCCGGCTTCGCCGAGCCGTCGGCGAGGACGAAGCAGCCGAGCTCGCCGCGCGGCCCCTCGATCGCGTAGTAGATCTCGCCGGGGCCGACCCGGTAGCCCTCGGTGACGAGCTTGAAGTGGTGGATCAGCGACTCCATCGAGGTCGAGAGCTCCGAGCGCGGCGGCAGCACGTACTTGCGGTCCTCGGCGATGTGCGGGCCCTCGGGCAGGGCGTCGAGGCACTGGCCGACGATCTTGGTCGACTCGACCATCTCCGCCACACGACACCGGTAGCGGTCGTAGTTGTCGCCGACGGTCCCGACCGGGATCTTGAAGTCCATCTCCGGGTAGGCGAGGTAGTCGAAGGCCTTGCGCAGGTCCCAGGGCTCGCCGGCGGCGCGCAGCAGCGGCCCGGTGACGCCGAGCTCGAGCAGGCGCTCGCGGGGGACGATCCCGACCCCTTTGGTCCGCTGCAGGAAGACCTCGTTGCGGTCGAGCAGGGCTTCGTACTGGCCGACCCGCACCGGCATGTCCTCGACGAACTTGCGGCACTTCGCCTCGAACCCGACCGGGATGTCCTCGATCACGCCGCCGACCTGGAAGTAACGGGTGTGCATCCGCTGGCCGGTCGCCATTTCGAACAGGTCGAGGATCCGGTCGCGCTCGCGGAAGCAGTACCAGAGCATCGAGATCGCCCCGAGGTCGAGCGCGGTGGTGCCGAGCCAGACCAGGTGGGAGTGGATCCGGTTGAGCTCGAGGAAGAGGGTCCGCAGATACTTGGCGCGGGGCGGGATCTCGAGCTCGATCAGGCGCTCGACGGCGCCGCAGAAGGCCTCCATCTGGAAGAAGTAGGAGACGTAGTCCATCCGCTCGACGAACGGGATCACCTTCCAGTAGCTCTTGTCCTCGCAGGACTTTTCGATCCCGGTGTGGACGTAGCCGATCACCGGCCGCAGCTCGCGCACGAGCTCCCCTTCGAGGTCGACGACGAGCCGGAGCACACCGTGGGTCGCCGGGTGGTGCGGCCCGACGTTGACGGTCATGATCTCCGAGGTGCGGTCGGCTTCGAGCTGGCTAGTCACGGTTGTGTTCGTTGTAGGTGAAGGTGACGGGCTCGCCGCCGACCGGGAAGTCGCGGCGCTGGGGCCAGCCGACGTAGTCGTCGGGCAGCAGGATCCGGGTCAGGTTGGGGTGGCCGCGGAAGACGATCCCGAAGAAGTCGAAGGCTTCGCGCTCCTGCGCCTCCGCGGTCGGGAACATCCCGACCACCGAGTCGATCTCCGGCAGCGCGTCCTCGCCGGGGTCCGCCAGCATCGCTTTCACCCGGAGGCGCTCGCGGCGGTTGAAGTTGAGCAGCTCGTAGTGGACCCCGAAGCGCGGTTCGGCCGGCAGGTAGTCGGCGACGTGGAGGCTCGAGAGGAAGCCGTAGGCGTGGCTCGGGCTCTCCCGCAGCCAGCCGAGCACAGCGCGGATCTGCGCCGGGTCGGCGATCAGCGCCGCGCAGCCGTGTTCGTAGGAGCTGGCCGGCACCGAGCCCGGCAGCTCGCGCTCGATTTCGCCGCGCAGCAGCTCCAGTCCGGGTGCGTCAGGCAAGGGCCAGCTCCCTCGCCTGCTCGTAGGCCTCGACCGCCTCGGGGCGCGGTTCGGAGCGGGGGCCGCCGCGCGCCCACTCCTCGGTGCCGGCGGCGTTGTAGCGGCTGCGCCAGCCCTGGTCGGGGTTGCCGATGATCTTCCGCTGCAGCTTCGAGAAGCCGTACATGACCGCCTCCGGCCGCGGCGGGCAGCCGGGGATGTGGAGGTCGATCGGCATGAACTTGTCGGCGCCCTGGACGACGGCGTAGTTGGCGAACATGCCGCCGGAGGAGGAGCAGGCGCCCATCGAGATCGCCCACTTCGGCTCCAG